>JAFTFT010000026.1 GCA_017458335.1 Oscillospiraceae bacterium
ATTCATGTAGCAAGTTGGCTGCTTGGGTTTGTTTGGTTGGGGAACTTAACAATACACCATAGCAAGCAAAATTTGCTACACTTTTATTTTTTCGGAATCAGTTGCTGGCTGATTGCCATCGCGTCAGCGATTTGGTACAATATAATCTTAAATTGGGGAATTTATACATTATAGCTGTGGAGCAGACAAAGGAGTAAACGACGATGGCGAAAGAGACACAAGCGAACCTCGGATTTGAAAAACAGCTTTGGGACGCAGCTTGCGTATTATGGGGTTCCATTCCGGCTGCGGAATACCGCCAAATTATTGTCGGACTGATTTTTCTGCGTTATATCTCTGCGGCCTTTGAAAAACGCTACAATCAGCTGGTCGCGGAGGGCGATGGCTTCGAGGATGACCATGACGCCTATATGGAGGACAACATCTTTTTTGTCCCTGAGACTGCCCGCTGGAAGTATATCGCCCAGTACACCCACACCCCTGAAATCGGCAAGGTCCTGGATGACGCCATGCGTGCCATTGAGGAAGACAATAAAGCGCTTAAGGGAGTCCTGCCGAAGGTATATGCCAGTCCGGATCTGGATAAAAAGATTCTTGGAGAGGTGGTAGACCTCTTCACGAACAATCTGCATATGGACGGATCCGAGGATGATCAGGATCTCCTGGGGCGTACCTATGAATACTGTATTGCCCAGTTTGCGGCAAAAGAAGGCAAGGGAGGCGGTGAATTCTATACGCCCGGTTGCGTCGTGCGGACGCTGGTGGAAGTTCTGAAGCCTTTTGAGAACTGCCGGATCTATGACCCCTGCTGCGGTTCCGGCGGAATGTTTGTGCAGAGCGCCAAGTTCCTGCAGGCCCATGGCGGCAGGCGGGGATCTCTTTCCATCTACGGTCAGGAGGCAAACCCGGATACTTGGAAAATGGCGAAAATCAATATGGCCATCCGCGGCATGAACGCAGACTTTGGAAAGTATCACGCCGATACCTTCACCAATGACCTGCATCCAAATTTGAAAGCTGATTTCGTGCTGGCGAATCCTCCGTTCAATTATCATCCTTGGCATCAGGAAGAGCTGCAGGGCGATGCACGCTGGAAGTATGGTGTTCCGCCAGCCGGAAATGCCAACTATGCCTGGATCCAGCATATGATCTATCATCTTGCCCCCAATGGTAAGATCGGACTGGTTCTGGCCAACGGTGCATTGTCCACCCAGTCGAGCGGAGAAGGGGAGATCCGTAAGAAGATTATTCAGGCGGATCTGGTGGAAGCCATTGTCGCCATGCCCACGAATCTTTTCTACAGCGTGACGATTCCGGTTACCCTCTGGTTTATCAGCCGGAACAAGAAGAATAAGGGTAAGACCGTCTTCATCGACGCCCGAAAGATGGGAACCATGATTGACCGAATCCATCGGGAGCTCTCAGATGAAGATATAGCGAAGATCGCCGGAACCGTGGAAGCATATCAGAATGGAACTCTGGAAGATGAGAAGGGATTCTGCGCTGTTGCCACATTACAGGATATCGAGAAGCAGGACTTTATCCTGACGCCGGGTCGCTATGTCGGGATTGAGGAACAGGAAGACGATGGCGAGCCGTTCGAGGAGAAAATGACACGTCTGACATCAGAACTGTCTGATCTGTTTGCCAAGTCCCATGAGCTGGAAGCGGAGATCCGGAAGAAGCTGGGGGCGATTGGGTATGAGATATAAGTCATTTAAAATGGAAGATGCGCTGGAATCTCTTATTGATTACAGGGGAAAAACTCCTCAAAAGTCAGATAATGGCATTATGACACTCAGTGCAAAATCTGTACGCGATGGCTATATCGACTATTCACAATGTTACTATATTTCCAAGGATGAGTATAAGCGCTATATGGTACGAGGCTTTCCCAGAGTTGGAGATGTACTTATGACTACAGAAGCGCCACTTGGGGTTACGGCTCGACTGGATAGGGACGATATAGCCTTAGCACAAAGACTCCTCACCTTACGTGGTAATCCAGAGGTCCTGGATACAGGGTATCTTTACTATTATTTACGCTCTCCAAAAGGACAGGCTAAACTACGGGAGCGACAAACTGGAACGACGGTAACCGGAATAAAACAATCAGAATTCAGAAAGATAGAGATTGAATTACCGGATATCAAGTCACAAAGAAAGATTGCTTCAGCTCTTGAGACTATAGATGAAAAGATAAGATGTAATAAAACAATAAACGAGAATTTAGCGGCTTAGAGGTTGATATCGGATACATCAAGCTCGCCTGACATCAGTCGAGGCAAAAGGGTGTCTCTAAGAGTCGATAAGCTATGGATTTCATCGATATTTGCCTTCGTTTGCATCCTTATGGCATGGAGTACAGAACCAATCTTTAACTGCTCTGCCATTGGTGGAAGTAAGAAGGTGTACTTCTTGAAATCCTTGAGGACTATTCTCGGTAATGCAGAGCCAGATACATAGTTGTCCCCGACGTCTTTCCTAATCGAAGGCTGCTTAAGAAGATAAAGAAGGATTTCGGGCATGATGATTTCTGTGTTTGGCCTAAAGATGGCAATTGAAGACAGGATAGCTTCATCTTTTTCTTCTGAGCATATGAAGATCTCTTTAAGATAGCTGCCATCTTTAGCTACCAAGATGTCATTAAGTCGTGGAACACAATCGTTTTTCTGCATTTTAAGGAACTCTTCTGCTGTAATATGCTTGCAGGAAGAAGAATTGAAACCATAGGTTTCCATGTCCTTAACTGAATACATGGGGTATGGAGCATCTGGAGCATCGGCTGGGCTGTAATGTGATCCATCAGTTATTCGCGTGCAGACATCATCTAAGGAAACCTCAGTCCAGTCGGCAGGCGCAGAGCCGCCATAAGGTTCATAGTCCATAAAATAATGACAGAAAAGCGCCAGAGCTTGCTGCTCTAAATTCTCGTTTATAAACTCCCACCAACGGCGGGAGTACCACCAACGGAACTGCCGTTGATGTCGTTCTCTGGAATAACAAAACGAAGGAGAAACGACAATGAAAAACGAATTGATTACAGAGATCATGCAGCTCATGCTGCCAGTTCTCGATAATTCTCAGCTGAAGCAGCTGAAACAAGTGATGGAGCAAACGCTCTTCCATTACGAAGTGACCAGTAAAGAGATTAAGTCGAAGAAGGACGATAACAATGACCTCATAAATATGTTCATAGCCGCCAAGCGGATCGAAGGATGCTCGGAAAAGACACTGCATTATTACCAGACCACGATTGGTGCAATGGCATCAGCTCTAGGCAAGAATGTACGGCATATTCTTACTGAAGATTTGCGGACTTATCTTACCGAGTATCAGAACAAGAACCAATCAAGTCGAGTGACCATTGACAATATCCGTCGCATTCTCTCCAGTTTCTTTTCCTGGCTTGAGGATGAGGACTATATCATCAAGAGCCCTGTACGCCGCATCCATAAAGTGAAAACGGCAATCAGTATCAAGGAAACCTACTCCGATGAGGATTTGGAGAAGATGCGCGATAACTGTGAGGAACTGCGGGATCTGGCAATGATTGATATGCTGGCATCAACAGGAATGCGTGTCGGTGAAATGGTACTTCTGAACCGAACCGATATCAATTTTGCCGAGCGAGAGTGCATAGTGTTCGGTAAAGGTGACAAGGAGCGGATCGTGTACTTTGACGCCAGGGCGAAGCTGCATCTGCAGGAGTATCTAGACAGCCGGACAGATGACAATCCGGCGCTCTTCGTTACACTACGAGCTCCGCACGAGCGGATACAGATTGGCGGTATTGAGCATCGACTCCGTGAAATGGGTAAGCGATTGAATATTTCAAAAGTGCATCCGCATAAGTTCCGACGGACTCTTGCGACGATGGCCATTGATAAAGGAACGCCTATTGAACAGCTTCAACGACTCCTGGGGCATCAGAGAATAGATACGACCTTGCAGTATGCAATGGTCAAACAGAGCAATGTAAAAACAGCTCATAGGAAGTATATAGGTTAGGATGGTGAGATAATGGCGGAATGGAAAGAAATGATGGTTGGAGATTTGTGCGATACGATTTCAGATACTTATCATCGCAATGATGCTGAGGTTGTCCTTGTAAACACATCAGATGTATTAGAAGGAAAAATACTTAATCATCAGGCTGTGGAAAATAAAAACCTAAAAGGTCAGTTTAAAAAAACATTCAGAAAAGACGACATCCTTTATTCGGAGATTCGACCTGCTAATAAACGATACGCTTATGTTGATTTTGAAGAAACAGACTGTTATATAGCTTCTACAAAATTAATGGTTTTAAGGCCGAAGATAGACAAAGTTTTACCCCGTTTCTTATTTGCATTCCTGTCCTCGAATCATGTACTAATGGAACTTCAACACTTAGCGGAAACGCGCTCGGGGACGTTTCCTCAGATTACTTTTTCATCTGAGCTAGCCCCTATGCCAATTACAGTACCTGACTTTAAGACACAAGAAAAAATAGTTTGTTTGCTATCATCAATCGAAGGGAAAATACAGAATAATAGCACAATAAACGAGAATTTACTTCAGCAATCAGAGGCAATTTATAAAGCTTGGTTCTGTGGCCATTCCTCCCTAAACAAATCTTCCCCTTGGCAAAAGACAACCATCGGTGAGCTCACCAGTCTTGTTGTGAGAGGTATTACGCCAAAATACAACGATGATTCAAACCAGTTGGTCATTAATCAGAAGTGTATCCGTAACCACATCGTTGATTTGACGCCTGCCAGACGACATCTCCCAAAAGCAATCACTGAAAAGTGGCTTATAAAAGGAGATCTCTTGATAAATTCGACCGGGGAGGGAACTCTTGGACGTGTTGCTCAAGTTTGGTTCTCTCCAAATAACCTCACTGTTGATTCACATGTGACCATTGTACGGCCAAAATCAGCAGAGCTTAGTAACTATATTGGCTTGTGGGGACTTACACATGAGGCGGAGATAGAATCTCTTCATACAGGCAGCACCGGTCAGACTGAATTACCGCGAGAAAGGGTCAAGGCCATGGAGCTACCTTTACCTGACGAAACCACACTTTCTAGATTCAATGAATTGATTACACCCATGACACAAGCTATAGTCAAAAATCAACAGGAGAATATCCATTTAGCTGAACTGCGGGATTCTTTATTACCCCAGCTGATATCTGGAAAGCTAGATGTCTCCGACTTGGACATCTAAGCTACTAAATTCTCGTTTATCACAGATGTTAGTAACAGGGGAAGCTATTTGAAAAGAAAGGAGAAGCCAACATGGAATATGAGAATGAACTTGATTCTACCTGCGGAGTGTCAGATGAAGAGCTGACCTTTCGCTTTAAAGAATCCATCAGGATCGATAATGAAATACGGAAAATAAAAGGGCTACCGATCGCCAAGTATGATCGGGCAACGAAGCGGGCCTATCTGGAATACCCGGACGGGAGAAGAGAGTATGCCTGATTTGGAGAGAAAACGTAAGCCGGAGGTTATTGTGTTTGCCGGACCAAATGGGAGTGGTAAGTCTACCATTACCAGAATGGCGAAGACGGTCGGGATTTACATTAATGCAGATGATATCAAGAAAGCAAGTCATTGTACTGACCTGGAGGCTGCGGTAAGGGCAGAACAGCTCAGGGAAGAAGCTGTTGAGGCAGTTCAGGATTTTACCTTTGAAACCGTTTTGTCCACAGAAAGGAATCTCATTTTACTAAAAAAGGCAAAAGAGAAAGGATACTTCATAAGAGTTATTTATGTCCTGACAGCAGATCCAACTGTCAATGTAATTCGCGTGAAGGCACGTAAGGAGATCGGTGGCCATGATGTGCCGGAGGAAAAAATCAGGACACGGTATGACCGCGCGCTGAAACTGATCCCGGAATTGGTAAAACTATGCGATGTTATGCACATCTATGACAATACAGAGACACCATTCCGTATTTTCAAAAAGAGGAAAGACCAATTCTTTTACTGGGAAAATCCGGAATGGACGAAGTCTGATATTGAAATGCTTACAGGAGTTTCATTTTCATAATAGCATTGAAGCCCCACCAACGGCGGGAGTTATAGCCATCGGAACTTCCGCTGTTGTTCTACGGAATAATCTCCATTCAGGAGGTAATTATTATGCCTGGTCTTTATACCGAGGCGGATTATGAAAACTCCGTCATAGAGCTCTTTGAGAATATGGGCTATACACATGTGTATGGTCCGGATATCGAGCGCGATTTTACAAGCCCCCTCTATGATGAAGAGCTTGAGGATTCTATCCGTCGGCTGAATCCCGCTATGCCTGAACCCGCGATCCAGGATGCACTGTATAAACTTCGGAACTTTGAAAACGGCGAGCTGGTGCAGAAAAATGCCGTTTTCATGGATTATCTTCAGAACGGGATTCAGATAAGCTACTATGACGGCTCTGAACATAAGGCCGGACTGGTCTATCTGGTGGACTATAAACATAAGGAGAACAACTCCTTTATCGTTGCGAACCAGTGGACCTTCATTGAAAATAGCAACAAGCGTCCGGATGTGATCGTCTTCCTCAACGGCCTGCCTGTGGTGATCATTGAGCTGAAGTCTCCCTCCCGGGAGGAAACCGATGCCAGTGAGGCCTATCTCCAGCTGCGCAATTACATGTTGGAGATTCCCTCCATGTTCGTCTATAACGCCATCTGCGTCATGAGTGACCAGGCAACAAGCAAGGCGGGGACAATTACCTCCGGCGAAGACCGATTCATGGAGTGGAAAACGAAGGACGGCAGCTATGAAAACACGGCTTATGCCCAGTTTGACACGTTCTTTGAAGGAATCTTCGAGCAGGATCGCTTTCTGGATATCCTGAAAAACTTCATCTGCTTCAGCAACGAAGGCACCAGAACATTCAAGATTCTAGCCGGCTATCATCAGTATTTTGCCGTCCGCAAAGCGGTGGCCTCGACGGTCAGAGCCTCCGGAGCCGATGGAGACGGACGCGGCGGTGTGTTCTGGCACACTCAGGGTTCGGGAAAATCCCTGTCGATGGTGTTTTATGCACACCTCTTGCAGGAAGAGTTGGAGAGTCCGACCATTGTGGTCATCACTGACCGGAACGATCTGGATAACCAGCTTTTCAGTCAGTTTGCCAAATGCAGGGATTTCCTGCGTCAGACACCGGTGCAGGCTGAGAGCCGCCAGCATCTTCGCCTGCTTTTGGAGAATCGGCAGGCCAACGGCATTTTCTTCACTACCATGCAGAAGTTTGAGGTCTCGGATGAGGCCCTTTCAGAGCGCCGGAACATTGTTGTCATGGCGGATGAGGCTCACCGGGGGCAGTACGGCCTGACGGAAAAAATTAAGATGGTCACGAACTCCGCCGGGGAAAAGGTCGCGAAGATTATCCAGGGCATTGCCCGCATCATTCGCAACAGCCTCCCAAAGGCTACCTATATCGGGTTTACAGGAACTCCCATCTCTCTGAAGGACCGGAGCACACGGGAAGTCTTTGGCGATTATATTGATATATACGACATGACCCAGGCCGTGGCCGATGGTGCGACGCGTCCGGTATACTATGAAAGCCGCGTCATCAAGCTCCGTCTTGACCCTGAAGTGCTGAAGAGAATCGATGAAGAATATGAGCTCATGTCGGAGGAGGCCGACGAGGAGGTTATCGAGGCCAGCAAGAAACGCCTGGCACAGATGGAGACGATATTAGGCGATGACAAGACCATTAACTCCCTGGTCTGTGATATTCTGGATCATTATGAGAATTATCGTGAAAATCTTCTGACCGGCAAGGCGATGATCGTTGCCTATTCCAGACCGATTGCCATGAAAATCTATAAACGGATTCTGGAGCTGCGTCCGAATTGGACGGAGAAAGTGGCGGTTGTTATGACCGGCTCCAACAAGGACCCGGAGGAGTGGCATGAGATCGTCGGCAACAAGGCGCACAAGGAAGAGCTTGCGGTTAAGTTCAAGGACAATGACAGTCCACTGAAGATTGCGATTGTTGTTGATATGTGGCTGACCGGCTTTGATGTGCCGTCTCTTGCAACCATGTATGTATTCAAACCAATGATCGGCCATAATCTGATGCAGGCCATCGCTCGGGTCAACCGTGTGTTCCAGGACAAGGAAGGCGGTCTGGTTGTAGACTATATCGGCATTGCCGCCGCATTGAAGCAGGCGATGAAGGATTATACCTCTCGCGACCAGAATAACTTCGGCGAAATGGATGTCGCGAAGGTCGCCTATGGAAAGTTCCGGGAGAAGATAGAAGTCTGCCGTGATATGCTGCATGGCTTTGATTATTCAGATTTCAGCGGAGACTCTGACCTCGCGCGCTCCAAGGCGATCAGCGGTGCCGTGAACTATATCCTCGGTATGGGTGATGCATGGAAAACCTATGTTAAGGAAGCTTATCTGCTGCGTCAGGCGCTGTCGCTCTGTTCGGCGCTGGCTGGTGATGATGAGCGATTGGAGGCGGCTTTCTTCGAGGCATGCCGGGTGCTGATTCTTCGCCTGATGAGTCAGGGCGGGCATCATCGGCTGTCTTTGGCGGAGATCAACGAACGAATCAATGAACTCCTGAAACAGGCGGTTAAGAGTGAGGGCGTCATCAATCTCTTCTCCGATGTGAAAGAAGAATTTTCCATCTTTGACCCAAAGCTTCTGGAAGAAATCTCCAAAATGAAAGAGAAAAACATTGTCGTTGAGATGCTCAAGAAGCTGCTGATGGAACAGGTGTCGTTGTATAGGAAAAGCAACCTGGTCAAATCTGAAGAATTCAGTGCGATCCTGACCCGGGTCATGAACAGCTACATCAACGGCATGATAGACAATGAGCAGGTGATCCAGGAACTGCTGCAGCTTGCTGCCCAGATCCAGGCGGCAAAGAAGCAGGGAGATGATCTGGGGCTGACAGAAGAGGAGCAGGCGTTTTATGATGCACTGACTCGCCCGGAGGCAATCAGAGATTTCTATCAGAACGATGAACTGGTCGCGATGACACGTGAACTGACGGATACCCTCCGCAAAAATCGGACCATAGACTGGGAAAAGCGCGACGACGCCAGGGCAAAGATGCGCATGATGGTCAAAAAGCTTTTGAAGCGTTATAAATATCCGCCGGAAGGCATGGATGACGCAGTTCAGACGGTCTTAGCCCAGTGTGAACTCTGGACAGACAATGCGGAATACCAGGCGCCACAGGTTCTTCACTCCAATGTTGTCGAGTATGATTTCGCCGGAGCCTCCTCTTACAGAGAAGCAGCCGAGGATTGAGTCTATGAATAGAGTGTTGCCGCTGTGGCCTTGAGGCTTGAGTATATTGCGCTGAATGGAGCTTGCTATGGATTTGGCAAAATACGATGGAAAGCATGTTCGCATCACGGACAAATGGGGAGAAACTTACGCGGGCATGGCGGAATATGGAAACGGCAGTTTCCTGGAGTGTGAATACGGCGGTGAGGAAGACGGCATTTTCATTGAAGATTGCCTGATTTACCATTCGCAGATCGTTTCCATCGAGGAAATCGAAGTGCATGGAACCGCGGAATTATGGACGGAGCGCATGACCTTGCGCAGATACCGCCCGGACGATGCCGATTCGCTGTATCAGTATCTTGGGACAGATCCGGCGATGTATGCGTACTCCGGCTGGAATCCTTACGCGACCTTGGAAATGGCGCGGGAAACCGTGCGCGGGTTTATCGACAGCTATGAAGATGATCATACCTATTCATGGATCATGGATATTGATGATGTGATCGTCGGAACGATCGGAGCCTATGATGATAAAGACGATCAGATCGAGATTGGCTTCAGTGTTGTGCCGGGCTGGCAGGGCCGAGGCCTCGCGACCGAGGCGCTGAAAAAAGTGCTGGAGTACCTGACGGAAAATGAGGGGATTTCCTGTGTAACGGCATGGTGTGCCGCAGAAAACATCGGATCCCGTAAGGTGCTTGAGAAGGCGGGAATGCAGTTCCTCGGCACGGAGAAGCATGCCATCACGGTCGGTGACAGAGTATACGATAAGCTGATGTATGAATACAGAATCTGACTATGGCAAAGGCAGCGACTATTTTTGATACAATCATGAGGGAGCGGGTGCTTGTTGCATGAAATATTCTGATCAGCAAAGGCTTCGGAAAATATACGAGAACACGGATAAGTTGATTCGATACATAAATGAGAAGGGCGTGCAAAGGGAAGCGTATCTTGAACACGATCTATGAGGCCATGTCCAAAAATCCCTTCCTGAAGGTCTGGGTGCTGTGCGGCTACTATGATGCCGCGACCCCGTTCTATGCGGCAGAGTGGGTGTATAATCATGTATTCATCAATGACGCACTCCAGGACAACCTGTCCTTCACCTATTACCCGTCCGGCCATATGATCTATGTGAATGCCGATTCCCTCGTTCAGCTGCATCAGGACGCCGAGGCCTGGTTCGGCAGAGAATAATGCAAGAGAATCACGCAAAGAGGCGGAGGCTGCCGGAAAGGCAGTCCCCGCCTCTTTGCGTCTGTGAGAAAACGGATGTCCGGGAATTATCTGTGCAGCCTGCGGAGCAGACGGACGATGGTCCGCTCCGCCGCAATCTCCAGACGGCTGCCCAGATCGTAGAGTTTGCGCAGGAGTGTTTTTTGAGATCCGGATGAGTTCTTTGCCATGTCTGGCCTCCTCTGTATAATGATCAGAACCTTCGCTCAAAAATCATGAACTGCATTCCGTCCTGGATGCGCAGCCGCCCGTCCAGGTAGAAGAAAGGCAGCGTTTTCCCTTCGGAGAATGCCAGCATTTTCTCGGTGTCCAGCGTCAGTGCGATTGCCTGGTCAAAGATCCCGAGGACGCCGCTCCCGTCTTCCCGCAGCTCCAGAATCATCGGCATGCCCAGCTGCCGCAGCCGGGTGAGCAGCTCGTCGGAAAACTCGCCGCCCTCCGTGCGGAGCGACACCAGATCATAATAGCCCGGAAGTTCTTCTCCGATCCCCGTATAGAACGCCGTGAGCGGGACCGGGGCGGGTGTGGGAGAGGGCGCCGGTGTCGGCGCGGGGGTCGGCGGCGGAATCAGTTCCTCCTCCCGTAAGTTGACGGACGGGAAGTAGTTCGCCATGAACTCTTCTCCCTTCGGCGTATAGGGGAAGAGCAGGATCAGCGCAATCACCTGGAAGAAGAGCAGATAAAACAGCGTACGGTTCTTCATCGGCTCACCCCGCGGAAGACAGGTCTTCCAGATAGATCAGGTCGGCGAGGCGCACCGGCTGACTGGGAAAGCCGAGCTCGCGGTCGTGATACCAGACATGGGTCGAAGACCCTCCGTCCAGATTATAGGCAGACCGGCAGCCCAGCGAAGCAAAGAACGCGGAGAGCTCCTCCAGCGACACGCCGGGAAAACCGCTCTGATACCCGGAGACGCTCAGCAGACAGTAGTGCCCCGGCGCGTAGTAGCCGATGGCCGTGCGGGGGTGATCCCGCGTTAGATATTCAATTGTACGGTCGGAGAAGTCCGTGACGGTGCTGCCGTCCTCATTCAGCAGGATCGGCCCGAAGGACCAGGCCTGCCATGCACCGCGAAGCGCCTCGTTGACCTCGTCCTGGTTGCTCAGCTCCCAGCCGCGGAAGCAGCGCATGCTGCCGTCTTCATAGAGCACGCAGAGGTCATAGCCGCTGACGCAGCTGTTGAGAATGGTGCCGTTGCGGATGGCTGTGACGCCCTGCTTGGTGTAGAAATCCCCGTTCACCGCGAAGGCGGCGTTCACGGCCCTGACCGCGTCCCGAATCTCGGAAGGCTCGTTCCCGGAGATCGACGGGTCGTCCGCGTACCAGGCGCGGAGACTGTGCACATCGGGAATATAGAGATCCGCGAGAACATAGGGACAGGGGAGCGCTCCATCGGTTTCGTCATGCTGCTCCAGAAAGATGACCGCGTTCGAGGCAAGGTACATGCTATCGTCAAATCGCGCCTCTGCCTGCGTCAGGGACGCATACCAGGGAAACTGACTGCTTCTCACAGCGTCGAGATCCGCCGGGGCGTTCTGCGTCAGCGCCCCGGTCAGAGCAAGCAGCGCCAGCACTCTGCGCAGCATCTGAGCGGTGAATTCGATCATGGAGGCTATCCTTTCCGGCCGGAAAAACCAATCTGCTCTGTATTATGCGATGAAAGCGGATATTTGTCAATTCCCGTCCCAGATGTATTGTTCATAAAATCCCCTTGAACAGGTCTGCCGGCAGACGATATAATGGCAATATCAACGGGAGAGAAGAGCCCGTGAGACGCGCCGGAGACCATGTGCCGGCCGCCGAAGAAGAGGACAGGCCATGCTGCAGCTGAGGAACATCAAAAAAGACTATATGGTCGCCGACACCAAGGTGCATGCGCTCAAGGGAATCGATCTCGAATTCCGCGAGAGTGAGTTTGTCGCGATCCTGGGCCACTCGGGCTGCGGTAAGACGACACTGCTGAACATCATCGGGGGTCTGGACCGCTTCAGCGCGGGAGACCTGATCATCAACGGACGCTCCACCAGAAAGTTCACGGACGCCGACTGGGACGCCTACCGCAACCACTCCATCGGATTTGTCTTTCAGTCCTATAACCTGATCCCCCACCAGACGGTTTTGGCGAATGTGGAGCTGGCGCTGACGATCTCGGGCGTCCCGCATTCCGAGCGCCGCCGCCGGGCGGAGGAAGCCCTGCGCAAAGTCGGGCTCGGGGATCAGCTTCAGAAGAAGCCGAACCAGATGTCCGGCGGCCAGATGCAGCGCGTCGCCATCGCCCGCGCCCTGGTGAACAACCCGGATATCCTGCTGGCGGACGAACCGACGGGCGCGCTGGACACCGAGACCTCTGTCCAGATTATGGAGCTGCTGAAGGAGATCTCCAAAGACAGGCTGATCATCATGGTGACCCACAACCCGGAGCTCGCCGAGCAGTATGCCGGACGCATCATCCGTCTGAAGGACGGACGCATCACGGATGACAGCGATCCGTATCATGAGGAGCGTGTCACGCAGCAGGGCAGACGGATGAAACGCACCTCCATGGGGTTCGTGACGGCGCTCTCCCTCTCCCTCAACAACCTCATGACGAAAAAAGCCAGGACGCTCCTGACCGCCTTCGCGGGGAGCATCGGCATCATCGGCATCGCGCTCATTATGTCCCTGTCCAACGGCATCCAGAACTACATCGACAAGGTACAGGAGGACACCCTTTCAAGCTATCCCATCACCATCCAGGCCGAAAGTGTGGATATGACCGGGATGATGACCTCGCTCATGGGAATCCAGGCCGCCGACGTGCAGAACCGGCACGACCGGGATGCGGTCTATTCCAGCACCATCATGTATGACCTGATGAATTCCATGGTCTCGGCGGAGAAGGAGACAAACAACCTGCGGGACTTCAAGGCCTTTCTCGACGCGGACACAGGCGGGATCCGGGACTATATCAGCTCTGTTCAGTACAGCTATGACCTGGACATGAATCTCTATGCCGAGGATCCGGACGGAAACATCGTCAAGACGGACATAGTTCAGCTTCTGCAAGACACCATGAGCACCATTTACGGCGGAAACTACTCCAGCTTCTTTTCTACCTACGGCCAGTACTATTCCATTGCCAACGTCTGGCAGGAGATGCTTCCGGGAGAGGATGACGGGCTGGTAAACCCGCTGCTCTATGACCAGTATGATCTGCTCTACGGCCACTGGCCGGAGAGCTATGACGAGGCCGTGCTGGTGGTGGACGACAACAACGAGATCTCGGACCTGGTGCTCTACGCCCTGGGGCTGAAGTCCAATTCCACCGTGGCGGATGACATGCAGGCCTTCCTCGCGGCGGAATCGGTGGAGAAAAAGCAGGAGAGCTGGAGCTATGAGGAGCTCTGCAGCAAGAGCTTCCGCTACATCTATCCGGCCGATACCTGGCGCATCGAAGACGGCGAGACCGTGGACCTGACGGCGGAGCAGCTCGGCCTGAAGTCCCTCTATCGGGACGGCCTGGAGGTACGGCTTGTGGGCGTCATCCGCCAGAACGCGGATGCCCTGTCCGGCATGATGACCGGCGCCATCGGCTACACCCACGCACTGGTGGAACACATCATGGCGGAGGCGGAGACAAAGCCTCTGGTCCGCCGGCAGCTGGCAGATCCAGAGAGGGACGTGTTTTCGGGACTGCCCTTCCTGGATGATGAGAACGAAGCCCTCAGCAAGACGAAGAAGCGGGACGCCGCAAAGAATTACATCGCCGGCGCGACGGAGAAAGAGATTGCAGAGCTTTACGTCACCTACATGTGCGAGCCGGATGAGACGACGCTGAACGACATGCTGGATGAGCAGCTCGCGGGTATGGATCGGGCGGATATCGAAAAAACCGTTCTGGACTATTATCCCGAGTACCGCAGCATGCTGGAGGATCTGGATGACGACACGTTGTTCGACTATGTGCGGCAGATGATGTCCGAGCAGGTCAAAGCAGAATATGCGGCTCAAATGCGCTCCCTGTATGAGCAGCTCTCCGACCGCCAGCTTGCGGCGGATTTTGAACTGCTGTCCCTGAACGACGAAGATTATCTCTGGATCTATGACAACGCCATGCCCCCGGTCTATGCCGAGCTGACCCTGAAGGAAACGCTGAAGAAACTTGGCTATGTGGATCTGGACAGTCCGTCGGCCATCAATCTCTATGCCTCCACCTTCGAGAACAAGGACAGCATCTCCGAGGCCATCGAGGCCTACAACGAGACTGTGTCCGAGGAGGACGAGATTCATTATACCGACATGGTCGCGCTGCTGATGAGCTCCATCACCACGATCATCAATGCCATCAGCTACGTCCTGATCGCCTTCGTCGGCATCTCGCTGGTGGTTTCCTCCATCATGATCGGCATCATCACCTATATCTCCGTGCTGGAGCGCACGAGGGAGATCGGTATTCTGCGCGCCATCGGGGCGTCGAAGCGAGATATCTCCCGGGTGTTCAACGCAGAGACCTTCATCGTCGGTCTCGCGGCGGGGCTCATCGGCATTCTGGTGACGGTCCTGCTGAATATCCCCATCAACATCATCGTCCATGACCTCACCGGGATTATGGCCATCAATTCGTCCCTTCCGGTGGCGGGAGCAGTGCTTCTGGTGCTGATCAGTGTGGTGCTGACCTTCATCGCGGGCCTGATTCCCTCGGGAGTGGCGGCAAAGAAAGATCCCGTCATCGCCTTGCGCTCCGAGTGAGCGCATGATATACTCATCCATGAAGCATTCTGCCTGTATACCTCCCCGCCGGAGGCGGGGAAATATACCACGGCTCAGCTTCGAAACCTGACTCATCCTGTTAAAAAGAGTGGAGTGTAAACCCTTGAAAAGCAAGTTTGTTCAGAAAAAAACAGCTCTTGCCCTGGTGCTGAGCGGCTGCCTGCTGCTGAGCGGCTGCGGGGGAGTGCCCGCGGGAAGCACAGCTTCGCAGGCGACGGAGGCTCCGGCCGAAGAGACGGACGTGCCTCAGGAGGCGTTTCCGATCACCCAGGATCAGTCCGCGGAACTCGTGCAGGCGGAACCGGAGGAAACAAAGGACAGGCTCCTGTTCCACATCGAGCGCACGAGAAAGGATGCCTTCGATCCCGCGGAGGGAAATACCCGGATTCTGGAATACGCCTGGGACAATGTCCGGATGGAATCAAGCCAGTATCCGGAGGCCGCGGCCGCCATCATGGAAAACCTGGCCGCCAGCCAGGACGTCTGGTATACGGGAACCGGGGAGATGGCCCCTGACAACTACGGCTACAACGCCATGCTGGAGGCGGCGGAAGACAGTTTCACCATCGCCCGGGAGTATGGCACCGTGCCGGAAGAATGCTGCGCCGAGCGCTTCGTCAGCGTGATCCGGGCGGATGACGCGGTTTGCGCTTTCCTCATCAGTACAGCCACCGATCTCGGGATAGGACCGAAGAGAACCGTGTATGAAGTGCGCTGCTTCGACCCGAAGACCGGAGAGTTGTTGCTCTCGGAGCATGCCGCGGAGGATCCGGGGCAGCTCCTGACGGATGTGAACTCACGATGGCAGGAGACAGTCATTTCCGAAACGGCCGACGTGACAATCCGGCCGATGGATGATGTGTCCGCCGCCGGCGTCGAGATCGTGGATCAGGTGGTGATCGGCGACGGGGGAGAGGCATATCTGCTGACGTTCAGCGGTACGGCACTGGACGTGGAGATCTGCGCGGTGACCTTCACGGACCGCTTCACGGTGGATCAGCAGCTCTTCTTCTGTAACGAGCTGAGCGACTGCGCCCTGCAGCTGGCGCTGATCTTCCCGGGGGACCTGCCGAATACCATGCTGCGCTGGCGCGACAGCGCAGGGGAGCACGAGTATCTTGTCATGCTCTCCGGTGAGGATGGCCACATTTTTCTGGCTGCAGGCCGCTGATTCAGGATCGGAACGGAAGAAATACAGAACTCTTTTCCTGCCCGCCCGGCGAGAGCCGGGCGGGTATTGTGCTATTTGCATAAGAAGCGGACAGCGAAGAAATCCACAGTTTGCAAGTCTGCATAAATATGAAAAGAGCACTTGACTTTTTTGGAATTGGGACCTATAATCACCGCATAAATATTCAATAAGGAGCTAATATTATGAATAAATCCGATATCAAAAAAGTCGTTCTTGCATATTCCGGCGGTCTGGACACCTCCATCATTATCCCCTGGCTGAAGGAGAATTACAACAACTGTGAAGTCATCGCCGTTTCCGGCAACGTGGGCCAGGCGGACGAGCTCGAGGGGCTGGAGGAGAAGGCGACGAAGACCGGCGCCTCCAAGCTCTATATTCTGGATCTGACGGACGAATATGTGGACGACTACATCATCCCCTGCATGAAGGCCGGCGCCGTCTATGAGGACTATCTGCTGGGCACAAGTCATGCCCGGCCCTGCATCGCCAAAGGCCTTGTGGAGATCGCCCTGAAGGAAGGCGCGGACGCCATCGTCCACGGCTGCACGGGCAAGGGCAACGACCAGGTTCGTTTCGAGCTGGCCATCAAGCACTTTGCGCCGAACATGCCGATCATCGCACCCTGGCGTGAGTGGAACATCAAGTCCCGTGACGAGGAGATCGACTATGCCGAGGCGCATAACGTCCCCCTGAAGATCAACCGCGAGACCAACTACTCCAAGGACAAGAACCTCTGGCATCTGTCCCACGAGGGCCTGGATCTGGAAGACACCGGAAACGAGCCGATGTATGAGAAGCCAGGCTTCCTGGAGATGGGCGTCTCTCCGCTGCAGGCGCCGGATGAACCCACCTATGTGACGCTGGACTTCGTGCAGGGTGTTCCGGTGGCGCTGGACGGCGAGAAGATGAGCGCCAAGGAGATCATCCTGAAGCTGAACGATCTTGGCGGAAAGAACGGCATCGGCCTGATCGACATCGTTGAGAACCGCCTGGTCGGCATGAAGTGCCGCGGCGTGTACGAGACCCCGGGCGGCACGATCCTCTACGCGGCCCACAAAGCGCTGGAGACGCTCTGCCTCGACAAGCTGACCATGCACGAAAAGCAGAAGCTCGCCATCACCTTCGGCGAGCTGGTCTACAACGGCCAGTGGTTCACCCCGCTGCGCGAAGCGCTCAGCGCCTTCGTGGACAAGACCCAGGAGCGCGTCACCGGCAAGGTAAAGCTCAAACTCTACAAGGGCAACATCATCAAGGCCGGCATCTGGAGCGACAAATCCCTCTACAGCGAAGAGATCGCCACCTTCGGTGAAAGCGATTACAACCAGGCGGACGCCGCCGGCTTCATCAACCTCTACGGACTGCCCATCAAGGTGCAGGCCATCGTCGACGGAAAGTAAGCCATGGCGAAGATGTGGGCCGGCGTCACGGCCGGCAGGACCGACCGCCTGGCGGATGACTTCAATTCGTCCATTCGCTTTGACAGCCGGATGGCCCGCCAGGATATCACCGGGAGCATCGCTCACGCGGCAATGCTCGCGGCAAAGGGGATCATCTCCGAGGCGGACTGCGATGCTCTGACCGAGGGCCTCACCGGGATTCTGGAGGATCTGGAGAGCGGAAAGCTCCTGATCGACGAAAGTGCGGAAGACATCCATATGTTTGTCGAACAGGTTCTGACCGAGCGCATCGGAGACACCGGAAAAAAACTCCACACGGCCCGCAGCCGGAACGACCAGGTGGCGCTGGATCTGAGAATGTATCTGAGAGATGAGAGCGACGAAATCGCCGCTCTCATCCGCGGCTTTCTTCATGTGCTCACCGATCTCGCCGAGAAGCATACCGAAACCATCATGCCGGGCTATACGCATCTACAGCGAGCCCAGCCGGTGAGCTTCGGCCATTATATGATGGCATACGCGATGATGCTGCTGCGTGATCTGGACCGGCTGAAGGACTGCAGAAAGAGAATCAACATCTCTCCCATCGGCTGCTGTGCCCTGGCGGGGACCACCTACGACACCGACCGGTATCTGGAGGCGGAGAAGCTGGGCTTTGACGGCATCTGTCTCAATAGCATGGACGGCGTCTCGGACCGGGATTTTGCCCTGGAGCTGCTGAGCGCACTGTCGATTCTCATGATGCACCTCTCGCGGCTCTCTGAAGAGCTGATCCTCTGGGCCAGCTGGGAGTTTCGTTTTATCTCCTTCTCCGATGCCTACACCACGGGTTCTTCCATCATGCCGCAGAAGCGCAACGCCGACATGGCCGAGCTGGTGCGCGGGAAGACCGGGCGGGTCTATGGGGACCTGATGGGCCTGCTCACCACGCTGAAAGGCCTGCCCCTTGCTTATAACAAGGACATGCAGGAGGACAAAGAGGGCGTTTTTGACGCCTGCGACACGGTGAAGATGTGTCTGAAAATCATGACTCCGATGCTCGCGACCATGACCGTGAACCGGGAAAACATGCTGCGCGCGGCGCAGGGCGGCTTCATCAACGCCACCGATCTTGCCGACTGGCTGGTGAAGAAGGGGATGCCCTTCCGGAATGCCTATAAGATCTCCGGGCAGCTGGTGCGGACATGCATGGAGAGCGGACAGGTTCTGGAGACGCTTCCGCTGGAGACGTACCGGACGTACAGCGAACTCTTCGACGAAAGCCTCTATGAGGCAATCGACCTGAAGACCTGCATGGAAAAACGGATCAGCGAGGGCGGCACTTCGGCGGCCTCCGTGGAAAAGCAGATTGCGTTTGTCAGAAAGGAACTGAACCAATGACAAAGGTTTTTATAGACGGCAGCGCCGGCACCACCGGCCTGCGGATTCATGAGCGCCTGGCCGATCGGAAGGAACTGGAGATCCTGAGCCTGCCGCCGGAGCTGCGGAAGGACAGGGCGGCCAGGGAAGAGATCCTGAACGCCGCGGATGTGGCTTTCCTCTGCCTGCCGGATGCGGCGGCGATTGAGGCGGCGGACCTGGTGCACGGCGATACCGCCGTCATCGACACCTCTACTGCCCACCGCACCGAGCCGGGCTGGGACTACGGCTTCCCCGAGCTCCACGGCCTGCGGGAAAAGATCGCCGTCAGCCGCCGGATCGGAAATCCCGGCTGTCACGCCAGCGGATTCATCTCCCTGGTGGAGCCCCTGGTGCATGAGGGCCTGGTATCCCCGGATACGGCTTTTACCTGCTTCTCGGTGACCGGATATTCCGGCGGAGGAAAGAGCATGATCGCCGACTACGAGGCAGAGGGAAGAGACGCAGCGATGGATTCGCCCCGGCAGTATGCCCTGGGCCAGAGCCACAAGCACCTGAAGGAGATGGTGAAGATCTCCGGTCTCACGACGGCCCCGTTCTTCTGCCCGATTGTCGCGGACTATTACAGCGGCATGGCGGTGACGGTGCCCCTGTTCCGGAAGGACCTGAAGGGAAGCGTCGAGGACGTGAAGCAGCTCTATCAGGCCTGCTACCACAGCAAGATTGTCCACTATAAGGAATATACCGAAGGTCTGATCGCCGGAAACGCCCTCTCCGGGCGCGACGACATGGTGATCACGGTGGCCGGCAACGACGAGCGGATCCTTCTGATCTCCACCTTTGACAACCTGGGCAAAGGCGCCTCCGGTGCGGCCATCCAGAACATGAACATTCTTCTGGGACTTGACGAAACCACCGGACTTGCAGTATAACAGAGCGAAACTGAACCCCTTTGAAGGAGAAATAACCATGAACAATCCTGTTTCATCGATCAAACCGGTCAGCGGCGGCGTCTGTGCCGCAAAAGGCTTTCAGGCCGCCGGCGTTTACTGCGGGATCCGGAAAAATCCGAACAAGAAGGATCTTGCCCTCATCGTGAGCGATGTGAAGGCGAATGCCGCAGCCGTCTATACCACGAATCTTGTCAAGGGCGCTCCCCTGACCGTGACAAAAAGCCACATCGCCGACGGCAAAGCCCAGGCGGTCATCTGCAACAGCGGCAATGCCAACACCTGCAATGCCGACGGCATCGAGATCGCCGAGACCATGAGCAGCCTTCTGGCCGATGCGCTCTCCATCGCGGCGAACGACGTGGTCGTGGCATCCACCGGCGTCATCGGACAACCGCTTCCCATCGCCCCCATCGCCTCGGGCATTCCGCCTCTGGTGGCAAACCTGTCTCCGGAGGGAAGCGGGGAGGCCTGCAGCGCCATCATGACCACCGATACGAAGAAGAAAGAAGTCGCGGTGGAGTTTGAACTGGACGGAAAGATCTGCCATCTGGGCGGCATCGCCAAGGGCAGCGGCATGATCCACCCCAACATGGCCACCATGCTGGTTTTCCTGACCACGGACGCCGCAATCAGCGCGCCCATGCTGCAGAAGGCGCTCTCCGGCGATATCCGGACCACGTTCAACATGATCAGTGTGGACGGCGACACCTCCACCAACGACATGGTGACGATTCTTGCCAACGGCCTTGCCGGCAATACCGAGATCACCGAGGAGGGCGACGATTTTGCGACCTTCATGTGCGCCCTGAACACCGTGAACGTCCAGCTCTGCCGGATGATCGCCGGGGACGGCGAGGGCGCGACGAAACTGCTGGAATGCTCCGTCACCGGGGCGAAGGATGACAAGGCGGCAAAGACCGTCGCCCGCAGCGTCATCAGCTCCAGCCTGACCAAGGCGGCGATGTTCGGCGAGGACGCCAACTGGGGCCGCGTGCTCTGCGCCATCGGCTACAGCGGCGCGGACGTCGATGTGCAGAAGGTGGGGGTGGTCTTCCGCTCCGTGGCGGGCGAGGTCACCGTCTGTGAAAATGGAGCCGGCGTTCCTTTCTCCGAGGAGAAGGCGGCAGAGGTCCTGCACGAGAAAGAGATCGACATCCTGATCACCCTCGGCGACGGAGTGGCTTCGGCCACCGCCTGGGGCTGCGACCTCACCTATGATTACGTAAAGATCAACGGAGACTACCGGACCTGAGCTCCACACAACGCTCAGCGATGACAGAACGGAAATCATCTCATCCCCGCCTCCGGCGGGGATGAGATGGAAGATGCCGTCAAATCTGTAGATTATGCAAACAAAAACGGGAGACCCTGACATGAATCAGTTTACAAACAGCCAGAGGGCCCAGGTGCTGACCCAGGCCCTGCCCTATATCCGGCAGTACAACGGAAAGATCGTTGTGGTCAAGTACGGCGGCAACGCCATGGTCAGCGAGGAGCTGCGCGAGCAGGTCATGGAGGATATTGTCCTGCTGTGGCTGGTAGGCGTGCGGGTCGTCCTGGTGCACGGCGGCGGGCCGGAGATCAGCGACATGATGAGCAGACTCGGAAAGAAGCCGGAGTTTGTGGACGGACTTCGCGTCACGGATCAGGAGACCGTGGACATTGTCCAGATGGTCCTCGCCGGCAAGGTCAACAAGACGCTGGTGAAACTCCTGGAGGTCAAGGGCGGCAAGGCCATGGGTATCTCGGGAATGGACGGCGGCCTGATCGAAGCGAAGATGAAGCGTGCGGAACTGGGCTATGTCGGGAGCATTACGAGCGTAAACATCGAACCCGTGATGGACCTGCTGGAGAAGGGTTATATCCCCGTGATCTCCACACTGGGCTGTGACAAGGAAGGCAACACCTACAACATCAACGGCGACACCGCCGCGGCTTACATTGCCGGCGCCCTGGGCGCCGAACGCCTCATTATGATGACGGACATCGCGGGTGTTCTGCGGGATAAGAACGACCCGAACACACTGATCCCCGAGCTGACCATCGGCGAGGCAATCAAGCTCTTTGAAGAAAAGGTCATCGCAGGCGGCATGATCCCCAAGGTGGAATGCTGCATCGACGCCATCCACCGAGGCGTGGAACGCGTGATCATCATGGACGGCAGAGTGCCGCACTCGATCCTGATGGAGATCCTGACGGACGAAGGCGCGGGCACCATGGTATACGGAGAGGAGACGGAACTATGTCAGAACTGAAAACCATCGACAAAGAATACATCGCCAATACCTATGCACGCTTCCCGGTCGAACTGGTGAGCGGCAAGGGGTCCCTTGTTTATGATGAGAGCGGCAGGGAATACATCGACATGGGCAGCGGCATCGGCGTCACTGCCTTCGGCATTGCCGACGACGAGTGGAAGGCGGCCGTGACCGGACAGCTGGGCAAGCTCCAGCATATGTCCAATCTCTACTACACCGAACCCTGCGCCAGGCTGGCGAAGCTGCTCTGTGAAAAGACCGGCATGAAGAAGGTCTTCTTCTGCAATTCCGGCGCGGAGGCCAACGAGGGCGCCATCAAGGCCGCCCGCAAGTACGCCGCAGAGAAGAAGGGCCCGGATTACTTCACGATCGTCACATTGGAGAACAGCTTCCACGGCCGTACGCTCACGACGCTGGCCGCCACAGGCCAGGCCCACTACCATGAGCTTTTCCAGCCGCTGACCCCGGGCTTTGTCCACGCCCCGGCCAATGACCTGGAGGCGGTGAAGACCGCGGCGCTTCAGAACAAGGCCGCCGCTGTTCTGATTGAATGCATCCAGGGCGAGGGCGGCGTCATCCCGCTGCAGAAGGACTTTGTCACAGGTCTCGCGGCGTTCTGCAAGGCGGAAGACATCCTCCTGATGGTGGATGAGGTTCAGACCGGCAACGGCCGTACCGGCGAGCTCTATGCCTATATGAACTTCGGTGTGCAGCCGGATGTGGTCTCTACAGCGAAGGGCCTCGGCGGCGGACTGCCGCTGGGCGCGGTGATGTTCGGCGAAAAGACCGAGTTCACCCTGGGCGCCGGCGACCACGGCTCCACCTTCGGCGGGAACCCGGTCTGCTGCGCCGGCGCACTGAGCATTCTGAGCCGGATCGATGACAAGCTTCTGGCGGATGTGAAGAAAAAGAGCGCCATGGCCTTTGCGGCTCTGCAGGGGGCCCCCGGTGTGGAGAGCGTCAGCGGCATGGGGCTGATGATCGGCATCAAGCCAGTGAAGCCAGCCTCCGACGTGGTGAAGGCCTGCATGGAGAACGGCGTTCTGTGCCTTACGGCGAAGGACAAGGTCCGCCTGCTTCCGGCTCTGAACATTCCGGAAGACATCCTGATGAAAGCCATTGAAGTGATCAAAGGAGCGTGCGCATGAATCTGAAGGGAAAGAGCTTTCTGAAACTGCTGGACTTCACGCCGGAAGAGATTGAAGGACTTCTGGATCTGGCGGCGGACCTGAAAGCAAAGAAAAAGGCAGGGATCCCGCACCGGCTGCATGAGGGCAAGAGCATCGCACTTGTGTTTGAAAAGACCAGTACCCGTACGCGCTGCAGTTTTGAAGTGGCTGCGGCGGACCTCGGGATGCACCCCGTGTATCTGGACCCGAAAAGCTCACAGTTGGGGAAGAAGGAGAGCATTGCCGATACGGCCCGGGTTCTGGGACGGATGTTTGACGGCATTGAGTACCGCGGCTTTGAGCAGACTCGTGTGGAGAAGCTGGCCGCGTATTCCGGTGTCCCGGTGTGGAACGGCCTGACCAATGAGTTCCATCCGACCCAAATTCTGGCGGACTTCCTCACAATCCGGGAGCATTTCGGTTCCCTGAAGGGGAAGAAGCTGGTCTACCTCGGGGATGCCCGGTATAATATGGGCAATTCCCTCATGGTCGGCTGCGCCAAGATGGGTCTGCACTTTGTGGCCTGCGCGCCGGAGAAGTACTTCCCGGATGCGGCGCTGATTGAAGAATGCAAAGCCGTCGCGGCAGAAACCGGCGCCACACTGGAGTTTGAGACCGATCCGATGAAGGCTGTCCGGAACGCAGATGTCCTGTACACGGATATCTGGGTGTCCATGGGAGAGCCGGAAGAGGTCTGGGCAGAGCGTATCCATGATCTTCTGCCGTACCAGGTGACGCAGACCCTGATGGAGACCGCGGGAGAACAGTGCCGCTTCATGCACTGCCTGCCGGCTTATCACGATCTTGAGACCGAGAACGGCGTTGCGATTTATGAGAAATTCGGCCTGGAGGCCATGGAAGTGACGGATGAGGTCTTTGAAGGACCCCGGTCCATCGTCTTCGACGAGGCGGAGAACCGCATGCACACCATCAAGGCGGTCATGGCCGCAACACTGTAACAAGTAACTATGGAAACTGTCTATCTGGTATTGGAAAACGGGATGGCCTTTGCGGGTCATCCCATTGGTGCATGGAAGGGAACCGATCCCGGCCTCGAGACCGTGGGCGAGCTGGTGTTCACCACCGGTATGACCGGTTATCTCGAGACCCTGACCGACCCAAGCTATGCCGGGCAGATCATCCTTCAGACCTTCCCCTTGATCGGCAACTACGGCCTGATCCCCGAAGACTTCGAGGGCGCCTGCCATGCAAAGGGCTATGTGGTGCGCGAGCTCTGTGACGCTCCGTCGAACTTCCGGAGCCGCGGCACGCTGGACACCTTTCTGAAGGAGCAGGGGATCCCGGGAATCTGCGGTGTGGATACCCGCGCACTGACCCGTCTGATCCGTGAGCAGGGAGTGATGAACGCCTGCCTCTGCCGGGCGGTCCCGGAGGACCTCGAACCGGTCAAAGCGTATGCGGTACAGCATGTCGTCGCGCAGGTCAGCACCCCGGCGGCGCAGGTCTTTGAGCCATGGAACACAGGGGACGGTTCTCTGTGTTTTCGGAACACAGAGAACCGTCCCCTGTGTTCCTATAACGTGGCGCTTCTGGACTACGGTGCCAAGCGGAATATTATCCGAAGCCTGCAGAAGAGGGGATGCCGGGTGACGCTGCTGCCCCACGACACCACCGCGGAAGAGATCCTTGCCCTGGCGCCGGACGGGCTGATGCTCTCCAACGGCCCCGGAGACCCGGCCGAGAATGTCTTTGAGGTCGAACAGCTCCGGAACCTGGTGGGGAAGCTCCCCATTTTCGGCATCTGCCTCGGGCATCAGCTCTGCGCGCTGGCCATGGGCGGGAAAACCTACAAGCTCAAGTACGGTCACCGCGGCACCAACCAGCCCGTCACGGACGGTGTGCACACCTGGATCACCACCCAGAACCACGGTTACGCCGTGGAGACAGGGAGCATGCAGGGCATTGCGCACCTGAGTTTCCGCAATGCAAATGACGGAAGCTGCGAGGGCCTGGACTATCCGGGAAAACGCTGCTTCACGGTGCAGTTTCATCCGGAGGCGTGTGCGGGCCCCCATGATACGGATTTTCTGTTTGACCGCTTTTTACGGATGATAAGAGGGGAGGAGGACTGACATGCCGAAGGACAGGAGCATCCATAAGGTCCTGATGATCGGTTCCGGACCGATCGTCATCGGCCAGGCGGCTGAGTTTGACTACGCGGGTGCGCAGGCCTGCCGGATTCTGCGGCAGGAGGGCATCGAGACCGTCCTCGTCAACTCCAACCCCACCACCATCATGACCGACAAGAAGCTGGCCGACGCCATCTATCTGGAACCCCTGACGCCGGAGACCCTGCGCCGCATCATCGCCAAGGAGCGTCCGGACGGCCTGCTGGCAGGCCTCGGCGGACAGACCGGTCTGACCCTCGCCATGCAGCTCAGCCGTGACGGAACGCTTCAGAAATACGGCGTGCGCCTGCTCGGCTCGGACATCGAAAGCATCGAACGTGCCGAGGACCGTGAACGCTTCCGCGAGACACTGGAGGAGATGGGTCAGCCCGTGATCCCCTCCGCCACCGCAACCACGGTGGAACAGGCGCTTCAGATCGCCCTGGAGATCGGTTACCCGGTTATCGTCCGCCCTGCCTATACCCTGGGCGGCACCGGCGGCGGCATCGCCGATACGCCGGAGGAGCTCTCTTCCATCGCCCGGAACGGACTGGATCTGTCGCCCATTACCCAGGTGCTCATCGAGAAGTGCGTGTCCGGCTGGAAGGAGATCGAGTTTGAAACCATGCGGGACGCGGCCGGAAATGTAATTGCCGTCTGCAGCATGGAGAACTTCGACCCGGTCGGCATCCACACCGGCGACTCGATCGTCGTGGCGCCGGCGCTGACGCTGGCGGATAAGGAATACCAGATGCTGCGCAGCGCGGCCCTGGACATCATCACGGCACTTGGGATCGTGGGCGGCTGCAACTGCCAGTTCGCTTTGAACCCGGAGAGCTTCGAATACGCCGTCATTGAGGTCAACCCCCGCGTTTCCCGTTCCTCCGCCCTGGCGTCAAAGGCCACGGGCTATCCCATCGCGAAGATCAGCACGCGCCTGGCCCTGGGCTACACGCTGGACGAGATTCCCAACGACATCACCGGCAAGACCTGCGCCTGCTTCGAACCTGCCCTGGACTATGTGGTGGTGAAACTGCCAAAGTGGCCCTTTGACAAGTTCCCCCACGCCTCACGCCGCCTGGGCACCCAGATGAAAGCCACGGGCGAGGTGATGGCCATCGCCCCCAGCTTTGAGATGGCCCTGATGAAAGCGGTACGAGGCGCCGAGATCTCCCTGGACAGCCTGAATCTTGCTTCACCGGATCCCCGCCCGCTCCGTACACGTCTGCTGGATCAGGATGACCACCGCCTTTTTACGGTGTTTGAAGCCCTGAAGCAGGGGATGACCCCGGAAGAGATACATGAGCTTACGAAGATCGACCTCTTCTTTCTACGGAAGCTGGAAGGCCTCGCCGCCTTCGAGCTGCGTATTGCGGGCAGCTCCCTGAGCGGCTCGGATTACGCCATGGCCAAGCGCCTGGGCTACCCCGACTCCGCCCTGCGCCGCCTCACCGGCGCCCAGCTCCCGGCGGAGACCGCCTTCTCCTACAAGATGGTGGACACCTGCGCCGCCGAGTTTGACGCCGAGACACCCTATTTCTACTCCTCCTGTGATGAACTCTGTGAATCCCGCAGCTTCCCGCGCAGCGGGAAACCCGTGGTGATGGTTCTGGGCTCCGGACCCATCCGCATCGGCCAGGGCATCGAGTTTGACTACAGCTCGGTCCACTGCGTCTGGACCCTGCGGGAGATGGGCTACGACGTGGTCATCGTGAACAACAACCCCGAGACGGTCTCCACCGACTATGACACTGCCGACCGGCTCTACTTTGAGCCTCTCTGCCCCGAAGACGTCTGGAACATCATTCAGGTGGAAAAGCCGGTGGGTGTGGTGGTGGCCTTCGGCGGCCAGACGGCCATCAAACTGACCGGCTTTCTCTCCGAACAGGGCATTCCCATCCTGGGCACCTCCGCCGACAGCATCGACACCGCGGAGGACCGGGCCCGCTTCGACGCGCTCCTGGAGCGCTTCGGTATCAGCCGCCCGAAGGGCCACGGGGTAAACACGCTGGAGGAAGCGCTCTCCGCGGCCGAGGACCTGGGCTATCCGGTGCTTCTGCGCCCCAGCTATGTCATCGGAGGCCAGAATATGTGCATCTCCCGCGACCGCGAAACTACCGAGACCTATATGCGCAGTATTCTTGCCGGAGGCATTGAAAACCCCGTCCTGGTGGACAAGTACATGCCCGGGATCGAGCTGGAGGTGGACGTGATCTCGGACGGCACCGACGTCCTGATCCCCGGCATCATGGAACACATCGAACGTGCAGGCGTCCACAGTGGCGACTCCATCGCGGTCTACCCGCCATACAATCTGACCGACCCCTTCCTCCACCGGATCTGCGACGTCTCCGAAAAGCTGACCCTGGCCCTGGGCACCAGGGGGCTGGTAAACATCCAGTACCTGATTTATGAGGGGGAGCTCTATGTCATTGAGGTCAATCCCCGCGCCTCCCGCACCGTCCCGTACATCTCCAAGGTGACGAACGTCCCCATGGTGGATCTGGCCTCACGCATCATGCTGGGGGCGAAGCTGAAGGATCTGGGCTACGGCACCGGCCTCTGGCGCACGCCGCCCTACTATGCCGTGAAGGTCCCGGTGTTCTCTTTTGAAAAGCTCTCGGACGCAAACTCCATCCTTGGCCCCGAGATGAAGTCCACCGGAGAGGTTCTCGGCCTTGGCCGCAGTTTTGCCGAAGCCATGTACAAAGGCCTGACCGCTGCCGGATTCCACATCCCCTCCGCCGGGGATAAGGTCCTTCTCAGTGTAGAGACCGCGGACTATCCCGAGATCCTGAACCTCGCCCGCCGCTTCCATGAGCTGGGCCTGAAGCTCTGCGGCACCGAAGGTACTGCGGCCACCATCGCCGGGGCGGGGCTGCCGGTGGAGCGCTTTGAAGCGGAACAGATCCTCCGCGGTGAGGCTCCCGGCCTGAAGCTTATCGTCTACACGGGTGCCGTGAAGGACGGTACCATGGGAGACTATATCGCCCTGCATCGGCGCGCCATGCAGCTGGGCATTCCCTGTCTGACCTCCCTGGATACCGCCGGGGCCCTGGCAGACAGCATTGCCTCGCGCTACAGTCAGAGCAACACCGAGCTGGTGGACCTGAACCGCATGCGCCGCTGGCGCCGGACGATTCCCTTCACCAAGATGCAGGACTGCGGAAACGACTATATCTTTATCGAAAACTTCGACGGAAGCGTGTCCTGTCCGGAATCCCTCTGCGTCTCCCTCTGCCAGCCGCACTACGGCATCGGCGCCGACGGCATCGTCCTCATGGAGCACTCCGCCAGAGCGGATGTGCGCATGCGCAGCTTCAACCGGGACGGCAGTGAGGGGAAAATGGCCGGCAACAACCTGCGCTGCGTGGGCAAGTACATGTACGACCGGGGCTATCTCCGGACGGAACATCTCTCGGTGGAGACCGCCGGGGGCATCCGCCGCCTGAAGCTC
The DNA here is from genome assembly GCA_017458335.1 of Oscillospiraceae bacterium. GTDB lineage: Bacteria > Bacillota > Clostridia > Oscillospirales > Oscillospiraceae > Limivicinus. Next base: position 29,163 of record JAFTFT010000026.1, read on the forward strand.
TTCTGCCGCGACGGACAGGTGAGTTCCGTATCCGTGGATATGGGCAGGGCAAAGCTGGACGCCGCCTCGGTTCCGCTCAACATAGAAAAACTCGCTGATTCAGAGTGTAACATCGATCAGGACACATTCATTAAAGATTTTCCCGTAGAGATTGCAGACTCGACCTGGCATATTACCTGCCTCTCGGTGGGAAACCCCCACTGCGTTGTCTTCTGCGACACGGTGGATACACTGGATCTGGAGACCGTAGGCCCGCAGTTTGAGCATGCCGAGATCTTCCCGGAACGGGTGAATGCCGAGTTTGTGAGGGTCGTGAGCCGTACGGCGCTGCGGATGCGAGTCTGGGAGCGCGGCAACGGCGCCACCCTCGCATGTGGGACCGGCGCCTGCGCGGCTGTGGTGGCCGCGGTCGAAAACGGCTTCTGCGACAAGGGGACTGACGTCAGGGTGACTCTCCCGGGCGGGGATCTGACCGTCAATTATACCGACGACCGGGTGGTCCTGACCGGAAGCGCCAACGTCGTCTTCTCCGGAACCTTTGAGTATTGAATATTGAATTTCGTTACAGAGCACAACGCAGTACAACAAAGGAACCCCGACGAGCTGTCAGCCAGTTCGCCGGGGTTCCGTTCATTCGTTATACCGTTTTTTTACACCAGGAAGAAATCGGGTCAGGCGCAGTTGATCAGAATGTACCCGCATTCCGGGCAGATCGAAACCGCTCCGCTGAGCCCGTCGCCGTCATTCTCCAGATCGTGAAGCTTTTTCAGCTCTTCGTACGGATAGAGATAGGCCTTGATGGGGAGATTGTCATACGCCACATAGACGCAGTCGCCGTCGTCCTTGAAGCTCTCGATGGCAAGCGTCCAATCGAGCCAGCTGCCCTGCCCGAAGCTCACAAAACTCTCGCCCGGGTTCACGACCGCTTTGCAGTAGCGGTTGATTCTGATTCCGTCGTCCTTGTGAAGCTCATTGAAGACGGCCGGAGCTTCTTCGCCGAGACTGCCGGTGTTGGTGAGGGCATATTTCTGCCCGTTCTCGGTGGGGACCCGCTCGAGAATCACCAGGCCGATCTTTGCATCCTTCGGGAGCAGCAGTTTTTCCGACAGCTCCATCCGGTGATAGCCTGCATAGAGAAAGCTCTGCGTTTCACTCTTCAGGAGCTTTCCGTCCGTGGGATTCACCGCGTTATCGTCCAGCAGGTAGACCGACACCGTCACCGAGGTGTTCATGTCGCCGGTCATAACGGACACATACTGCAGGACGCTGTCTTCGCCCGTCTCAAACACATTGGCGGAATAAACCGGTTTATCAAACAGTGTCGAGCTGATGATCTCAGCCGGCATATTGTCGTACTCCAGCAGGGAGAGATGATCCATCTCACGGTTTGCGTCATCGACCACGTATTCAAAGCTGCAGATGCCGCACAGAGACTGATCATAGTAGGAGAGCCAGAAATACCCGTCATCGCCCCAGTCTGTGTCCCAGCTGTTCTTCACGATCCAGGCGCCGGGCTCCGGCGGCTGATACCCCTCGCGGAACGCGCTGACCGGGAAGCTGTCGTCCCAGCCCACCGCTGTCACGGCGTGGTTGGACTGCACAGGTTCATAGGTATAATGCGCATAGATGATCGGATCTTCTCCGGTGAAGTTCAGATAAGGGATGTGCGCGGCATCTTCCTCTTCCTCCGCGACCAGCGTGTCATAGTCATCGCCGAAGTAGTGCGACTTCAGCACCCGGATGGTCTGCTCCCGGTCCAGGCCCGCATCGGCATAGGGGTCGGCGTCCAGTTCGAAGATCCGGACTGTAATGTCTTTCAGGGTTTCCAGCTGCTCATCCGATACAGAGTCGGGCTCGGTGATGCCGGAACGGAAGTCCGCATACTGTTCCAGTTCCTCCTCCGTCACGCCGTCGATTCCCTGAAGGTGCTGCAGCAGGCGGCTGCGCACGGCCGGAGGATCCTGCGGCATCGACTGATCCGCCTTGAAGCTGATTCCGACCGCTCTGCCCTTCAGCAGCTCGCTCTTGATCGCTTCCGTTCCTTCCGGACGATAGACGTAGTTTCCGTCTTCGTCCCTCCCGGCGGGCGCCGGGAGCATATTGGCGTTCAGAAGTTCAAAGCTCTGCGTAAAACGCTGCTCCTCCGGCAGCGACCAGTCGCCGGTGGGATCCGGGTTACCCTCGCTGTCACCGTAAGGGACGAGGGCTTCTTTCACGACGCCGACACCGGAAGCGAGGGACGAGGTGGAGAGGAAGTAGTTCCCGCCGAAGTTATACGTTGTCACGTCGGTATCTTCCAGCGCATACACGCCCTCGCCGGCCTGGCTCACATCATAAGGATACTGCCCTTCCGGATAGTCCTCCGCCGCCGGCAGCGGGGTGGTCGTAAACCATGCCAGGTGCTTCTCCGAAAGGTCCATTTCTTCGCCGTATTTTTCGGCATATTCTTCCGCCGTCAGCCCCATCGCGCTGAGAATGGAGGACTCGCTGGCGCCCATGGTGCCAAAGGTCCAGCAGGTGCCCCAGGGGCTCTGGTCCTTCACGGAGGTAACGACGCTGCGGTCTCTGAGGTCAAACTTCTCCGGGAAAGTGTCTCCGACAGAGGTCCAGAGCACCTCGGAATAGAGGTCGTCCACATCCTCACCCGTGCGCATCAGGGTTTTCGCCGGCTTCTGCAGTTCACTTCCCAGATAGTCCAGTGCGTTCCGGTCCGATTCGGAAAGCCCGCTTATGGGGTAGTGCTCAGCAAACGCGCCTGTCGTGAGCGAGAGCGTCATGACAACCGCAAGAAACATGCACAGCGCTGTTTTTTTCATACTGACTGATCCTCCTGTTGTTATCTCAATAAATTACTTGTTTTACCAAGTTTTTCTGCTATTTCCGGTCTGCCCAGCCTTCAGGAGGCGGTTGCAGAAGAAGGTTTTTCAGGATCCTGACGCACAGGTCCATGTTCTGAACGGAAATGTGCTCATACGGCCCGTGGAACGCGGAACCGCCGGTCCCGAGATTGGGGCACGGCAGCCCGCGGAAGGAAAGCTGCGAACCGTCTGTCCCTCCGCGAACGGGAACACGGCGCGGCTGCAGGCCTGCCATGCGGACCGCTTGCTCCGCCCGCCGGATGATTTCCGGATGCCCGGCAAGAATCTCCGCCATGTTGCGGTACTGTTCGCGGATCCGCAGGGAAGCGGCGCAGTCGCCATATTTCTCGTTCAGGCCGCGGACAATGTCTTCCATTTTCTGCTTCCTGACCTCGAAGCGGTCCGCGTCGTGGTCCCGGATGATATAGCGCAGCTGCGCTTTCTCTACATCGCCCTGCATTGAGGTGAGATGATAGAATCCCTCATAACCCTCTGTGTTTTCCGGGCGTTCATGGGCGGGAAGAAGGGCGTCGAACTCCATCGCGAGCAGAGAAGCGTTTCGCATGATCCCCTTTGCCTCTCCCGGATGTACGTTTACGCCCCGGAAGTCCACCACCGCTTCCGCCGCGTTGAAGGTTTCATAGTTGATTTCGTCCGGATCGCCTCCGTCGACCGTGTAGGCGTATGCCGCACCCAGCCTCTCGAGCGACAGCAGGGCGGCGCCGTGGCCGATTTCTTCATCCGGCACGAAGCAGACGGCGATCCTTCCATGGGGCAAATTCTCTTTCATGATCTCTTCACAGGCGGTCAGAATTTCCGCGATCCCGGCTTTGTCGTCCGCCCCGAGAAGGGTGTTTCCGTCTGTCGTGATCAGCGTATGGCCGATCAGCTTCTTCAGATCCGGGAACTGTTCCGGGCTCAGCACCCTTGGACCGATGGGAAGGTCCTTCCCGTCATAGTCCGGCACCAGCCGGGGCTTCACGCCTTCCCCCGAAAAATCCGGAGCGGTGTCCATGTGTGCGATCAGCCCAACAGACGGCCAGTTCCCGCAGCCTTCGGAAGCCGGGACGACCCCATAGGTATACGCATGCTCATCCACCGCGACATCCTGAAAGCCCATGGCGGTCATTTCCTCTGCCAGCAGATGGGAGAGGTCAAACTGCCGGGCAGTGGACGGGGTGGTCTCTGCGTTTTCATCGCTTGTCGTATAAACCCGTGCATAGCGGATCAGTCTTTCATATGCCTGCACAATTGTTCCTTTCTCCGGGCCTTTCCGGCTCAGCCTCCGTGCTTCGGTTTGAATACGTGTATTATAGCAAAATATGGGAAAACTTCAAGAATAGAATGATCATCCGGCCAGCAGAATGATTCCATTTCGGGCTGCTGCTTTTGCTTGCACCCGCTCCGATCTTATGATATGATTCCTTGGATAACACTTCGGAGAACCACAACTTTGGAACAACAGATGCAAAGATTCTGCCCGGAGGTAAAACAATGCAGTTTAATCGTACTATTCTGCAATGCAGCCTTAAAGTTCTGTGCTTTATTATGACATTGCTTGTCCTGTTCGTCGGAACAGCGGGAATCAATACCGCATATGCCGAAGACGACTGGGACGACGGCGATTATTGGGACGACGGTGGGTCCTGGGACGACGGCGATTATTGGGATGACGGCGGGTCCTGGGATGACGGCGGGTCCTGGGACGACGGCGGGTCCTGGGACGACGGCGGGTCCTGGGACGACGGCGGGTCCTGGGATGACGGCGGTTATTGGGATGACGGCGGGTCCTGGGACGACAGCGGGTCCTGGGATGACGGCGGGGCCTGGGATGACGGCGGGTCCCGGGACGATGGCGATTCCTGGGACGGCGGTGATATGGAGAATAGCGACTATGAGCCTACCTTCGTTACAGCGGAAGGCGGAATGGGCGTCTTCAAGACCGGAAGCGAGAGCTACGTACGGGAAAATGATGAAGAAGACCCGGAGTATGAAGACGACGAGTTTCTTTCCTACTATGTGAACATCAAAAACACCGATCCCAATGATCTGCGGGAGCAGCCTGCCTCTTATCGGATCGACGGCGGGATCGAAAAGCCGTTCAGCGATGTCACGCAGACCGAAGGCGGCGAGACCCAGTACCATGTTGACCTGCAGGATATGGCCGAGCTGTACCCGGGGCTTCACGAGATCGAAGTCTTCGTGAATAATGAATGGGTTCGAACGGATCGTTTCTATATTCCCCGGGACTGGGATGAGATCATGAAAGAACCTACAGAGGAACAAATTAATGCCGTCTCGAAGAGCGGACGCTCCACCTATGTGGTCTATTATCCGGAGTTTGAGGAAACAATCGGCCTCAAGGAGTATTCACTGGATTTTTCCGTCGACAAGATGGACAAGGGAACTTATTTCAGCACCATCAGTGCGGGTCTGGACGTGTCGGAGCTCTATCTGAGAGGATTGAGTCTGACTTCAAACTATGGCAGTACCGGTGGCCTTTACGGCGGCTTCCAGTGCCTGGACAACGGCGAGACAGGCGTCATCATGACGGTCTGGAACGTGATCGGCACCGACAAGCAGGGCAACAAACAGGTTATCAAAGCAAAGCCCCTGTATATGGATGAAAAAGGCAAG
>JAFTFT010000027.1 GCA_017458335.1 Oscillospiraceae bacterium
AAAAGAGAGAGCCCACGATGTTTGCACACTGGACTCTCAGTTGATGATGGTATTGTGATTGATAAGAGCCGTATGAACCGAGAGGTTCACGTACGGTTCCGTGAGAGCCTTCGGGTGAAAGCCCCGCTGGCTACTCGACTGAGAGGAGGAAGAGATTTCCTCCTACTCGATTGCAGTTAAGAATCCGGCCTTATTCCTCCTGCATTTCCGTGTCAATCCGGCGGAGCCGCTCAATCACCCGGTCGGTGAGCGCATCGGTCAGCCCAAGGTCGAACACCAGCTGCAGCAGGGTGTATCTGGCACGGGTCTCCTTGGCATAACGGAAGGTATCGCGCAGCAATGCCTCGTCGATTCCGATCTCCCTGGGAAGAGACGGGCAGCCGACCTGCCTGAGCAGACGCCGGAGAGAATCGGCTTCGGGAAGGGAAGCAAGCTGCTGCAGAATTTCATCCCAGTGCTGCTGCATGCGGTCGATGCGTATCAGACGCCCGGGGACGGCGTTCTTCTGTGCCTGAGCCTCGATGTCCAGCGCCTCGCGGGCGGCACTGCCGTAGCAGCGGCGGATTTCACGCTCCCAGGCCGGCTTGTCAAACCGCTCGGCGGCAAGCCTTGCCGCATCAAAGTCCACCGGTGTTCTGCAGAGTTCTTCCGCCAGCATCAGGACGAGAACCGTTCCCACCGCGACCTGTTCACCATGCATGGCGCCCGGGGTACCCCGCTGTTCGTTCACAACCTCCCAGAAGTGGGACATGTGGTGTTCCGCTCCGGAGGCGGGGCGGGAAGAGCCGTAGAGGCTGATGGCGGCGCCGGAGAGGACCAGACCCTCCATCACACTGCCAAGGACCTCCGGGTCGCGTTCGGCGATCCGGGGGGCCTTCTCCATCACCCGGGCCAGACAGGTCTGCACCAGCTCGACGATGGGCGCGCAGTAATGCTCACCGTTGATGATGCGGGAGAGCTTCCAGTCGTTCAGGCAGGTCAGCTTCCCGATCAGATCGCCGAAGCCGGCGACCGTCATGCGGAAGGGCGCGTTTTTCAGAATGTCGGTGTCCCCGATGATGAGCTCCGTGCTGTGGGCCTGCATGGTCCGCTTGAGCCCGCCGACGTTCATGATGCCGATGCTGGCGGCAAACCCGTCCATCGGTGCGCCGGTTGCGACCGTAAAGCAGGGAAGGCCGAGGCGGAAACTGGAATATCGGGTCATGTCGGTGATGGAGCCGGTGCCGACCCCGATCATGAGATCCGCGTCCGTGGGAACGCTGACGACGATCTCGCCAAGTGTCGCCTCGTCGAAGGCGGTATGCTGCAGAATGTGGGAGCAGGCGTCGATCCCGGCGGCCTGCAGAAGATCGGCACAGCGCTGCCCGGCGATCTTCCAGGTGATCTCATCGCAGAGAATGTAGGGCTTCCGGTATTGAAAGCGCTTTACATAGTCCGGGAGCGTATTGAGAACACCGGGGCCGATTTCCACGGCACGGATGGGTACATAATGACGACGGCCGCAGTCACAGTCCAGCTCTGTGCCGAGGTATTTTTCCAGGGGCTGCGGTTCATGATACATCTTCACTGCTTTTCCTCCAAAAAATGTAAGGCCGCGGAAGCGGCCTTACAGAAATGTTAATGCTGTGGGAAATCAGCCCTGGATCTGACCGACGAGCTCGTTCCAGTGCTCAAGCAGTTCGGCCTTTTTCTCGATCAGCTCGTTGACAGGACGGGGAACCCAGGTCATGTCGGCAGAGGCTTCGAGCCAGGCACCTTCGGGAACAACGTAGTTGGCGTTGGTGAGACGCAGGGTGCCTTCCTCGTAGGCGGCAATGGCGCTCTGGCCTTCCGCGGAAGTCATGAAGTTGACCAGCGCTTCGGCAGCGGCGCGATGCGGGCAGTTCTTCACGATGGCCATGCCGTAGGCAGCAGCGGAAGTACCCTCAGAGGGATAGCGAACCTCGGTGGTGGTGGAGCCGTTCTGGTTCAGCTTGATGGCGCCGTCTTCATAGGTCAGACCGACGACATACTCACCGTCATAGACGGAGTTGAAGCAGACAGAGGACTTCTCGACAACAACCATGTTCTCCAGAAGCTTGGAGATGTAGTCCCAGGACTCATCGGTGCCGACACCGTAGACGGAGAAGATGTTGCAGAGGTTGTTCCAGGCAGCGGAGGAGCTGTTCGGGTCGGAGATGACGATCTTGCCCTTCAGAGCCGGATTCAGCAGGTCTTCATAGGAGCGGATGTCGAGGCCAAGCTCTTCCTCGAGCTCGGTGTTGACGCAGAAGCAGACGGTGGACAGGTGGTCCATGCTGTAGAAGCCGTTGGGGGTGGAGTAGCCTTCCATGGCCTCGTCGTTGTGGATGGAGACCCACTTCTCGAAGAGGGCTTCATGGGTCATGCCGTCGCTGTCGCAAAGGCCACCCCAGGTCACGTCGCCCTGCGGGTTGTCGGCTTCGGCGGCGATACGGGAGGTGTACTCACCGACACTGCCGGAGACAACTTCGATTTCAACATCGGGATAGACTTCGTTGAAGCAGGTTTCAAGGGCTTCCAGGTCGAACTCCGTCATGGAGGAGTAGAGGACCAGAGGACCGCTGACTTCTTCGTCATCGGCGGCATAGGCAGGCACGGCCAGAGCAAAGGCCATGCACAGCGCGAGGATCAGTGCCAGTACTTTTTTCATGCTTTTTTTCTCCTTGTTCTGATATTTTTTCTTAAATCCCGAAGGACTTTAAGACATAAGGGAGATGCGCGGCTGCGGGCTCAGAGCTGAATGTCGTCCTCGGACTTGCTGATGGCCATATAGAGGAAAAGGGAGATGGCCGTGATCACCGTCAGAATGGCTGCAAAGGCGGCAGCCGTCCCGTACTCGCCGCGGCCGATATAGATGTAGGCCTGCATGGTCAGTGTGGCGGTCTTGTTGCTGTAGAGGATGACGGAACTGGAGAGCTCGGTGACGATGGCAACCCAGCTGAGAATGGCACCGGAGATGATGCCGTTGGACATCATGGGGACGGTGATCTTGACAAAGGTCTTCAGCTTGGAGGCGCCGAGGCTGATGGCAGCCTCTTCAATGCTGATGGGAATCTGCATCAGGGTCGCTGTGGCCGAGCGGATGGTATACGGCATCCTTCGTATGGCGAACGACATGATCATGATGGTCATGGTACCGGTCAGGGCGAAGGGCTTGGCACCGTAGGCAATCAGCAGCGCAATACCGATGACGGCGCCGGGCATGATGTAGGGCAGCATGGAGATGGTGTCCAGGGTGTGGTTCAGGGCACTGCTGCGGCGAACCACCAGATAGGCGAGAATGACGGCGATCACAATGATGATGAGCAGGGCCAGGACACCCATGACTACGGTGTTTTTGGAGGCCATCCAGAGCTTTTTCTTAATGGCCTGCTGATAGTTGCCGAGGGAGAAGCCGGGGCTGAACACCGCGCCTCTGCACTTGCGGAAGGACAGATAGATGATATAGATCTGCGGCAGGAAGGCGACGGCGCAGAGCAGGTAGCAGTAGAGATGCATCAGGAATCCGCCGAAGCCTTTGGCAGGCTTCTTCTCCACGGGATGCAGGGCGTTGATGGAGAACTTGAAGCGGCTGGTGGCCCACTTCTGGAGGAAGAAGATGACAGCGGTGACAATGACGGCAATGACGGCCAGAGCCGCGGCAAAGTTGTAGTCGCTGCCGTTTTCACCCAGATACTCGTTGTAGAGCAGAACCGGGAAGGTCTTGAACCCTTCGCCCAGAACGGTCGGCGTACCGAAGTCCGCAAACGCCTGCATGAAGACCATCAGGGAGGCGGCGAGGATTGTCGGCATGGTCAGGTTCAGGACAATATTGAACAGACGCCTGATGCCGACACAGCCCATGTTGGAGGAAGCCTCCATCAGGGTGTTGTCGATGCTCTTGAAAGCGCCGTTCATGTAGATAAACACCAGCGGGAAGAACTTCAGGGTCTGGGAAAGGGCGATGCCGCCAAAGCCGTAGATGCTGGGCAGACGGATGCCGAAGGCAGATTTGAAGAACTTGGTGATGACGCCGGCACGGCCGAGAAGCATGACCCAGGAATAGGCGCCGAGGAACGGAGCCGACATGCAGCAGAGAATGCTGACGACAAAAAGAATCTTGGCTCCCTTCAGGCGATAGAAGGCGTAGAAGTAAGCAAAGGGAATCCCGATCAGCAGGGTCATAAAGGTCACGAAGAAGGTGATCTTAAAGCTGTTGACGATCGTCTTGGAGTAGTAGCTCTGACCGAAGAACTTCTGGAACTGGGACCAGGAGAAGCTGCCATCGGGCATAATGACCGACTGCTTGATGATGCCGAACATCGGGTAAATGAGAACCGCGATGAACAGCAGAAGCATAACGATGGATACAATGAACCATCCGTCAAAGCGTTTCTTTACCATGATGTTTCCCCCCGCTCAGCTCTCGGGACGGTCGTTGTGAACACCGGTCAGGATGTTCTCACTTCCGTCCTCGGTGAAGACGTTGAGCTTTTCCGTGTTCAGCGTCAGCTTGATGTGGGAACCGGGTTCAATGATGCTGTCGATGGAGGATTCCTGAATGATCTCGACCTCTTCGCCGGAGGACAGGTGGACAAAGTAGTGGGTGTTCAGACCGAGGAAGACACAGTCGTCCACCACGGCGTCGATGCCAGCGGTGGCGCCGCGGTCCAGCAGGAACTCTTCCGGCCGGACGGAGAGAACAACGTTCTGATTCTTCTTCTGCTCGTCGCGGACGCCTTTGATCTCAGCCTTATAGCCGCTTTTGGTCACGACATAGGTCTTGCCGCCTTCGACCTCCAGCGTGCCGTTGAGAATGTTGGAGCGGCCGATGAAGGTGGAGACGAAGAGGTTGGCCGGGCGCTGATAGATGGCTTTCGGCGTGCCGATCTGCTGGATCACGCCGGCGTTCATGACGGCGATGCGGTCGGAAACGGCCATGGCCTCTTCCTGGTCATGGGTGACATAGACGGTGGTGATGCCGACGTTGTGCTGAATGTTCTTGATGACGGTGCGCATCTCGACGCGGAGTTTGGCGTCCAGGTTGGAGAGCGGCTCGTCCATCAACAGGACATCAGGCTCAATGCAGAGGGCACGGGCCAGCGCCACACGCTGCTGCTGGCCACCCGAAAGACGCTCGGGCATGCGGTCTGCATACTGGTCGATCTGCATGAGCTTCATGAATTTTTCGGCCTGGTCCTTGATCTTTTCCTTGGGGAACTTCTTGTTCTTCAGACCGAATTCCACGTTCTTCCGCACGGTATAGTGCGGGAAGATGGCATAGTTCTGGAAGACCATGCCGATGTTGCGCTTCGAGGGGTCGAGATCGTTGATGCGCCGGTCACCGAAGTAGAAATCGCCGCCTTCGATGCTGTTGAAGCCTGCGATCATGCGCAGAAGCGTGGTTTTGCCGCAGCCCGACGGTCCGAGCAGGGTGAAAAACTCTCCCTCTTTGATCTCTACGCTCAGGTCGGGGATCACGACATTGTCGCCGTATTTTTTCACGGCTTTTCTGATCGAAATGTTGTTGCTCACGACGTTTGCTCCTCTATCTTCATTTTCCCTGGTCGGAATATCAGGACAGGTCCAGCATGCGCCTCACGCGCATGAGCGTCAGACGGTTGCGTACCGTCGGGGAGTGTGCGATGAGAACCGGGAGAAGTTCTTCCGGAACCTCCAGATCGGAGAGACAGCGCTTTGCACCGAGCTTTTCAAATTTTTCAAAGATTTCCGCTTCCGTGGGGATTTCGGCAATGATCTCACGAATGGCGGGCCAGGCTTTCACAATGGCTTCCGGGGTTACCGCGGCGAGACAGTCGTTGAGGTTCTCTTCCACAGCGGTGGGATAGAGCGTATCTCCGTAGAAATTGCGGAGCCAGCCGTCATCCAGCGGCTGATACGGCCGGACACAGCCGGAGATCTCCTCCGTCTCAGCCATCTGATGATAGACACGGGAGGCGATCAGCGTTCCGACGCCGACCTTCTCTCCGTGCAGCGCGGGGCTGTTCACAGCGCCGAGCCCGGCGGGACGCATCTCAATCAAGTGGGAGATGTGGTGCTCCGCACCGGAGGCCGGACGGGAATTGCCCATCATCTGCATGGCCAGCCCGCTCATGAGCAGTCCGTACATCACAGATTCAAAGGCCTTCTGATCCCCGCTGCGTGTATCCAGACAGGAATCCCAGATTCTGCTTACGGCATCCTTCATGATGTCATAGATCACGGGGCAGACCGCTTCACCGGTGAGCTCATGGGCGATCCTCCAGTCGGCGAGCGCAATAAACTTGCCGAGCATGTCCCCGACGCCGCTGGCCGTGAGATACGCCGGAGCCCTGGAGATGACATCGAGGTCGGCGACGACGAGAAGCGGCGCCACCGCGTTCATGGTGTTCTTATAGCCGTGCCAGGTCATGGCCGCGACGGACGAGCAGTAACCGTCCACACTGGCAGCCGTCGGGAGCGCCACAAAGGGTATCCCTCTCTGCGCGGCACAGTAGCGGACCGTGTCGTGGATGGAGCCGCTGCCGCAGGCCAGAAGAACTTCGGTATCCGCAGACAGCTGCCGCAGAACTTCGGCGGTGGAGTGCTCATCGGCATGGAGCCCCTCAGAGGGAAGGACAATCTCCTGTTCCGCGTGGGGATGGGGGAAGAGCGGATTGTTCCAGGTGTTGCTGCCGTACACGGCACAGCGCTTTCCCTGAATGCCTTCATCCTTCAGAATTTCATCCAGATTCCGCAGAACACCGGAGTCGATGATGCACGTCCGGGTGGACATCTGATGCTCTTTTCCACAGATACAGCGTCCGCCATATTGCCTGCTGTCTATCCGCATAGAAAACTGCCTCTTTTGTTGAAAGTATACAAAAAATTTGAACTATAGACAAATTATAAACGATCTGTTCGTCGGTGTCAATCAAAACTAAAGCAAATCCAAAAGGAATGAAGTGACTCGGGTATAGTCGGAAACCGGACGGAACGGGATGTCAGAGACATAGACCGCTTCATCGTTGCCGCCGTGGCCGTAGTCGTCCCCGACATAGAGAATCTCATCATGCCGGTAGCCTTCGTCCTGGCAGAGTCGGTCAAGGGCATAATACTTGTTGTAGGGCAGAGGAGCCAGATCAAAGGAAGAGGAGCCGCCGACAAAAACCGTGAATTCCGGGAAAAGCGCACAGACCTCGGCATAGAAGGCCAGACGTTTTTTCCGGTCCGGATCGAAGGCCAGCTTGTCACGGATGTCTGCCTTCGTCCCGAGGAGGGGGAAGGTGACGCAGCCGGAGGAATGAAACTCGACGCCGTCGCCGGCATACTCCGTGTACCCGTGCTCCCGGCGCAGCCGGGAAATCCGCGCGGTGACACTTTCCCGGTCCGGTGGAATTTGGAGATCGAAAACCTGCCGGTGGAGCCCTGCTTCCGGATCATAGCGGCAGTACTGCATGCCGTAGTTGCCGATAACGTCGATGGGGTAATTTTCGATCTGACGCAGAATGCGGGGGCAGTTTCCCGCACCGACGATCAGAACGCGATAGCGCCGGCGCAGCCGGTCGAGCAGTTCGCGGCTTGCGGGCGGCAGCGGGGTTCGGTGCTGAGTCAGCGTTCCGTCCAGATCAAAGCCGATGACTTTCAGCATAAACTTGGTCCTCCTGTGGTGTAGTGAATCGGGCGATGGGATCTCCAAAACGGACACCTGCCCGGGCGCGGCATGACGCACCGGGCAGGATAAACTGCTATTTCAGAACGACATTCTCTTTGCCGAGCAGCTCCTGCAGCTCGAGGATCAGACCCTCGTGGAGGAGGCAGCGGGTGCCAAGCTTTTTCTTCTCCTTCTCACACCAGATGATCATGGAGCCGTTGCCGGGGAACATGGTCAGAATCAGGGTGATCCGACGGAGAACGGGATCCTGTTCCGAGGGGAGACGGATATAAAGCTTTTGAGCCTGCGAAGCTGCAGCGGGGCGGCCGGACAGACCCGGCGAGGGCGCCTGCCCTGCGGCCGGAACTTCGGAGGACTGTGCCGTGCCCGGTGTGTTCAGGTCAGATAGGGGGCGGATGGAGTCGACCATGATCTGGGCCTCCTTCTCGTCCCGGACGGAGATCTTCCCCCGGACGAGAACAGCCTGGTTGTCGACGATGTAAGAACCGCAGAGATCCAGTGCCTTTTGAAAAACAATCAGTTCCATCGTGCCGCTGTCATCCTCCAGCTGCACATAGCACATGAGCGAGTTGTTTTTTGTGGTGCGGGTGCGGTGAGAGTCGATGACGCCGGCAACCACGACAGGCTGGTTATCGGAGAAGGTCTGAGGGCCCTCTTCGGAGGAAAAGTCGTTCATGATTGCGCCGATGGGCACGGCGCCGGCGCGACGGACCGCGGCGCGGTACTCGTCCATGGGATGGCCGCTCAGATAGAGGCCGGTCATCTCCTTTTCCATCGCCATGCGCTCGCGGGCACTGTATTCCTGTACGTCCGGAATCGGAAGACTGTCCTGCTGAGAATCGGGCTGCGTTTCATCCTCCTCCCAGGAGCCGAACAGGTCCATCTGGCCCGAAATATTGTCCCGGGTTTCCCGGCTGATGCTGTCGATCATGCTACCGGCGACCGTGACGAGAGCCTTGCGTTTATAGCCGAAAGAGTCGAAGCCGCCGGCTCGTATCAGGTTTTCGACAGCGCGGCGGTTGAAATCTTTCCCGTTCATGCGCCGGAGAAAGTCTTCAAAGCTGCGGAAGGGACCGTTTACCCGGCGCTCCGCCTCCAGCTGGGCGACGGCGCTGCGGCCGATGCCCTTGATGGCGGCGAGACCGAAGCGGATGTTGCCTCCGGATACGGAGAAACCGGACTGAGACTCGTTTACATCGGGAGGCAGAAGAGAGAGACCGAGCTCCCGGCATTCGGCCGTATATTCGGAGATCTTCTGGCCGTTGTCAAGGACGGAAGAGAGAAGCGCTGCCATGTATTCACCGGGATAGTGCTTCTTCATATACGCGGTGCGGTAAGCCACAATGGCGTAGCACACGGCGTGCGCCTTGTTGAAGGCGTAGCTGGCGAAGTCCAGTATCTCGTCATAGATGCTGTTTGCAACCGCCTCGGGGACACCGTTGGCCACCGCACCGGCAATGCCGCGCTTTGGATCACCGTGGACAAAGGCGACACGCTCGGCATCGATGACGGCGTGTTTCTTCTTGCTCATGGCGCGGCGAATCATATCCGCCTGACCGAGGGAGAAGCCGGCCAGCTGGCGGAAGATCTCGATGACCTGCTCCTGATAGACGATGCAGCCGTAGGTGACTTCAAGAATCGGACGGAGCAGAGGGTGCTTGTAGGTGACATGCTCGGGGTGCTGAGAGCACTCGATGAAGCGGGGAATGCTGTCCATGGGACCCGGGCGGTAGAGGGCGACGATGGCGGTGATGTCCTCAATGCTCTTCGGACGCAGCTGGACACAGACGCCGGTCATGCCCGCACTCTCCATCTGGAAGACGCCCATGGTCTGCCCGGCGGAGAGCATCTCGAAGACGGACGGATCGTCCTCGGGCACATCCTCCACGCGGAAGCCGGGCTCCTTCTGCCGGACCAGGCGGGCGGCATCTTCGAGGACGGTGAGGTTTCGCAGACCGAGAAAGTCCATCTTCAGCAGTCCCAGCTCCTCCAGGGTGGTCATCTGGTACTGGCAGACGACAGACTCGTCATTCTTCGCCAGGGGAACATAGTCTTTGACGGGCCGTTCGGTGATGACGACGCCGGCGGCATGGGTGGAGGCATGCCGGGGCATGCCCTCCAGCGCACGGGCTACGTCGATGAGGGTACGGAGCTTCTCGTTTGAGTCGTAGAACTCCTTCAGAGGCTTGGAGAGCTTCAGCGCCTCGTCCAGCGTCATGTTGAGCGCGGTAGGCACCTGCTTGGCCACGGCGTCGGTCTCGGCATAGCTGATGTTCAGGACGCGGCCTACATCGCGGATGGCGGCGCGGGCAGCCATGGTGCCGAAGGTGACGATCTGGGCGACGTGATCCTCGCCGTAAAAGCGGTTGACGTAGTCGATGACCTCGCCGCGGCGGTTGACACAGAAGTCGACGTCGATATCCGGCATGGAGACGCGCTCCGGGTTCAGAAAACGCTCAAAAAAGAGAGAATACTTGATGGGGTCGACATCGGTGATATAGAGACAGTAGGAGACCACGCTGCCGGCGGCGCTGCCGCGCCCGGGACCGACAGGGATGCCGTTGCGTTTGGCGTAGCCGATGAAGTCCGAGACGATAAGAAAGTAGTCCACAAAGCCCATCTTCTCAATGATACCCAGTTCGTAGTCCAGCTGGGCATGGACCTCCGGTCGGTCGGGGTAGCGGACGGCGAACCCCTGTTCGCAGAGCTTGCGCAGGTAGGCGGCGCTGTCCGTCTCCCCCGCCGGCAGGCGGAAGCGGGGCAGATGATAGTGGCCGAATTCAAAATCATAATGGCAGCGGTCGGCGATGAGATTTGTGTTGTCCGCGGCCTCGGCGAGACCGGGGAAAAGGCTTCGCATCTCGGCTTCGCTCTTCAGGTAGAATTCCTGCGTCTCAAAACGCATGCGGTTTGGCTCATCGACGGTCTTGCCGGTCTGGATACACATGAGGACATCCTGGTAATAGGCATCGCTTTTTTCCAGATAGTGGGCGTCGTTGGTCATCACAAGAGGAATTCCGGTTTCTCCGCTGAGGTTGATGAGACCTTCAGTGACGACCTGCTCCTCAGGAATGCCGTGGTTCTGAACCTCCAGAAAGAAGTCTTCGCCGAAGAGTTCCCGCAGCTTCAGGGCGCGGTCTCTGGCTTTGTCTGTGTTTCCGTTCAGGATGGCCTGGGGAATCTCGCCGGCCAGGCAGCCGGAGAGGCAGATGAGACCTTCCGCATGGGCGCTCAGCAGCTCCCAGTCGATGCGGGGCTTCACGTAGAAGCCTTCGGTAAAGCCGGCGCTGACCAGGGCACAGAGGTTCCGGTAGCCGGTTTCATCCTTGCAGAGCAGGATCAGGTGGGAATAGTTGTTGTCAACACCGTGCTCCTTCTGAAAGCGGCTGCGCGGGGCCACATAAACCTCGCAGCCGATGATCGGGCGGACGCCTTCCTTCAGGCAGGCGCGATAAAACGCCACGGCGCCGTACATGACGCCATGGTCGGTGATGGCTATGGCACTCTGCCCAAGGGACCTGGCTTTCTTCGCGATCCGGTCGATGCGGCAGAAACCGTCCAGCAGCGAGTATTCGGTATGAACGTGGAGATGGACAAAGCTCATAGGGACTCCTCTCCGGCGAGAAGGATGATCTTGTTCAGGCGGTGGGACAGACAGCTCTTGGTGACGGGAGGATTGGAGAGCAGGGCGAGATCCGCGAGGCTGGCTTCGGGATTGGCGAGACGCAGCAGGGCAGCGTCGCGCAGCGTTTCCGGGAGTCCGTCCAGCCCGTCGCGCTTGATGAGGCGGCGGATGGCGTCGTTCTGACGCATGGCGGCGGAGACCGTTTTGTCCGCATTGGCAGAGTCACAGTTGATCTGCCGGGTGACGGTGTTGCGCATCTCCTTGTCCACTTTGGCGGTCAGAATGTTCATGGCGGCGACATGGGCGCCGATGCGGGCGAGAAAGTCGGAAATCTGGTCGGCTTTCTTGAAATAAAGCAGGGAGTGAGCGCCGCGCTCGGCTTCCTTCGGTTCCAGATCCATCTCCAGCAGCATCGCGCGCAGTTCCCGGCTGACACTGTGGTGGCTGGTGGCAAGCTCCAGATGAAAGCGCTTCTCGGGATCGGTCACACTGCCTCCGGCCAGGAACGCGCCCCGGACAAAGGCTTCGCTGCAGCCGGGCTCCTCCAGAATGCCAAGGTTGATATGGTGGGAAATGGGGCCGCCGGCGTCGCCGCCGAAGCTCTCGAGAATCCGGGTGATCTTTTCCGGGTCGAGGATGCAGAAGCTGCGCTTGCCCAGAGCGTCTTCCGGCGGGAGCTGGTCAAAGCCGAAGGAAAAGGCTTTCTTGAACAGGCGGGGAAGCCGCTCGGCAAAGGGAGCGCAGGCGGTGATGATCCGGATTTCGGAGGTGCGGAAGGTGTTGCAGTAGAGCAGAACGCCGTAACACTCGGCCAGTGCCAGACCGCGCTTCTCCAGACGGCTGTCGCAGAGCTCTGCTTTGGTTTCGGAGGAAAAGGACATGGCGGACTCCTTACTTGTCGATATCCCGGTTGATGTTGACAGAACTCACGTTGTTGGCAACCAGGTGCTTGTGCAGAGCGGAGGCGAGCGCCACGCTGCGGTGACGGCCGCCGGTGCAGCCGATGGCAATGGTGAGGGTGAGCTTGCCTTCCTCAATATAATAGGGGAGAAGGAAGGAGATCATATCCTCGAGCTTTTCCAGAAAGCTTCGGGTCTGAGGGTGACTGAAGACAAATTCCGCAACGGGGCGGTCGAGACCTGAGAGCGGACGAAGCTCATCCACATAAAAAGGATTGGGGAGAAAGCGGGCGTCGAAAACCAGATCCGCATCCAGCGGGATCCCGTGCTTGAAGCCGAAGGACATCACGGTGACGTCGAGACCGCGTTTGCGGCCTTCCCCGGCAAAAAGGGAGAAGAGACGGTTCTGCAGGACGCCCAGGGTCATGGAGGAGCTGTTCACCACATAATCCGCGCTGCGCTTGATCGGCGCAAGGAGCTCCTCTTCCCGGTGAACGGCATCCTCTGTGCTCATGCCCATTTCCGCCAGAGGGTGGGGACGGCGGGATTCCTTGTAGCGACGGACCAGAGTCGGCACATCCGCGTCCATATAGAGAATGCGCACGTCACATTCCATTTTGCGCAGTTCTTCGATGGTATTCGGCAGCTCGCCGAAGCCCTCCCGGTCACGGATGTCGGTGACGAGGGCGACCTTTTCATAGCGCCCGCGGGTATCCAGACAGAGCTCGGCAAAGCGCGTCATCAGGGCGACGGGCATGTTGTCAACGCAGTAATAATCCAGGTCCTCCAGAACGTCGGCGGCACGGGTCTTGCCCGCACCGGAGAGACCGGTGATGATGAGAAATTCCATCAGACGCTCCTATTCTTCGACAGGCTCCGATACGGCGGAAATGCGGTTGCGGGAAACCTGCGGTCCGTTGTCCTCCAGCCGGTAATCCGGCGGGAGAATCATGATTTCGGGTTCAAGAAAAACGCCGCTTTGACGATACACGGTGTTGCGCACATGCATCATCAAATCATAGACATCGTGAGAGGTGGCATCGCCTCGGTTCACGACGAAACCGGCGTGCTTTTCCGAGACCTGCGCTCCGCCGACGGTATAGCCCTTCAGTCCGGCCTCCTCGATCAGGGCGGCGGCATAATGCCCCTCCGGCCGGCGGAAGGCACTGCCCGCGGAGGGAAGGTCCAGCGGCTGCTTGGAGCGGCGCTTCTCACTCAGTTCCTGCATGCGTGCGGAGATGGCCTGCGGATCGTCCTGCTCCAGATGAATCACGGCACTGAGAACAATACAGCCCGGGGTCTTCTGAAAATAGCTCTGGCGGTAGCCGAAGGCACAGTCGGCGTTGGGCAGCTCATAGAGAGCCTGATCGGGAACGAAGAGAAAGACGACGCTCTCCACGACGTCCTTGAGCTCTCCACCATAAGCGCCGGCATTCATGATACAGCCTCCGCCCAGTGTTCCGGGGATGCCGCCGGCAAACTCCAGACCTTTCAGGCCGTTTTCCTGGGCGAAGGCAGCCAGACGCGCGAGGGACACACCGGCTTCCGCATAGATGGAGCCATCCGGCAGCAGAAAGAGTTTCTGAAGCTTCTCCGTGCTGATGATGAAGAGGTCGTTCAGCCCCTCGTCAGGAAATAATATATTGGTGCCGTTGCCCAGAATGAAGGGGGCGATGTGATGCTGTTTCAGGATGTCGCAGAGCTTTGTGAGACCGGTGACGTCCGAAGGAGCGGCAAGCGCGCGGACGGGTCCGCCGATGCGGAAGGAGGAGTGGGCCTTCATCGACTCATTCTCCAATAGTTTCATACCGGGGAACTGTTCTTTAACGGCCAGAACGGCCTGTTCGAGGTTTTCCATTTGGTCTCCTTCAATAGAGTGCGTATTGAGTGCTGATCAGAGATACGGATGCAAACGGAGCTGCGCTCAGAACGCACCGTTGTCAATGGCAAAATCGTGCGCGGCGGTCAGCATCTCCGCGGCGTTATAGCCCATTTTCTTCTGACGGTTGTTCATGGCGGCAAGTTCCAGAATGACGGCGAGATTTCGCCCGGGAGTGACGGGAATGGTGACCCGGGGGACTTTGACGCCGAGAATCTCCTCCGTCTCGCTCTCCAGACCGAGACGGTCGTAGGCTTTCCCGTCTATCCAGTGCTCCATGCGGACCACGAGGTCAATGCCGGAGTGAGGCAGCACCGCGCCGACGCCGTAGATGTGCCGGACGTTGATGACGCCGATGCCGCGAAGCTCCATGTAGTAACGGATGATCTCCGGCGCGGAGCCGATCAGCATGTTTTCACCGATGAGTTTGATCTCCACCGCGTCGTCGGCAACCAGGCGATGGCCCCGCTTGATGAGCTCGAGGGCGGTCTCACTCTTGCCGATGCCGCTGTCGCCCATCAGGAGAACGCCTTCT
The DNA here is from genome assembly GCA_017458335.1 of Oscillospiraceae bacterium. Taxonomy (GTDB): domain Bacteria; phylum Bacillota; class Clostridia; order Oscillospirales; family Oscillospiraceae; genus Limivicinus. The sequence goes on from JAFTFT010000027.1 coordinate 14,593, forward strand.
CCGTAGACGTCGACCAGAACGCCGTGGGTGGTGAGCCGGGGGGCGAGATAATCATGGAGCAGGAAAATCACTCTGGCCTGAAAATCGGAAGTGTCGGTAGGAGTGTAGAAAACGTTGCGGTCATACTTCTCCGCCATTTCAAGGCATTCCGGGAAGGGTTCACACTTGTGGCAGATGACGAGCGCGGCAATGTCATAGGCCATGAAGCGGTCAAAGGCCTCCAGTCGTTCCTCATGGTTGAGCGTGTTGAGATAGGTCGACTCAACCATGCCGATCACCTGCATGCGTTTGGGATCAAAGTAGTCATAGAATCCGGTCAGCTGCATCGCCGGCCGGTTGACGTCGGCCATGGTCAGAACCGCGGTTTCATAGTCCCTGGAGAGGTGCAGCGGCTGAAGATTCATATCCTTCACAACGGTTTTAAGGGGAACGGTATATTTGCTCGGCATGAGAAAACCTCCTGTCTGCGTATCATGATTCTGCCATTTTCTTTATTATAGGATTCGGGAAAGTATTTGGCAAGCATTATTTTACACGCACCCGGGCGTAAAAAGTGAGAATTCCGTAAAAAAGAGCTTGCTTTTCTGGCCCTGTTCTGATATTATATACAAGCTGTCTTTCAGCAAACACAAGCAAGGAGGTGCTTCAGCTATGGCAAAGTGCCAGTTCTGTGACAAGGATGTGGCTTTCGGCATTCAGGTCAGCCACTCTCATAGACGCTCCAACCGTACTTGGAAGCCGAACGTGAAGCGCGTCAAGGCCATCGTAGACGGAACGCCCAAGCATGTTTACGTCTGCACTCGCTGCCTGCGCAGCGGAAAGGTCACCCGCGCTGTGTAATTGAACATTACCCGATAAAGCCTGTCGTAGAGATTTCCGCGACGGGCTTTTTCGGTTTCAGAGAGAAAAACGCCCCTCCCGCCCTTCGGGCGGAGAACGGGAAAGCATCGAAGAGCCGCAAGAGTTTTTTCGGAAATACAGTCAAAACGGAGGAAAACACATGGAAGCGCTGGAGAAACGCATTCTGACAGAGGGAGAGATCCGCCCGGGCGGGATCCTGAAGGTAGATGGGTTCCTGAACCACCGGATCGATCCGCAGCTGAGCTATGACATGGCGGTGGAGCTGAAACGGCTCTATGAGGGGGCGGAGATCAACAAGATCCTGACCATCGAGGCGTCCGGCATCGCCATGGCCTGTATGACAGCCTATGTCTTCGGCTGTCCGCTGGTCTTTGCGAAGAAAAGCAAGTCGAAGAACATCTCCGACGATGTCTGGTCGGTGGAGGTCGAGTCCTTTACACATGGGAACACGAACACGGTTGTTGTGTCCAAGCAGTATCTGGGACCAGGGGACAAGGTCCTGATCATTGACGACTTTCTGGCCACGGGTGCGGCGCTCAAAGGCCTCAAGGCTCTGGTAGAGCAGGCGGGCGGCACCGTCGTCGGCGCCGGGATCGCCATCGAGAAGGCCTTCCAGGGCGGCGGAGACGAGATGCGCCGGGAGGGCATGCGCGTGGAATCCCTCGCGCGGATCGCCAGCATGACCGACGACAGCATCGAATTTGTGCGGGAGTAACAGAGAGCAGACCGCTGAAACAGACAGGGCAGTTCCGGAGCTTGACGATCGGGGCTGCCCTTTTCTTCGCTGCGGGGCTTGACAGAGAAACGGGAGCGTATCATAATCTGGGACAAAAGAGGCTGTGTCTGACGGAAAGAGCATGCCCTGTGCGCAGCGAGGAACACCTGCGAAAGAAAGTGAGGGAGAGCGCATTGGAGAAAGGTGAAGATAAAAATGTCTCCATGGCAAGAATGATTGCGGAAAAGGTCGCACTGGAAGGCGGCAGAACCTTTTATGTCGGCGGCCTTGTTCGAGATCATATCCTTGGCAGGGACAATAAGGACGTGGATATCGAAATTCATGGGATAACGCCGGAGAAACTGGTCGAAATACTGGAAACGTTCGGCGAGGTTACGAAAACGGGCATGAGCTTTGGCGTGTTCGGCCTGAAAAAATTTGAAATCGATATCGCCATGCCGAGAAAAGAGAAAGCCGTCGGCCGCGGACATAGAGACTTTGAGATTGATGTAGACCCGTTTATCGGATATGAAAAAGCGGCGTTGCGGCGAGATTTTACCATGAACGCCATGATGGAAGATGTTCTGTCCGGTGAGATCCTGGACTTCTTCGGCGGCAGGGAAGATATGAAAAAGCACCTGATCCGCCATGTGAATGATATCACGTATCAGGAAGACGCTTTAAGGGTACTCCGCGCCGCGCAGTTTGCGGCAAGATTTCAATTTGAAATTGCAGATGAAACGAGAGCTCTGTCACGGACGATGAGCCTGACAGAGCTTGCCTCGGAGAGAATTCTCGGAGAACTGAACAAGGCACTCATGAAAGCAAAAAAGCCCAGTATCTTCTTTGAGGAAATGAGGAGGATGGGGCATCTGGCCTGGTGGTTTCCGGAGCTTGAAGCCCTGATCGGAGTCCCGCAGAATCCCGTATATCATCCGGAAGGCGACGTCTGGACGCATACGATGATGGTGCTTGATGCCGCGGCAGAGCTGCGATCTGCCGCATTGTATCCCGAGGGGTTCATGATGTCGGCCCTCACACATGACTTCGGGAAAGCAATTTCTACTGTTGTGGAAGAGCATAAAGTGAGCGCCATCGGACATGAGAAAACCGGAATTGCGCTGGCAAGACAGTTTCTGCGGAGAATCAGCAATGAAAACAAAATGGAGCATTATGTCCTCAATATGGTGGAACTTCACATGAAGCCAAACATGCTGGCAAGCGAAAGAGCCGGCCGAAAGAGCACTTCGAGGATGCTCGATCAGTCGGTTTGCCCCGGGGATCTTCTGCTTCTGGCAAAAGCGGACCACTTCGGAAAAGGCAACGCAGAAGACTACAGCGCAACGGAAACCTTCCTTCAGGAACGTCTTTCTTACTTTGAGGAGCTCATGTCACGGCCGTATGTGCAGGGGAGGGATCTGGTTGAAGCAGGCGTGAAACCCGGCGCCGATTTCAGTGAAGCCCTGGCATATTCCCATAAAATGAGGCTTGCCGGTGTACAAAAGAAGGAAGCGCTGGCACAGACACTGGCCTTTATCCGGAAACTGAGAACGACATGATTTGAAAAAACTGCGGACGAAAAACAGTTCGCAGTTTTTTTCCCGGGATTATCATGAGGTGTTCTGCTATGATTGCACCATCGAAGGAAACAAGCCCTCGAGAAGCCGGACAGGAGGCAGGCTTCACGGTAAAAATCTCTCTTGGGTAAATTCAGGCGCATACAGCAGAGAATGATCAATTGCAGTTTCCGTGATCAAGAGGTCGCACTCTTTCGAGGGTGTCTTCGCGTACTATGACGCCGATGAGTCATATGCTGAAGGTCCTGATGAGTAGGCGCTACGAGGAGGTACATGCCTAATGAAAAACTTCATTCCGTACAACAAGCTCTCCCCTAAACAGCGGAGAGCTGTTGACAAACAATCCCGCGTACTGTGGGAGATCAGTCCGGTCACCAGAAGACCGGAAAACCCAAAAGCATATCATCGTGCAAAGCTCAAGCAAGAGGTACGGGAGCAGGCTGAGAGCAACTGAACAAAAATGATATACAGCCCAGGAGACATGCCATGAATCTGATTCATACCCGTGGTGCATGGTCGACGATCATCAGAACTGCCAGAAGGCGAATGCTGCCTGAACGGAAAGTTCGAAGGTCGTCGGCTTTTTTCTTTGATCGGGTACAATGAAAATGGATGGTGTCAGGCTGCTTTGAACCATAAATAAAGAATCTCATGCGGAAAACCGGACCTGCCATTCCGGAAATGATTGAAGAAAGGGGCAGGTTCTGATATACTGAACATCAAAACAAGAGATCATTGAAAACAGAGGAGATATATACCCATGGCAATACAAATCATTGGAGCAATGCTGGCAGCATTCTGTATTACCAGGCTTTTCGGCAAGAGGCTGATTCCCTGGCTGGAAAAGCATGGCTTCAGGCAGCGGACCAAGGATGAAGTGGAGGAACAGATTTATTCAAAGAAAAACGATTCCGCTGATTGCGGCTGAAGTGAGGGCCCTTTTCTGATCGTTACGGAGTGCAGAAAACCTGAAAGGAGAGATGCCGCATGGCTTACAGCGAACTAATCAAAAACTTCAGCCGTATCCGGGGCTATATGCGGTCTTTCTATGTTTACGGGTTCCGTCATCGGAATGAATATGACGAAAAAAGCACGCGGGGCTATGACAATGAACGGCGGAGAATAGAAAGCTGGCTGGGGGACTATATGTCTTTCGGACAGGATGCTGACGGGAAGAGAACTTTCCTCTCTGTAGACAGCAGAGCCGCTGACCATAACCCCCTTTACCGGGCTTTTAAGGCGAAGAGCTTCACGGACCGGGACATCATGCTGCACTTCCATCTTCTGGACATTCTTGAGAACACAGAGGGCCTTTCGATTACAGAGATCACGGAAGAACTGGCAGAACGGCTGAATGAGTTCGATTCCGATGAGATTCCCGACGAGTCCACGATTCGGAAAAAACTGCAGGAATATGTGGAGCTCGGGCTCTTGCGGAAAGAAAAGCGGGGAAGAGAAACGGTCTATTCCGTCAGTGTCGATGACATGAATCTGGAAAGCTGGCAGACCGCGATCGACTACTATGCGGAGACAGCGCCGCTGGGCGTAATAGGGTCGTTTCTGCAGGGACGCTTCCCGGAAACCGAGCCGGTCTTCCGATTTAAGCATCACTATATTCTGAATGCCCTCGACAGTGAGATCCTGTATGATCTGGTCACCGCAATCGGTGAAGAACGTGCGGTTACGCTGACAAAAGGGAAATACAAGACAGATGTGCTTCCGCAGAAGCTGTATATCAGCACGCAGACCGGGCGACAGTATTTGCTGGCCTGGATGCCCCGGAACAGACAGTTCACCTTCATCCGGACGGATCTGATCGATGAAGTGAAGATCGGAGAACAGATCATAATCCCGGAGAAGCTGAAGGAAAGGCTGAAAGATTTTCAAAGCCATGTGTGGGGCGCGGCGGCGGGAAACCGTTCTACACCGGAGCATCTGGAGATGACCCTGCTGGTGAGGGAAAACGAAGGCTTCATTGTGAACCGGCTGGAGCGGGAGAAGAGATGCGGAACCGTTGAGCAGCTGGATCGCACGCACTGGCGATTTTCCGCGGATGTTTATGATGCAGTGGAGATGCTGCCCTGGATCCGGACTTTTACCGGGAGAATCGCCAAACTCGAATGCAGCAATCCCCATGTCACAGACCGCTTTTACAAAGATCTTGAGATGATGGCCGTTATGTACGGAGGGGAAAGCAATGCTGTTTCATGAAATTTACGGCAGCTATTATCAGACGGTTTCCCTGATCCTGCAGGAAGCGGTCAGAGGAACCCTGACGAAGAAAAGCCTGTCCGGACTGATAAAAAAGCATGCATTTGGGGAGAGTTCTCTGAATATCCCGAGCGGCCTGACCGGAGAGCAATGGCGCCTGCTCCATCAGGATCTCACTACACCCTTGACGGATGAACCGAAGATGCCCTTGACAATACTGGAGAAGCGATGGCTGAAGGCTCTGCTTCTGGATCCCCGGGTCCGGCTTTTTGCACCGGATTCGGCAGGCTTTGATGAGATTGCCCCGCTGTTCACACCGGATATGTTTGTTTATTACGATCGATATACAGATGGGGACGATTATCAGGACGAGACGTATGCCCGAAACTTCCGAAATATCGTCACGGCGATCAGAGAGAAGAAGAATCTTTTGCTCGAATATGAATCTCGAGACGGATCCAGGAATAAGATGACGGTGACTCCTCAATATCTGGAGTATTCAGAGAAAGACGACCGTTTCCGGCTGTTTGCAAGAGGAAAATACCGGCATTGGATTCTCAATCTGTCGCGGATCAAAGAATGCAGCCTGGAGGCGGCAGAAAAACGGATGCCCGGGCGGGCACCTGCGGAGCAGGCACTCCGTTTTGAACTGACAGATCACAGAAATGCCATGGAACGGGTCCTGCTTCATTTTTCTCATCTCCGGAAGGAGACCAAACGTCTTGATGAGAAACATTATCAGGTAACACTGTATTACGATCGGCAGGATGAGACCGAGATGGTGATTCGCCTGCTTTCCTTCGGCCCCGTGATCCGGGTCACAGAACCCGAGAGAATCGTACAGCAGCTCCGGGAGAGAATTGAAAGACAGGGGAAGCTCGCAGATGCTCCCGGAAGCGGAGAATAAATGAATGCGCGAGGAGAAGAGGAAGGAGAATAACGATGATTGAAATACAGGGAAAACATAACAGCGCGGTCTGCTATTGTGATGAGCTTGAAGAGACCGCGCAGCAGCAGATCCAAGAGCTCTGTGACCAGTCAGTTTTTGCGGAATCCAGGATCCGGATCATGCCGGATGTGCATGCGGGCGCAGGCTGCACGATCGGAACGACGATGACCATCAAAGAAAAAGCGGCACCCAGCCTTGTCGGCGTCGATATCGGCTGCGGTATGGAGACGGTGATGCTGCGGGAGAAAGAAATCGACTTCGCAAAACTGGATCGGGTAATCCGCACTTCGGTTCCGGCAGGGGAGAATATCAGGAAAACACCGCATCCGTTGACCGGACAGCTTGCGCTTGAAACGCTCTGGTGTGCCGCTGCGGTAAACAAAGAGAGAGCGATGCTCAGCCTCGGGAGCCTTGGCGGAGGCAACCATTTTATTGAAGTGGACCGTGATGACGACGGTTTCCTCTATCTGGTGATTCATTCCGGCAGCCGCTACCTTGGGGTTCAGACCGCAGGGTATTATAAAAAGCTCGGATGGCAAAGCATGAATACCGTCAGCCGGGAAGAAAGAGACCGGCTGATTCAACGTTACAAGGCAGAGGGACGGACACAGGAGATTGAACAGGGGCTCCGGGAATTGAACGAACGGTTTGAATCGGCAGCGGAAGTACCGGAAACGCTTGCCTATGTAGAAGGAGACAATCTGGAGCACTATCTTCACGATATGAAAATCGTCCAGCAGTTTGCCGCCTTGAACCGACAGGCAATGGCACAGGCGATTCTCGAAGGAATGGGCTGGACGGAAACAGACAGTTTTACCACCATACACAACTATATCGATACCGAGAACATGATTCTTCGAAAGGGTTCGGTTTCCGCGCAGAAGGGCGAGCGACTGCTGATTCCGATCAACATGCGCGACGGCGCTCTGATCTGCATCGGGAAAGGGAATCCTGAGTGGAATTATTCCGCACCGCACGGTGCCGGGCGCGTCCTCAGCCGAAAAGCAGCCCAGGAGAGACTGAATGTTGAACAGTTCCGAAAAGAGATGGAGGGCATCTACAGCACCTGCGTTGCCGAAAGCACCCTGGACGAATCCCCCATGGCCTATAAAGGCATGGATGCGATCCTGTCACAGATCGGGCCAACCGCGGAAATTGTGAAGCGAATCAAGCCAATATACAACTTCAAGGCAGGAACATAACGGAGAAAAGATTCATACAAATCATAAGCGCTTAACCAGACAGGGAGAGTTCGTAACTTTTTTCCCGTGAATTCTATGGGCGGCTGTGGTACATTACAATCACCGAAAGGAAAAAAGCACGGACAGCAAAGAACTGGTAACGGCGGAGATACAGGTTCAATTCCTGCAGAGGTCACCAACATACAGCTCCGTGGTGCAGATGGTTAACACGCCTGCCTGTCACGCAGGAGATCGCGGGTTCAAGTCCCGTCGGAGTTGCCATACGGCCTCTTAGTTCAACGGTAGAATACCGCATGAAAAAACGTGCTTTGTTTATGGCTTTGTACGTCAATCGGCAGACGGGCGGACTGTCGCTCCGCAGATGCGGGTTCAAATCCCGTCAAAGTCGCCAAATGCTTCCTTCGTCTAAGCGGCAAGGATGTCTGTCTTCCAAACAGAAGGTGCGAGTTCAAGTCTCGCAGGAAGCTCCAGCAGCCTGAAAGCACAGCCCGCAATATATGCTTATCCTTGCTGAATATACTTCTGCCTGAGCGATATGTGTAATTGCGGCATAGAACGAACGAAGGAGAACTCCTCCGTGGAACGGAAAAACTTCCTGCAGTCCTCTCGGACGGCAGGAAGTTTTTCATTATCGGGTATGCTCAGGATGCGGTCAGACCTCGGGGGCGCCGGATGGATAACGTGAGAGAATCTTTTCAAAGGACTCGCTGCTGAGGGCGTGCTCCATGGAGCATGCCTCTTTTTCGGCAATGGCCTCTTCCACACCGACGTACATGAGAAAGCGCTTGAGGTACACATGCTTGGCATATGTGGATTCGGCTAGAGCGAGGCCTTCGTCCGTGAGATGAAGCATTTTGTCCTCGTCCATTCGGATCAGTCCCAGCTCGGCGAGCTTGCCGAGCTCTACGCTGACCGAAGGCCTGGAGATCCCAAGCCAGGAGGCGATATCCGTCGAGCGACAGAAGCCCTTTTTCTGACGGATGATCAGAATGGCCTCCAGATAGTCGTCTCTGGATTCATTACGAAATGTTCTCTGACTCATAAGTCACATCCTTTTATCGTTCTTTTTTACTATCAACGGCTCAGCCGAGGCCGAGCAGAAGGCCAATCAGACGTACCAGCAGCGCGGCAACCCAGGCAACGGTACACTGCCAGAGGACAACGCCGACCGCCCAGCCGCGGCCCAGCTCACGCCGGATTGCGGCAATGGCGGCGACACAGGGCGTATAAAGCAGACTGAAAACAAGCATGGAAGCGGCGGCCAGGGGCGGCAGGACAGCGTTGACACCGGTGGAGGCAAAGAGCACCTTCATGACGCTCACAACGCTCTCCTTGGCCATAAACCCGCTGATGAGCGAGGTGCAGATCCGCCAGTCTCCCAGACCGACGGGACGCAGCAACGGGGCGATCCATCCGGCCACCACGGCAAGAATGCTCTGCTGAGAATCTTCGATGAAATTGAAGTGAAGATCAAAGCTCTTCAGGAACCAGACCACGATGGTGGCGATCAGAATGACGGAGAAGGCACGCTGCAGAAAATCCTTTGCCTTCTCCCAGAGCAGCTGAAGAACATTGCGAGCACTCGGAAGACGGTAATTCGGCAGCTCCATCACAAAGGGAACCGCCTCCCCGCGGAAAAGCGTGTTCTTGAACAGAAGCGCGACCAGAATCCCGATCAGGATCCCCAGAATATAGAGACCGGTCATCACCTGCCAGCTGTAAGCCGGGAAGAAGGCACTGACAAAAAACGCGTAGATTGGGAGCTTCGCGGTACAGCTCATGAAGGGGGTCAGCAGGATTGTCATTTTACGGTCGCGCTCGCTGGGCAGGGTGCGGGTGGACATGACGGCGGGAACCGTGCAGCCGAAGCCGATCAGCATCGGGACGATACTGCGGCCGGAAAGGCCGATTCTCCGCAGAAGTTTGTCCATGAAAAAGGCGACGCGGGCGATGTAGCCGCTGTCCTCCAGAATGGAAAGAAAGAAGAAGAGCGTCACAATGATGGGCAGAAAGCTCAGCACGCTTCCGACCCCTTCAAAGATTCCACCGATGACCAGACCATGCAGGGCGGGATTGACATGCGCCGCGGTCAGAGCCGCATCGCTTATGTCGGTGAGCCAGCCGATTCCGGCTGCGAGGAGATCCTGCAGCCAAACGCCGATCACGCCGAAGGTGAGGAAAAAGACAAGCCCCATGATGGCGATGAACAGCGGGATGGCGGTGTATTTGCCGGTGAGCAGACGGTCAATCCGCTGGCTGCGCAGATGCTCGCGGCTCTCACGGGGCTTTACCACGCAGGTGGCGCAGACCTTGTTGATGAAGGCAAAACGCATATCCGCCATGGCCGCGCAGCGGTCGAGACCTCGCTCGTTTTCCATCTGCAGCGCGATATGTTCCAGCATCTCGGCTTCATTTGCGTCCAGGTCCAGCTGCTCAAGAATGCGGCGGTCGCCCTCAATGAGTTTACTTGCTGCAAAACGGACCGGGATACCGGCGCGTCTCGCGTGATCTTCGATCAGGTGACTCACGGCGTGAATACAGCGGTGGACTGCGCCGCCGTGGTCCTCCGGACCGCAGAAGTCCTGACGGAGCGGCTTTTCCTGATACCGGGCGATGTGGACCGCATGGCGGACCAGTTCGTCCACGCCCTGGTTTTTGGCGGCGGAGATCGGAACCACGGGCACACCCAGCATGGCTTCCATCTCATTGATCTTGAAGGAGCCGCCGTTTCCGGTGACCTCGTCCATCATGTTCAGGGCGACGACCATCGGCGTCTCCATCTCCAGCAGCTGCATGGTGAGGTAGAGATTGCGCTCGATGTTGGTGGCGTCGACAATGTTGATGATGGCTTTGGGCTTCTCATTCAGAACAAAATCCCGGGAGACCAGCTCTTCGCTGGAATAGGGAGACATGGAATAGATTCCCGGCAGATCGGTAATCTGGGTATTGGGCTGACCTCGGATCACACCGTCCTTGCGGTCCACCGTGACGCCGGGGAAGTTCCCGACGTGCTGATTGGCGCCGGTCAGCTGGTTGAACAGGGTCGTCTTGCCGCTGTTCTGGTTTCCGACCAGCGCAAACGTAAGCAGAGTGCCATCCGGAAGCGGATCACCGGTTCCCTTGGGATGGAAACGGCCTTCTTCACCGAGACCGGGGTGCTCGGATTCCCGGGTGCAGACTTCAGCGTCCTCCTCTGCCAGGTGCGCATCAAGAAGCTCGACGTCAATCTGTGCCGCGTCGTTCAGGCGCAGCGTCAGCTCATATCCGTGAATGCGAAGCTCCATCGGATCTCCCATGGGGGCCAGTTTTACCACGGTCAGCGCCGCGCCGGGGATCACCCCCATATCCAGAAAATGCTGCCGCAGGGCGCCCTCTCCGCCGACCCGGGAGACAAGGGCACTCTGGCCGGGCTTCAGCTCAGCAATGGTCATGCTGCAGACCACCGTCCTTCCGTTAACCTTTAATAACGGCTGTTATTATATGCGAAAGCGCAGAAAAAGGCAAACACTTTCTTCATTTCTTTTCAGAAAACGCCTGACAAATCAAACCGCCGGAGGGCAGAGAACGAGATTCCGGACCTTGCGGGAAGACAGAGCGTATGGTAAAATAAACCGTTCCAAATTCAAAAACAGAGAGGTTTTCACATGGAAGAAAGAAAACTGAGAGAAATACAGGTCGGGACCGAAGATATTTTTGACGGTGTGATTCTGAACGTCAAGCGGGATCAGGTCCGGCTGCCGAACGGACATCAGAGCGTCCGCGAGGTTATCCGGCACGTCGGGGCCGTGTGCGTGGTTCCGGTGACGGCAGACGGAAAGGTTGTTGTGGAGCGGCAGTATCGCTATCCCATCGACCAGGTCATCACCGAGATCCCGGCCGGTAAGCTCGACAGCAAAGAAGAGGACCGTCTGCACGCGGCAAAGCGCGAGCTGATGGAGGAAACCGGAATCACGGGGGACACCTGGACAGATATGGGACTCTATTACGGCGCTCCGGCCTATTCGGACGAGAAAATCACCATGTACCTGGTGCAGGACCTGCACATGGGCCAGCAGCATCTGGACGAGGATGAGTTCCTGAATGTAACGGTTGTCCCCATGGAGGAGCTTGTCGAGGAGATCCTCTCCGGAATAATCACCGATGGGAAGACCCAGGCGGCGATCCTGAAAGCAGCCATGTTGATCCGCAGGCAAAGCAGCGCGGAATAAAAAACAGCGGAAGGACGAACGGTCAATCATGGAAAAACTCAACGTCTGCCTGATCAATGACTCTTTTCCGCCGGCCATCGACGGAGTAGCCAACGCGGTGACCAACTACGCACAAATCATTGCGCGGGACTATGGCTTCCCCACGGTGGTGACGCCGTACTATCCGGATGCGGACGACTCGGTCTATCCCTTCCCGGTGGTGCGCTATCCGAGCGTGGATATGACCAAGCTTGTCGGTTATCGGGCCGGAATGCCGTTTTCACCGGAGATTACCGCAAAGCTGGAGCAGGCGCACTTCAATATCATCCACAGTCACTGCCCGATCACGTCCACCATGCTGGCACGCTCGGTACGGACCCGGCTGGATGTGCCGCTGGTGTTCACTTATCACACCAAGTTCGATATCGACATCGCCAACGCGATCCGCTCCAAACGCCTGCAGGAAGGCGCGGCGAAGATCCTGGTGGAGAACATCTCGGCCTGCGACGAGGTCTGGACCGTTTCCAACGGGGCGGGGGAGAACCTGAAAAAGCTCGGCTACACGGGCGAGTATATCGTTATGCCCAATGGCGTTGATTTCCCCCAGGGACGGGTATCGGAGAACCTGATCAACGAAGTGACAAAAGACTATGACCTGCCCGGGGGGGTGCCGGTCTTCCTGTTCGTCGGACGGATGATGTGGTACAAGGGCATCCGTATCACCCTGGACGCGCTGAAAAAACTGTTGAATAAAGGGTTTGACTTCCGCATGGTGTTTATCGGCGGCGGAACCGACAAGAAGGAGATCGTCGCGTACAGTCAGAAGCTCGGCCTCACCAGAAAGGTGTTCTTTGCCGATCCGATCCATGACCGGACCCGGATCCGGGCCTGGTACTGCAGGGCGAATCTCTTTCTCTTCCCATCGACCTTTGACACCAACGGCCTCGTCGTACGGGAAGCGGCGGCCTGCGGCCTCGGCAGTGTCCTGGTATCGGGCAGCTGTGCTGCGGAAGATACGACCGACGCGGTGAACTGCATCCAGATCGAAGAGAACGCGGATTCCATGGCGTCAAGCCTGGAGAAGGTATGCCGGGATCCGGAAAAGATGAAGGAGATCGGTGAGGGCGCACAGCGGGATGTTTACATCTCCTGGGACAGCGCCGTCAAAGGCGCGGTGGAGCGTTACGGCGTGGTGATTGAAAACTACAGAGCCGGACGGTATCCCAGGCATGAGAGACCGCAGGATGAGATGTACGAAGGAATCGGAGATCTGATGAACCTCATCGGAACCAGTGAGCTGCGGCGAAAGGAAATCCGCGATACCCTGAGCGGCATCCTGGAAGGCAGACATCCGAAGAAGGAGTGGCTGCACCCGTTTGATTCCAGCGTGACAGACGCCGTGTTCCGCCCCATGAAGCAGGGAATGACGGAGTGGATGAAAGGAATGGGAAGCGGACTGACCGACTGGTATACCGGAGTGGAAAGCGAAGCCAGACGACGGAGCGAAGAGCTGAAGACGACGATTCACGACGGACTGGAAGACTACTACGATATCTTCCTCTGACGGTGGCGCCCGGATGAAAGGATGGAAAGGAGCCGCGGTTCTGCTGGTCCTGCTTCTGATGCTCGGCGGTATCCTGCTGGTGCGGACAAACGGGCTGCCGGGAGCGGACCGGGAGAACAACGCAGTGACGGAGAATCAGCGCCGGAGCGAGGGAGAAGTACAGCAGAGTGGAGACGCCGCCGGAGAAAGCATGACCGGAAACCCGGAAGAGTCGGTACCACGCCCTCCGGCAACACCGGAACCGACACCGACACCTTCCCCAACCCCAAAGCCGCTGCGGCCGATCAGCCTGACGGAAACAGATCTGCCGGAGGAGCTTCTGCGCCCTGCGGAACATCGGGGGACGGTACTGGAAGAGGACTATCCCACCCGGGACATGGTCTCGGATACCCCGGACCGGATCAACAAGGACGTGATGGTTTATCTGCCCTACGGGTACGACCCGCAGGGACAGTATGACGTACTGATTCTGCTGCACTGCGCCTGGGCGGATCACCGCTTCTGGCTGGAGCAGGAACGCAACTACGGCAGCGAGGAGGCGCCAAGACTGGTCTCAGTGCCGAATCTGCTGGACCGGATGATCGAGGAAGGCTGCTGCAGACCGCTGATCGTGGTGAGCCCCTGCCTCTATCTCTATGACAGGCAACCCAGCAACGCCGGAAACGGATATGACTATGAGCAGTTTGAGCAGGAGATCGGAACCGACTTTCTCCCATGGATTGCGGAGAACTACGCGACGTATGCCGCAGACGGCAGCAGAGAAGCGCTGCGGGCAGCAAGAGAACACTTCGGCGTGCTCGGGGCAAGCTTCGGGGCCTATGCGGAGTATTTCTGCGTGATCAGTGAAAATTTCGACCTCCTGGCCTGGTACAGTTTCTGCGGGGGCGGAGAGATCGAGCCCTGGCACCTGACGGAAATCTGGACAGAGAAAGGATTTTCGGAGCTCCCGCTGAGGATGCTTTACATCTGCGAGGGAGAATTCGACGACCGTTACGGCCCGGAGATCTCCTACCATAATCTTCTGACATTCGGGGGAACCTTCAACGAAGAGAATGTGAAGTTCACCCTGGTGCAGGGCTGGGGGCACGAAGATCACAGTTACCTCGTAGGACTGTACAACAGCCTGCAGATGTTCTTCCGGGAAACCGGCGCGAACGGAGCGGGAGCGGGATAGTACGAGAAACATACACACGGCTGTGCCCCGGCATGGCCGTGTTTTCAAAAAAGCGGACAGCGAGACTGCAGACAGATCCGCAAAAATAGACAAGAAGAGGCAGGTTTGACGGTTTTCTTTTCTCTCCGGTGCGGCGTATAATGGAAGCAGCATGGGACAGGAGGAAGAAACGATGCAGTACGGGTATTTTGACAATAAACACAGAGAGTATGTGATTGACCGGATTGATGTTCCGGTGTCGTGGACCAATTATATCGGGACGGGGGAGATGATGGGCGTCTTCAACCATACGGCAGGCGGCTATCTGATCTGCGGGAGTTCGGAATACCACCGGGTCACGCGCTTTCGCCCGAACGGCGTCCCCATGGACGGCCCTGGCCACTATGTCTATCTCCGGGACAATCAGAGCGGGGACTTCTGGTCGGTGTCCTGGCAGCCGGTGGGCAAACCGAAGGAGCATTTCTCCTGCCGGCACGGACTGGGCTATGTGAAATACCTCAGCGACTACGGCGGAATCAGCGCCGAACAGACCCTGTTTGTTGCAATGGACGAGCCGGTGGAGATCTGGGACCTGCACCTGCGCAACGACAGCGGACAGATGAGAAGCCTGTCGGTCTTCCCTTATGCGGAGTTCAGCTTCCATCAGGTCGATATGGACAACCGGAATTTCCAGATGAGCCTCTATGCGGCGGGAAGCCGCTTCGAAAAGGGCGTCATCGAGTACGAGCTGCACTATGAAGAAGACAGCTTTCAATTCTTTACGGCGGACCGCGAGCCGGATGGCTTTGACTGCCTGCGGGACAGTTTTATCGGGCCGTATCGAACCGAGCGCAATCCAATCGCCGTAGAAAACGGGGAGATGAGCGGAAGCTTCGAGAAGGGCGGAAACCACTGCGCCGGACTGAAACAAAGCCTGACGCTTGCACCCGGGGAGGAGGCAAGGCTGCTGTTCTTCCTGGGCGAGGGAGATGCGGCGGCAGGCCTGCGTGCCAGAGACACATACAGCCCGGCGAGAGTGGATGAAGAATTCCGGCGGCTGGCGACGTTCTGGAATGAGAAGTTGGGCTGCCTCCAGGTGCAGACGCCGAACGAAGGCATGAACACTGAGCTGAACCTCTGGAACCTCTACCAGAGCGAGATCAACGTGATGTTCTCCCGGTTTACGTCTTTCATCGAAGTAGGCGGCCGCGTCGGACTCGGCTACCGCGATACTGCACAGGATGCCATGACGATCCCGCACTCCAATCCCCGGAAATGCCGGGAACGCCTGATTCAGCTGCTGCGGGCCCTGACGCAGGAGGGTTACGGCCTGCACCTGTTTGAGCCGAGATGGTTTGAGCCCGAGGGAAGGGAGCAGTCCTTCAAATCCCCGACGGTCGTTCCGACTCCGCCCAGAAGCCAGATCGTCCACAGCATCCGGGATGCCTGTGCCGACGACGCACTGTGGCTGGTGAGCGCAGTGGTACAGTACATCCGGGAGACCGGAGAAGACGAATTCGTCGACGAAGAGCTCGGCTATGCCGACGAGGGCGAGGGAAGCGTCTATGAACACCTGAAGCGCATTCTCGACTTCTCCGCACGGCAGGTCGGACAGAACGGAATCTGCAAAGGACTTCGGGCAGACTGGAACGACTGCCTGAACCTGGGCGGCGGAGAGAGCGCGATGGTGAGCTTCCTGCATCTCTGGGCACTGGAGAACTTCTGCGCACTGGCCGAACACCTGGGCAGAAGAGAAGACGCGGCCAGGTACCGGAAACTTGCGGAGCAGGTCCGGATGCGCAGCCGGGAGGTCCTCTGGGACGGAGCGTGGTTTCTCCGCGGCATCACGGCAGACAACCGGAAGATCGGAACAAAGACCGATGCCGAAGGAAAGGTTCACATGGAGTCGAACACCTGGGCCGTCATTTCCGGCGCCGCAACGCAGGAACAGGGGATCCTGGCCATGGACAGCGTGGACGAGTATCTTTTCACAGAGTACGGCCTGATGCTGAATGCGCCCTGCTACACGAAGCCGGACGACGGGATTGGCTTTGTCACAAGGGTCTACCCCGGCCTCAAGGAAAACGGCGCGATCTTCAGCCATCCGAACCCCTGGGCCTGGGTTGCCGAGGCAAAGCTGGGCAGAGGCTCCCGGGCGATGAAGTTTTATAACGCGCTCTGCCCTGCCCTGCAGAACGACCGGATCGAGATCCGGCAGGCGGAGCCGTACAGCTACTGTCAGTTTGTCGTGGGACGGGACCACAACGCCTTCGGACGGGCACGGCACCCCTTTATGACGGGATCGGCGGGCTGGTCGTACTTTGCCGCGACACAGTATCTCCTCGGCATCCGGCCGGACTTTGACGGCATTATCGTGGATCCCTGCATCCCGGCTGAGTGGAAGGAATTCACGGTGGTGCGCAGATGGCGCGGCAGCACCTACAGGATCCATGTGAGCAACCCGGACGGCGTGGAAAAGGGCGTCAGGAGCATGACCGCAGACGGTATCCGGGTTGAAAGGCTTCCGATCCTGCCGGCCGGGAGCGAATGCCGGGCAGAAGTGGTGCTCGGTACAGAAGAGAGAGGAGCGGACAGATGATTCATTTCGGAACAGGCGGCTGGAGAGCGGTGATCGCAGACGGATTCACGAAAGCCAATCTCCGTCTTCTGACAGCGGGGCTCTGCAGCCTGATGACAAAAGAAGGCCATGCAGGAGAAGAGCTCTGCGTCGGCTATGACCGGCGGTTTCTGGCAAAGGAATCGGCCCATTGGATTGCGGAAGTTCTGGCGGGCTATGGGTTCCGGACGCTGATGGTAAACCGCTCGTCACCCACGCCGCTGGTCATGTACGTGGTCAAGACCCGGAATATGCCCTACGGTATGATGGTGACGGCGAGCCATAACCCCGCGATCTACAACGGGGTCAAGATCTTTACAGCGGGCGGCCGGGACGCAGACCGCAACGTGACGGATCGGATCGAGGCGGAAATCGCCAGGATCGATGAGACACAGATCCTCAGTATGGACTATGACGAGGCGCTGCAGCAGGGACTTGTCCGGGAGGACAACCCATCCAACGACTACATCGACAGCATCCTTGCCCTGATCGACACCGAAGCCATCAAGAGAGCCCGACTCAAGGTCGCGCTTGACCCGATGTACGGGGTAAGCCAGACCAGCCTGCGGACCATTCTGATGACCTGCCGCTGTGACCTGGAAGTCATCCATGACCGACACGACACGCTGTTCGGCGGAAAGCTTCCTGCTCCCAACGCGAGGACACTCACAACACTCAGCAATTATGTGCTCGACCGCTGCTGCAATCTGGGCATTGCCACGGACGGTGACGCGGACCGTCTGGGTGTTATTGACGAGACGGGCAGCTTTGTCCATCCGAATACTTTGCTGGTGCTGCTCTATTACTATCTGGTCAAGTACCGGGGCTGGCAGGGGCCCTGCGTACGAAACAACTCCACCACCCATCTTCTGGACCGTGTGGCAGAAAAGTTCGGCCAGACCTGCTACGAAGTGCCGGTGGGCTTCAAGTGGATCTCGGCCAAAATGGCGGAGACCGACGCCATCATCGGCGGGGAGAGCTCCGGCGGACTCGCGGTGCGCGGGCACATCTCCGGCAAGGACGGAATATATGCCGCGTCTCTACTGGTGGAGATGCTGGCGGTCACGGAAAAGTCCATCTCGGAGATTTACCGGGAGATCACCGACGAGGTCGGAACACTGGTATACCGCGAGGCAGACTTCCGGATGACACCGGCGCGCAAGGGCGAACTGCAGGAGCTTCTGTTTGAAAAGAAGCTTCTCCCGCCGCTGGAACACGTCTGCCGCATCAACCGCGAAGATGGCGTGAAACTGTATTTCGAGGACGGAAGCTGGGTGATCTGCCGCTTTTCCGGAACGGAGCCGCTGCTGCGCATGGCGGCGGAAGGGAGAGATGCGGAACAGGCCGACGGCTATATCGCCGCCTGGCAGACCCTTCTTGATCTTTAAAGGCTGTGAAGCCATACAGGCGGAGGGAGTTTTCCCTCCGCCGCCTTCCATACAGGGGGATGACAGTATGGAGAAACAAGTGAAAAAACAGCCCGGTTCTCTGCGCACCAAGCTTCTGAGAATCATCCTGCTGTGCTGGGTGCTGCCGATCGCGATCATTCTGACGGTGGCGGGCGTTCTGCTGCGTTCCAACTATGAACGGAATCTGCGGAGCCAGCTGGAGACCGACGCGGGTTATGTGCTCCGTCAGGAGGAACTGCTTCTGGACGCCGTCTTCGAAAGCTCAAAGGCGGTGAGCTACGACGGGGCGGTACGCAGCGCCTACCGGGATTATCTGCAGAACGGAGACCGGACGGCACTGTATCGTGGCGTGTCGGAGTATCTGTCGCAGACATTTGCTCGTGACGAACGGTTCCAGGCGGTGTTTGTCAGCTTCTGGGAGGATCTGAAGATCTATCCCTACATCATGAGCAGCGGCATCCGGGGGTACAGCATCCCGCGAAACTATCACCGAAGTGTGGAACCGCTGCTGCTGGAAGAGATGTCGGAAGCGGACACGGCGATCCGGATCCTGGTGTACGACAGGGAACTCTATGTCGCGCGCAACCTGCTGGACAGCAGCTTCCGTCCCTATGCCACGGTTGTGATGCTCTGTGACAAGAGCGGCCTGCTGAGCAGCTTTGACAGCATCCGGGGGGCAGGCGGAGTCACACTGCTGCTGGATGACCTGATGCTGGACGAGACGGGAACACTCCGACAGGCAGAAAACACGGAGTCTCCCGACGTGGATGTGCTGTGTTATGACGGAGACCTGGATGGTCACCGCCTGCAGCTGCAGGTTAAAACAGAGCCTTTTGATATCCTTGCGGACATCCCGGAACTGCGGGTCGCGGTGACGGGCGTGGTCCTGCTGGTCCTGCCTCTGCTGCTGGTGATGATCCTGCTTTTTCGCAGGCAGGTGACCAGACCGGTGGAAACGCTGCTGGATGCGACTGACCGTCTGCAGGGAGGGGAGCGAGGATACCAGATCAGCGACGAAGCGAAAAACAAGGAATTTGAACGCATCTACCGCCACTTCAACGCCATGTCCAGTGAACTGCAGAACCAGTTTGAGCGTTCCTATCTGGAGCAGCAGGCCCTGCAGCAGGCGCGGGTCAAAGCGCTGCAGTCGCAGATCAATCCACACTTCCTCAATAACACCCTGGAGGTCATCAACTGGGAGGCACGGCTGGCGGGCGATGAGCGGGTGAGCGAGATGATCGAGGCGCTGTCCGTAATGCTGAACGCAGCACTCGGCCGAGACGGCCGAAGCCGCATCCCTCTGCGGGAAGAACTGAGCTATGTCGACGCCTATCTTTACATTATTTCTCAGCGTCTGGGCGAACGCCTGGTGATCAGCCGGGAGATCGACGAAGAACTGCTGGAGCTGCCGGTTCCGCGCCTGATCCTGCAGCCGCTGGTCGAAAACGCCGTGGAACATGATCTTGCACAGCACCGCGGAGGGGCACTCTCCGTCCGGGCATACCGCGTCGGGGATGAGATGGTGCTGGAGACCGAACACGACGGCAGCCTGAGCAGGGAGGATCAGGAAAGCATCCGCGAAATGCTGGTATCATCTGTTGTGGATACGGAGATCTCCGGGCAGGTCGGCCTGAGAAATGTCAGACAGCGGCTGGAGCTGCTTTACGGACAGGCAGGACGGCTGAGCATCGAGCAGAGCGCAGAGGAACGGATTCTGGCGCAGGTTCGCTTCCCGATCGAATCCTGACAGTTTTTGCCGTTTACACAAAAACAGACAAGAAACGGCAAGGGCAGTTCTCACGCAAGCGGGGCATGATGTGTTATCATGAGGACACTGACAGCAAGGCATGTCACAAAAATCTGTAAACAGGGAGTGCACAAACATGAAAAAATCACTTGCAATGCTTCTGGTGCTGGTCCTTATGCTGAGCCTCGTGTCCGTGGCCGCATTTGCGGACAAGGCCGTCACGCTGAACGTGGTGACGTCCTACGGCGGAGATGACGGCAACCGCAAGAACTTTGAGAATGCGGTCAAGGCCTATGAAGAGTCCACCGGCAACAAGGTCAACGACGGCTCGGCCACTTCCAACGAAGAGTGGAAGGCCAAGGTGCTGACCGATTTTGAGACCGGTTCCGAACCCGATGTCCTCTTCTACTTCACCAATGCGGACGCCGAGCCCTTCATCAGCGCCGGAAAGGTTGTCTCTCTCGAAGAGATTCGCGCCGAGTATCCCGATTATGCCGGCAACATGAAGGACAGCATGATCGCGGTCGCCGCAGACGGAAAGCAGTATGCGGTTCCCTCCTCCGGCTACTGGGAGAATATGTTTGTCAACAGAAAGGTCCTGGAGGACTGCGGGGTTGCGGTTCCAGGCCCGGACTACACATGGGATCAGTTCCTCGCAGACTGCGAGAGCATCAAGGAAGCCGGCTATACCCCCATTGCCTGCTCACTGGTGGAAGTTCCCCACTACTGGTTTGAGTTCACCGTCATGAACAACGGTACGGTAGAGAATCATCTGGATGTCCCCGCGGCGGCGGATGATGCGGCGGCTGCCAAGTGGGCCGCAGGTCTGAACGATATCAAGGCCCTGTACGAAGCGGGTTACTTCCCTGCAAATACCCTGACCGCTTCCGACGCGGAGACGGTGGAACTCTTCAACTCCGGCGAGGCGGCCTTCCTGATCGACGGAAGCTGGAAAGTCGGATACTTTACCGAGAACGCGGAAGATCTGAATGATTTTGCCATCGCCTATGTTCCCGGCAAGGGAGAGCGCAGCGCTTCCGAAGCCATCGGTGGCATCTCCATGGGCTACTTCATTACCACCAAGGCCTGGAACGATCCCGACAAGCGTGAAGCAGCGGTTGAGTTCGTAAGCCAGCTAACCTCCGATGAAACCCTGAGCACCTTTGTCACGACCGAAGTGACCGCCCTGGTAAACGGCGCGAAGCCTGAGGGCCTGAATCCCCTGCAGCAGTCCGCGGCTGACGCCAATGCCAGCATTACCGCCATCGCCGGTGCGGTACAGGACAGCCTGACGGCAGAAGCCCGCGGAGATCTGTTCGCCAATGTGCAGAATGTGGTCACCGGCAAGATGAGCGCTGAGGATGCCGTAGCTTCCGCGATTGCGCTGAACTGAGAAACCGGACAGAGAAATCCCGCAACCGATGCAAGGCTGCTGCGCATGCAGCAGCCTTTTTCTTACAAACCCTGTCTGTTGAGGCGGTGAAGGTATGAGTTCCATGATCTATAAGAAGAAAAGTCCGCTGATCCTGTTCCTGGTGCCGGCCTTTCTCTTCCTGCTGGTCTATCTGTATTACCCCTTCTTTCAGAACATTGTCAACACCTTCATGAAGATCGGAGGACTTGGACGTGCGGCGGAGGGACTGAATGAACCGTGGTATGAAAACTATCAGCGGCTCTGGACAGACCCCTATATGAGAACCGCGCTGAAAAACACGCTGTTGCTGACGGTTTGCACCATCGTCTTTCAGGTCGGGATCGCACTGATCCTGGCGCTGCTGGTGGATACGATCCGTGTGGGGGCACAGTTTTTCCGAACTGTATACTTTTTCCCGATCGTGATCTCCGCTACGGCGCTCGGCCTGATGTTTAATCTGATCTTTCTCTACAAGGGCGGAATGGTGAACCAGCTGCTGCTGAACATGGGAAAGCTGCCCACCGAGGTCAAAGCCAGCGGCAAGGTTCTGGTCCAATGGCTGGACTGGAAAGATCAGGCCCACTTCCTCTTTACCATGCTGATGCCGGTCATGTGGCAGTACGTCGGCTTCTATTTTGTCATCCTGATCACGGGACTGAACAACATCTCTCCGGATCTCTATGAGGCGGCGGCCCTGGATGGTGCAGACGGGTGGAAGAGGACGCGTTATATCACACTTCCGCTGCTGCGAAACGTTCTGTGCACCTGCCTGGTGCTGGCCATCACCGGCGCACTGAAGGTCTTTGACCTGCCGTGGATCATGTTCGGCGCGGGAATGCCGGAGAACATGAGCTGGCTCACGGGAACGTATATGTATGACCAGACCTTCAACAAGATGAATGTAGACTACGGCTCAACCATCGCGGTGCTGATCGTGGTGCTGGGCGTGATCCTCTCGAATGTTGCCAACCGGATCTTCCGCCCGTCGGAAGATCTCTGAGAAAGGAGGGAGCAGAGCGCTGTGGATACCGGAAGAAAATCCGTCCCGAAGATCCTGACCTATGTGCTTCTCAGCTTCTGGGCGCTGACAACGATCTATCCCTTCATCTGGGTGATTCTCAACTCTTTCCGCAGAAAAGGCCTGATCATCTCTGATTCTTTTTCCCTGCCGCTGGGGGATGCCTTCACCTGGGACAACTATCTCACGGCCTGGGAGCGCTCGGACTTCAAGAACGCCTATCTCAACAGCTTCCTCATCTCGGGAACCGTGACGGTCGCCGTGGTGATCCTGGCCGGGCTTGCCGCCTACGGTCTGGTGCGATACCGCTTCCCGGGCAGAGGCCTGCTCTACAGCCTCATCATGGCGGGCATGATGTTCCCGGTCTTCTCGACGATCATTCCCGTCTTCCGTATGGAAGCGGTAATGGGCCTCGCCGGAACGGGAAACCGCTGGCTGAGCCTGCTGGCGGTGATCCTGCCGCAGATTGCGGGAAATCTCTGCTTTGCCATCATCATTCTGATGGGCTTTATCCAGTCGGTGCCGATCGAACTGGAGGAGAGCGCCTATCTGGACGGCTGCAATGTGTTTCAGATCTACTTCCATATCATCATTCCGGCTGCGAAGTCGTCCTTTGCGACCGTTGCGATTTTTGCCTTTCTCTGGAGTTACAACGACCTGTTTACCCAGTCTTTCTTCCTGCGCTATCCGCAGGAACGGGCCATCACCGGGCTGCTGAATGAAATCAGTTCCCAGGCCGGCGTAAACTATGGTTTGATGGCAGCTTCGGTCGTCCTCGTGGTGATCCCGGTTCTGATCGTTTATGTGTGCCTGCAGAAGCATATCATTAAAGGCTTGACGGCGGGCGCGGTCAAAGGCTAAAATCAGAGTATCAGAGGGAACGGGGGCGAGATCATGTACCGTGTTGTTCTGATCGACGATGAGAGACTGATCGTAGAGGGCCTGAGCCGGGTGGTGAAATGGGCAGACTTCGGCTGCGAGATCGCGGCGACCGCGGAAGATGCGGTCACCGGCGCCGGAATCATTCGGAAGATCCGGCCGGATATTCTGTTCACGGATATCCGTATGCCGGGGCAGGACGGCCTGACCATGCTTGCCGGACTGAGGTCGGAGTTTCCGGACATGCAGGTGACGGTCCTGACCGGATATCGCGACTTCAGCTATGCACAGGAGGCCATACGGCTGGGGGTTACCCGCTTTCTGCTGAAGCCGTCCAAGATGGATGAGATCAACGAAGCACTGCAGACCATGACGGAACGCCTGAAGAAAAGCAGGCCGGACACGGAGAATGAGAATCCGGAAAACAGCCGGGCAGGCAGCTTCCTGGTCAAGCAGGCGGTGGCCTATATGGAGACGCACTACGCCGAGAAGCTGACCCTGCAGGAAGTGGCGGATGCCTGCTATGTATCCCAATGGCATCTGTCCAAGCTGCTGAACCGTTTTACGGAGCAGAGTTTTTATGACATCCTGAACAGCCAGCGCGTGGAAGCGGCCAAGAGGCTCCTGGCGGATCCGAGCCTGCGGATCGGAGACATCGGAGAAATGGTCGGATATGCCGACCCGGCGCATTTTGCCCGTATTTTCAAGAAAACCACCGGTATGAGCGCCAATGAGTACCGCAACAGTCTGTAAGAGAAAAAACGGGTAAAGCGCAGCAGAAAACGAAAAAAGGAACCGTCCGACGGCAGATTCTCAGAGAATTGTCCGACGGGCGGTTTTTTGACTTCCTATTCGGTGAAATTCGGGGTATAATAACAGATGCGGACCGGCCCGAAGACCGCAGAAATCAGGACGCGGTTCAAGGAAAAACACATACACCGCAGGAGGGAGCATATGATTCGGTATTTCTTCATCTATCTCGGAATCATCAACGTGATTGCTTTCGGCCTGTTTGCCATGGATAAAAAGCGGGCGGTGTATAACGGCGAGATTGAGAAAGCCAAACGCAGACGGAAACCGGAGCCGGTCCGGACCATGAAGCGCCGGATCCCCGAAAAAACGCTGTTCGTCACAGCGGCTCTGGGAGGAAGCATCGGCGCCATGGCCGGAATGTGGCTCCTCCGGCACAAGACCAGACACTGGTACTTTGTCTACGGAATGCCTGTGATCCTGCTGCTGCAGATGCTGATTGCCTGGATCGCGGTCAGAAAAATCTGATCTTATACAGCCCGGAAGAACTGTCGATTGAGATTTGAGTCCGGATATGCTATAAAAGACACAGAGGTCAAAAATGGGCAGAACTTTATCAATCTATTCAGGAGGGGTTTATACAACATGAGTACCAATCTCATCTACTGCTATTCCGGAACCGGAAACTGTCTTGACATGGCGAAAAACATCGCAAAAGAGCTCGGAGATACCGACATTGTGATGATGCGTTCCTTCCCGGCTGTGACGGAAACGAAGGGCGCGAAAAGAGTCGGGTTTGTCTTCCCGTGCTTCGGCGGAGGTGCGCCGACGGATGTCCTGGAATATGCCAAATTCATCCATATCACACCGGAGACCTATGTCTTCGCGGTGAGCCAGTCCGCAAGCTATGCCGGAACAGGCCTTGCCGAACTCAACAAGATCCATCCACTGGATTACTGGAGAACAGTGACCCATCAGTGTTCCTGCATCTGGCTCTTCCCGCACACCCTGATGATGCCGCCGATGACACCGAAACAGGCCCAGAAGCGAAGCGAGAAGCTGGCCAAAGAAATCGGCCTCGAGATTCTCAGCATGGCCAAGACGGAGAAAAATCCGCCCAGAAACGTTCTGAATGCGGCGGAAAATGCCGGCTGGCCCATGATTTCGAAAAAGAAGGCCGAAGGCTTCCGGGTGAGCGACGCCTGCATCGGCTGCGGTCAGTGTGTGAAGCTGTGTCCCAGAGGGAACATCCGCCTGGAAAACGGCCGGGCCGTCATCGGGAACAACTGTGCACAGTGCCTGGGCTGCCTGCAGTTCTGCCCCACGGGCGCGATTTCTCTTGGCAGCGTCACGGACAAGCGGGAACACTATCACAACCCGAATGTCAAAGCCGCCGATCTGATGGAGAAGGTTATCCACATCGATTGAGCATGCACGATGTGTACCTGGCTCACTGCACAGACGGCAGGCTTTGACGTGACAAGTTAAAAAAAAGAAACGCCCGGATATCGGACCGTAAAGTCCGTTATCCGGGCGCTTTGCAAGTGTACAGTAATTATTCCGCGGCGGCTCTGCCGGCGCGGTAGGCGGCGAGATTCAGCTCAAGAAACTTCGGCGGGACCGTTTCACGGATGACCGCCTCCCAGTCAATGTGATCAAGCTGGAGTGCTTTTGTCATGGCGCCGAAGAGAACGATGTTCATGCACTTGACATTCCCAAGCTCCATGGCAATTTTTGAAGCGTCCAGTGTATAGCAGCGGAAGTTGGCCTCCATGGCTTCCAGACAGCCCTCGGGATAGGTCTCGAGGCCTGCGGCGATGGTAGAAGAGGGCATCTCATAGTCATTGATGACGGCGATGCCGTCCGGCTTCAGGAAGTGCGCATAGCGGACAGCCTCCATCTTCTCGAAAGCCACCATGAGATCAGCCGCTCCGTCTCCGATGACAGGGGAATAGACCTTCTCGCCCCAATGAACCTGGGTGGAGACGCTTCCGCCGCGCTGGCTCATGCCGTGGACTTCGGACATCTTGACATCATAACCGGCGGACATGAGGCCGTTTACCAGAACCTTGGCCGTCAGAATGGCTCCCTGGCCGCCGACACCGACCAGAATTGCGCTTTTGCTGTTCATCTCACGTCCTCCTTTCTGCTGATGGCGCCGACCGGGCAGACCTGCGCACAGACCGTGCAGCCGACGCACTGAGTCGGATCAATGCAGGACTTCCTGTCCTTAACCATGACCGCGGGGCAGCCAACCTGCAGGCACTTACGGCAGCCGATACACTTTGAGGTGTCCACGACGCACTTGCCGATGTCATGTTTCATCCGCTTGATGAGCAGGCAGGGACGGCGCGTGATGATCGCCGCGGGGACTTCGGACGCAAGCGCGTCATCGACCGCCTTCTGCATGGCGGTCAGATCCTGCGGATCCACGATGATGATATTCTGATATCCGTAGGCCCGGAGGACGTCTTCGATTTTGATGGCCGTAGCCATGTCTCCCTGAAGAGTGTAGCCGCTGCCCGGATTGTCCTGATGGCCGGTCATGCCGGTGATATGGTTGTCCAGAACAACGGGAATGACGCTGCCCTTGTTGTAGAGGATTTCGGCAGCGCCGGTCATGCCGCTGTGGAAGAAGGTGGAGTCGCCCAGAACACCGAAGACCTTTTTCTTCTGGCCGGAGGCCTCAAAGGCCTTGGACATGCCCATGGCCAGGGAGAAACCGCCGCCCATGCAGATGCAGGTGTCCATTGCCGTGAGCGGAGCGCTGGCCCCCAATGTGTAACAGCCGATGTCTCCGGCGATGACGAAGTCCTTCCCCTTGGACATGGTGTAGAAGAAGCCCCTGTGCGGGCAGCCGGGGCAGAGAGCGGGCGGACGGGAGACCGCCTTTACCGGAAGCTCTTTGACCACAGGCTTCTCACCGAAGAGCATTTCCCGCAGCCGCTGGGGATTGAGCTCGTACATGTTGCTGACCAGGGCTTTGCCGATACAGTCGATCCCGGCGGCCTTGATCTGCTCCTCCATGAAACCCTCCAGCTCCTCGATGACATAGAGCTTCTCCACCTTGGAGGCAAACTCCCGGATCAGATCCATGGGCAGAGGATTGGTGAGGCCAAGCTTCAGGAAGGAAGTATCCTCGGGAAAGACATCTTTGGCATACTGATAGGCGATGGAGGCGGTGATGACACCGGTTTTCGTCCCCTTCAATTCCATCCGGTTCAGGGGAGAGCGATTGCTGTATTCCTCCAGATCGGCGAGGTTCTTCTCCACCTTGGGATGATTCCGATAGGCGTTGGCCGGGGCACAGACATATTTCTTCGCATCGCGCTGATAGACATAAGGCTCGGCTTCCTCCCGCTCACCGAAGGTCACCAGACTCTTGGAATTGGAAATGCGGGTGGTGGTGCGAAACAGCACCGGCATGTCAAACTGCTCGGAGATCCGGTAAGCTTCCTTCATAAAATCGATGCATTCCTGGGAATCGGAGGGTTCTACCAGAGCAACCTTGGCGGCGCGGGCATAGTAGCGGTTGTCCTGCTCGTTCTGAGAGGAGTGCATGCTGGGGTCGTCTGCTGTGACAATTACAAAGCCGCGGTTGATGCCGTTGTAGGCCGCGGTGAACAGTGGATCGGCAGCCACATTCAGACCGACATGCTTCATCGCGCAGAGGCTGCGCACGCCGCCGATGGCGGCACCGTAGGCGACCTCGGTCGCAACCTTCTCGTTCGGCGCCCATTCGCAGTAGAGGGCGTCCTTATACTGGGGCAGAGATTCAAAAATCTCCGTGCTGGGAGTACCGGGATAGGCGGAACAGACCTTAACCCCGGCTTCATAGGCGCCTCTGGCGATTGCCTCGTTGCCGGAGAGCAGATGTTTGGTCATTGAATCACCTTCTGTTTCAGAATAATTCCATTTTACCGAAAGACTTGCGAAAAGAGAAATAGAATGCTATGATGGGGATATAAGCAACACTTATGTCTCGGAGGTAGAGTTATGACCATTACCCAGGTTCAATATGCATGTGAAATTGCCAGGCGGGGCAGCATGACACGGGCGGCGGAGCAGTTCTACATCTCGCAGCCGGCCCTTTCGGAACAGATCAAGGCCCTGGAGGCGGAACTGGGATGTGTCCTTTTTCACCGGAGCGCCCATGGGACGGAACTCACCGAGACCGGGAAACGCTTCTGTAAGTACGCCGAGCCGGTGGTCAGCGCCTGGAAGACCCTGGAGCAGAACAGCGCAGAGCTGAAAAATAAACCCCACAGCCGCGTGCATATCGGTTTTGGCGTGCGGGCCAGGTCCAACGGGCTCTTTGAACCGATCATGAGCTTTTT
The DNA here is from genome assembly GCA_017458335.1 of Oscillospiraceae bacterium. GTDB lineage: Bacteria > Bacillota > Clostridia > Oscillospirales > Oscillospiraceae > Limivicinus. Next base: position 43,183 of record JAFTFT010000027.1, read on the forward strand.
TGACAGCCACCCGGAAATCAGTGTCAGCTTTACGACGGATATGAACGAGAATTTCCCGGAGGCGATCGAAGCGGGAAGAATGGACATCGCAATCGGCCGTCTGTACGGGCAGCAGATGACAAACCTGACGGGAAAGATTGCGATTTTCCCACTGCTGACGGAACCCCAGTGCATCCTGATGTCCAGAGAAGATCCGCTCAGCGGAGAATCGATACTCCCATTTCGGATTCTGGACGGCAGGACGGTAATCTGCGGACCGGAGGAATCCGGCGATGACACCGAGATGAGAGAAATGTGTGAGAAGCATCATGTCCGGACGGACCGGGTGCTCCGGGCGGATGATATCAACGCCGTGATTGCCCTGGTTCAGAGAAAGAAGGGCTATGCGCTGGGGCCGGTCTCGTTTGCCCGCTTCTTCGGCGTGGCGGCGGTTCCCCTGGAAGAGGGAGATGATATTGCCCTGAACCTGATCTGTCGGGCGGATGAACAGGATGACGCACTGTTCCGCCACCTGCACAAGCATCTGGCGCGCAGCCTGCTGCTGCGAAGCGCATAAGCAGAAAAAGACGGCGCAGGGCTGAACCCTGATGATTGCATCAGCACCTGCAGGCCGCAAAACGAATAACAGGAAGTGGCATTTTGCACGGAAGTGTGATATACTCTGTGTCACGGAGTCATGGTACTTCAAAAAAGAGGAGGACAAAATGAAATGGCAAAACGTTATCTGACACTTGTACTCTGTATCCTTCTGCTCACCTGTCTGATTCCCTGCGCGGCCTTTGCGGCGTCGGATTATGACACGGTGACGATCCAGAAGAACGACACGGTACTGAAGCTTCTTGAGGAAAGAGGCAGAGATTATGAGACGGACCGGTACGTTGTAATGGTGCTCAACAGGATGTACCGGGAGTCTCAGCTTGAGGTTCTTTCGATCGGCGACACCATCAAAATCCCAAAAGCAAAGAGCGAGATCAAGGGCGAGGCCATGAATCTGATTTCCGAAAAAGACGGAATCGAGTATTTTGTGATTCCCTACAAGATTCAGAAGGGCGACACGCTCAAGAACATCTATAAACTCTGGGGCATGTCCTATCTGGAAAACGCCGAAACCATCAAGGCACTGAATCCCGGGAAGAACCCGGACAAACTCACGGTCGGAGAGATCTATAATCTTCCCACCACGGAGAAAAATCTGAAGACAAATACCTACACGACCGTCATGTCCCATCTCATGCTGAAGGATGAAACGCCGGAGAGCGTCTTTGCCCGTTACGGCATTGATTTTGATGAGAGAGAGGCCGATCTGCAGCAGTACAATCAGCTCGCTTTCAGTGCGATGAAGGAAGGGGACAAGCTGCTGATTCCTCTGGTGTGGTAAACAAAGCAGAAGCTGTTATGGAGCGGTAAAGTCTACCATTACACAGGTGCTCATAGCAAGAGATAATCAAACATACTTTACTGACGACGGCGACTACTATTCCGATTAAGCTTAAGGAAAGTGACAATCGCATAACTGGGATAAAAGCAATCGACCACGGAAATGGGCACATCAAAAACGGTGTGCTCATTTCCGTGTTTTCACAGAAAAAAGCAGAATGGCTTTACAACGGATTATTTTCTGTGTATACTATCTTTAATAACGCTCATCATTCTGTCAGCTGCACAGAGAAGATTATCGGGACGAAGCGGAAACGACCTGAGCATCCTGGGCTATCTGTGATTCTTCTGTGACGGCTCCTGTGCGATAATCACGGCAGATGAATTCTAAGGGATCTGTTGTTGGCCTGTGCCGGCAGAACAGAAAATGGAATCAACTATAAAAAATACAAAAGAAAAGGAGAATGTGAGATGAAAAGAAATAATCTGATCAGCATCCTGCTGACCTTCGCACTGCTGCTGTCACTGACGTTTTGTGCCGGCGCTTCGGCTTTCGCTGCCGAGAGCGGTATAAAGCCCATGCAGCAGCTGAAGCTGATTGAATCTCAGATCGACAGCCTCAGACAAGATGACAGCACGAGAACCTGGTATTATACGGTCGCAGATCTGGATCACGACGGCTGCCTGGAGTTTATTGCGGCTTCCCTGCATCCCGCGGACCGCTCGACCAACCTGAAGGTCTGGTCGGTCAGCAGGGACGGTACGGCGCTGAACGAGTACAGCCTGAATAAGGACAAAGAGGAATCCTTCCCCGACATCATGACCGACATGGCCGATACCTACTATGTCAAGGATACCGACACCTGGTACTATATGGTCAATGATAATGTTGTCCTCTCGGACAACGAGGTCTATACCGTTAAAACGGCAGTGAATCTGAAAAACGGAACCCTCAGTTATGACAGCTATGCCGTTGAGCACACTGTCCTGACGAACGGGGTACGCAATGTCTCTCACACAGATACGACAGGCCAGCTGATCTCGCCGGAGCAGTACAATGCCGCGGGAGGGAACGCCTTTGCCGGCGCAGATCGGAGCAACTCGGCGTTTGAGTGGCTGACCGCCGACAAAATCGGGGACCTGGAGCACCTGACCGAGAGTTATGAGGTCTTTATGGGCACCAGAGAGCCGACAGAGACCTTCCCCGTTCCGAAGCCCGCTGCCCTGGGAGAAGAGGATAAAACAGCTCCGGCTCCAAGCCCCACTCCCGCACCACAGCCGACTCCGGCCGCTCCGACCTGGCTCACCATTACCAAGAACCCGACAAATGAGAACAGAACCGTCGGCGGCAGCGCCATTTTTGTCGCCTGCGCAAATGCGTATGACTCCCTGAACTGGACGTTTGTCTCCCCGGGCGGCGGGGAATACACGCCCTGGAATTTCCTTGCCGGTTCAAGCGCAAGCATCAACGGAGAAAACAGCACTTCCATCACCGTGTCCGGACTGGAATCCTGGATGAACGGATGGGGCGCCTACTGCACCTTCTATTACAAAGGCCAGACCGCCCGTACCAGCACGGCCTATATGTTCGTCAGCACACCCGCGCCCGCGCCCACACCCACACCGACTCCTCCTCCACAGCCGGTCTACGGATCCATGAGCGGCACGGCTCATGAAGGCGGCGGCGGATACGCCATCAACCTGCAGAACGGCACCCAAGTGTTTGTCGACAGCTGGAACTGCAACGTGGAGGGACAGTTCTACGACGGATGCTCCGCGGTAGTCTATTACATCGATTATCCCAGCACGGCCAACGTCTATCGGGCGGATATCTTTGGCAATATGGGCCTGATCATCCCTGACGAAGACCAGGGCGGCTGGGCCGGAAGCCACTACTACGATAATGAATGGGACTACGCTGAAGAGGACCAGGGCGGCTGGGCCGGAAGTAACTATTACGACAATGAATCGGACTACTCCGACGGTGTGGTATACGATCCTGTGGGCGACGAGCATAACCGCATCACCTGCCCGCTTTGCGGGAACCATTTCTCCCCAGGCCTTGATGAGTGCCCGGTCTGCGGCTGGACACCATGAAGCGGATAAAAGCATACATCCGCGAAAAGGTTCGTTAAACGGACATCTTACAACGATAAAGGTTTAGACGCAATCAAAAAATGAGCTTCACAAGACGGCGGTGACATGCAGCAGACCGTCCTTGTGAAGCTCATCTTGCATACGGGGAAAATCAGCGGAGTTATAACACCTTGATCTGACAGCTTTGCATCGTTTTGAGCGCAGCTTCATGCAGCTCCGGTGTGACACCTGCACAGCATTTTGAATCGACAGAGATCGGCGCTTCGGGAAAGTGGGCTTTCAATAAAAGCGCGTTGCTCACAACGCAGATGTCTGTACAAAGACCGATGAGCTCTATTGAAAAATCCTCACCGTCAGCGACTTCCGTCATCAGAAGGGGAAGGGTAGTAGAACCGAATGTATACTTCTGGACTTTATAATGCGGGAGTTTTTCAATCACCTCGCCGATCCTGCTGTCAAGTTCCCAGCCGGGTGTGCCGTAGATGCAGTGGGGAACCGGGAGCTTCCGGCCTTCCGCTGTACTGAGATAGTCTTCAAAGTGCGTATCATAAGTGACAAACAAATCACCGTCGAAATTGCGGATCTTCTCGATGCATGCAGGAATAATCGCCTCGGCTTCCGGAGTGCCCAGTGCACCGTCCACAAAGTCTTTCTGCATATCGACAACGACAAGATACTGTTTCATGATGAATCCCCCTGACCAAAAGAATAATATGCAAGCTCAGTATAGCAGATCTATGCGATTCCTGCCACCTGAACTTTCAGATCTTTAAATTCCCGCCAATCATAGTGATCTTGATCCATTTGGGAATTGTGGAGTCCCATCTCAATCTGCTCAGTTTCAGCCAGAAGCGTTACTGTTCAGAGGTTAAGAACAGAAAGGAAATATACCAGAACGGATATATTACAACCGATAAAGAAAACACTGAAATCGTTTGCGATTTCAGCGTTTTGGTCCGAGTGACTGGATTTGAACCAGCAGCCTCTTGAACCCCATTCAAGGCGACAAGTCAATAAATACGGGGCTTTTCCCGGCTTGTGTTACCCACGTGGTACCCACGGGGGTGTTTTTTGCTTTATTCGGGGTAGCGATAAAACCGAATCCTCCACAAGAATTTAACACACATTTTTCCGCTTTCAGCTATTCAACGGTTGCGCTTTGCCCTGTTGTGAATCTTGCAAATTCCGTTTGAATGATAAATTGACCACCCAGACAGAACACTACTTCCTGAGTTTAAAAGGAGCTGTGGGATCTGCAGAGGCTTCTTCAGGGTTAACCAGGCCTCAAAGCAGCAGCCCGTTCATTGATCAAAACAACCAATCGTTCCTTCAGGTGATTTGGAAGATAGGATTCTTCACACATACGAAGGTACTGATCCTGCATGGAAAGAAGCTTCTGAATCATTTTTACAGCGGCTTCGCGGGAAATACCACTGGTTTCAGCAAATTTCAAAAAATCGTTTCTGTGAATATGATGCTTCTTGCCATTGACGGTAAGCGCCAACTCTTCATCGTCTTCAGGAAGAATCACATTGACCGGAAGCATATCATAAGCTTCGGACAATACATAACGCTGACTGCCGGCCGAGGTTTCAACCAGCGAAAAGTTTTTCAGATGCATATCTGAGTTCCCGACGAGGAAAGAAAAAACCACCCGTAAAAACAATTCTGACAGATCCAGACCGGGACGCTGGGAGTAACGCGATATGACTTTGGCGCAGCGTTCATACGAGCCCTGGTATTTGTTTTCGGTCAGGCGCTGTTCAAGCTGGCAGAAGTCTTCCATCGCCAGCAGTTTCAGAGTCGGATTCTTTCTTGTCGGCAAAATGCGGTCAATTCGTCTGGTGATATAGGAAGTGCTGAAATGATCTCCGGACATTCGGATCAGTGCAAATGGGACGGTAGCGATTCCTGTTACCCGCGCCATATGCATGACAAGATATTCCGCCTCCGGCAAAGCCTCATACTCTGCTGTTTGAGGCTTGAGAATGAACCCGGTAGGATAGTTGACCAGCGTGAGACGAGGCCTTCCGCCGCCTGTTGTCAGGTGAAGGGATATTTTTTTCTGCACTCCGGGAACCGTAAGACCTTTGTTGGTGCTCTCCGCAGCGATGAGAGCCAGCGTGGCTTCCGAGGTATCCAATTCCGGAAGAATGCTCGTTCCGAAGAATTTCCGCACACAGTTGGAATGCCATTGAGCCGCCAGCTCCTGCAAAGAGGCTTCTGCTGAAAGCTCTTTTCCGCAGCAAAGACATCTCACAGCTTTTCCCCCCGGATCCTTACCGCCCCAATGCAGTCTTTGCAGGCAACAAGCAAGAGACCGAAGCGGTCCCGTTGATCGATCTTCCAGTTGTGCGATACCAGATTCAATAGCCAGCCTTCCGGAATCAGACCGTCAAAAAAGGCAAACAGAGTCTTAGACAGGAAAGGAGATTCCTGCCGGGGCAGTGTCAGACTGACGGCAGGAGCATCAGGATCAGAGAGATATTGCAAATCATATTGAAACACATATCCCTCATCTGTTTCGCGCAATGTTCCGGCAAAAGAGTCCCGCACATATACATAAGCAGTTCTGAATTCCCGGTCCATTATTCATCGATCCTTCCCGGGACCGCCTTCATTCCAAACATGGCGAGTGCTTGATTGACCTTATCCATACGTACAGTCTCTTTCCCCTGTTCCAGATCACGGACAAAACGAAGCCCAAGACCGGAACGCATAGCAAATTCCTCCTGCGTCAGGCCAGCCTCTTTTCTTTTCAATTTTACAAACTGTGCAATCGTGTTCATAAGCCAATGTTATACCCGTTCGGGTAGAAATGTCAAGTGGTTTTTCTGAAATATACCAGAAGAGGTATAAAAAATAAGAACAAGAAGAAAATATACCAGAACGGGTATATTATAACCGATAAAGAAAACGCTGAAATCATCGACGATTTCAGCGTTCTGGTCCGAGTGACTGGATTTGAACCAGCGGCCTCTTGAACCCCATTTGTATGAGGCCGCTTGAATCAAATCGAATTGAGGCCAATCAAGTGCTCTGATTTTCTGGAAAAACCCAAAATCCCAGGTGTTGGCCTGGCTAGAACGGTCAAAACCCGTTGTATGCCTGAGCTCCGGATTTTTCGTCCATCCGGAAATTTGTTAGATGAAGTGTTTGATGCCTGCTGCTTGCATTACATTTGAGGAGAAATGTTTCCCTTGTCAAGTGATCTGTTCTGTGCTATGCTCACAATAAGCAAAGGCACGAAGCTGGCGCGGTCAGTCCTTCTACTCATTCCCCCGGAACGTTAGGAGGGCAGCTTCTTTTCGTCGCGCCCTCCGGAGAGGAGGGACGGCCAATGGTGATGACCTACTCGGATTTTATCCAGACTGGCATTTTCCTCGTTGCGCTGATAAACCTCGTTTATCAGATTGCAAAAAAGAAGTGACCGCCGGCACCCTGACAAGTACGGCGATCACTTCAAAGCACTTTATAAGGGCTGACCGCTAAAAACTAGCGGAGTGCCTTTGTGTTATTTATTATATCAGATTAGGAAGCTTTGTCAACGGGCTTTTGCAGAACAGTAACTATCAATTCACACAAGAGTATCCGTTAACTGCCCTGCAATGCCGAAACTTTCAAGACGCATGATGCTTTCCTCAGCGCTGCCGAAGCTCAGAAAATTGACACTGCCGTACCAGGTAATGCGCTGGTCAATAATCGTAAACTTCTGATGAAAACCGGAGCGATAAGAAACAGTGACACCATAACCCTTCAGGTATTCCGTACAGGCAATGACTCCGGAACGATCTTTTTCTCGATATTCCTCAGGGGGCCTGGTTACGACCTTTACAGTTGCTTCGCTCAGAATGGCTTCGGAAAGGAATGTTACAAGACTGTTCAACCGTCGGATTTTCATGAACGGGCTGACAATCAATATTTCATTCTTTGCAGATTTCAAATCCTGACAGTAGACCGGATAGAAGCTTTTTCCATCGTAAATCAGGTCGGCTTCAGGCTGACAGTCGGAGTCTACCCGGATGCGATATCCGATGGAGGCATATCCTTTTAAGCGCTTCTGGTACATCTTCTCCAACACGGGAACATGAACATCCACATAGTCGTAGATCAACACTTCTTCTTTTCCGGGATAGTTGCGGTGCAATCGCCCCGCATATTGGGCAACTTTGCCTTTCCATGAGATTGGCATGGCTAGAAAGAGGGTGTCCAGGCGGGGATAATCGAATCCTTCACCCACATATTTCCCGGTTGCAATCAATAGAACCGGCTGATCTGCAGGAATTGCCTTGAGGCGCTCTAAAGTGAGCCTGCGGTCCTTTTCTGAAACCGTTCCATAGAGTTTTATGATGTTCTCACAGGAGCCAGAAAGCTGTTCAGCCAGCAAATCTACATGCACCCGACGCTCCGTCAGAACGATGGGACACCTCCCTTGCAGAAGAGCTGTACGGACATCTCTGCAAACCTGAGCGTTTCGGACATCATCTTTGCCGAGAACAGAATACAGTTTCGCGATCCCTTGCTCCTCTGCCGTAGCGCAACGAAAGCTGGTAAAACGGGGAACAATAAAATGTTCAAATTTGCGCTTTTCAGCTTGCTCTTTTGCATCAACGGTATACCGGATCGGGCCGCACTGAAGAAATACAACAGGCTGATGCCCGTCCTGCCTCGTCGGTGTTGCGCTTAGACCGTAGACATATTTTGCAGTGACTTCCTTCAGAACCCGTTCGAAATTGACGGCGGATACATGATGGCATTCATCAACGATTACCATACCATAGTTCCGTACGAGTGCGTCCACTTCATCGCCTGACAGGAGAGATTGGAGAATGGCGACATCTACAATTCCGGACGAATTGCGTTTTCCACTCCCGATCTGACCGATCAGGGAGCGATTCTTCCTTCTTCCGCGGCTTTTTGGCTCCATAGGCAGTTTCTCAGAGATCTCCAGAAACTCACCGAGAGAACTGATCCACTGGTTCAACAGGGCTTTTGTATGTACCAGGACAAGAGTGTTGACTTTTTTCTGCCCGATCAGCCAGGCGGCAATGACTGTTTTTCCAAATGCAGTGGTCGCAGCCAGAACACCGGTGTCATGTTGCGCCAGAGCCTCGGCAGCAGGTTTCTGCTCCTCACGGAGTACCCCAGAGAATGCAGCCTGTATACTCTGACCGGGATTCCTCTTGTCGTCAACAAAATAGGGGACACCCGCTTCTTCCAGCAGGGTAATTAGTCCATTTTCACACCCGCGAGGCAGGGCAAGATAACCGTCTCTGCATTCAGCAGTATTGATGATTCGAGGCTTATTATAAATCGGAAGACGCATTGCCTGGGAGCGATAGAAGTCAGGATTTTTAAACGCTGCCAAACGTACAAGTCGATTTTTGGCTCTCAGGGAAAGACTGCCCTCCTCCACATAGAGGAGATTGCTCTTAATTATTGTCAGATTGATTGGAAAATCCGTGTTTTGCAGGGAAACGGCCTTTTTCTGTTCCCAGGGCTTTGGTGAATCATCTCCACGAATGACAGTTCCGAGTGCATCTCCCTGAACATGATGTTGAATGATGTATTCAATCTTTTCGGGAGATAGTCTCTGTACACTGGACAAAAAAGCCCACTGATCCGGATAAGCATTATAAGCCTCGTCAACAAACTCGCTGTTGTGATTCTTGCGGGCATTTCCCTGAAGAGGCAACGCAATCAAGTTCCCGAAGCCGCCTTTCGGTAAACTGTCTTGATTAGGAAACATTCTGTCATAGGAAGAAAGAGAAAGAGCACCTCCTTTTTCCATGGCGGCAGTCAACAATGCCGTTCCGATTCGCCTTGCATCATAGCAGAGTATTGGTTCTTCAAAGAAAAACCAGATGTGTGCGCCCTGCCCGCTTCGAGAACGCTCAATATAGCAGCGGCAGGCAGTCGCGATTTTCACATTTTCCACAAGGTTTTCTGCAAATACCGGGCTTCCACTCATTTGCACAGGCTGGTGAATATCCATGCTTTTTGGTCTTAAGACTTTCCCATCTCTTAGCGTACACATCTTCCCGGCCATGAAACAGAGATTTAAAGAGAGCGATCTTGTCGACTGAAGAGCTATATCTGGTAATCGCCGCGTTGTTTATCATAGGAACAACCGGATCAGGTTTTGGGACATCCTTCTCGTCAATTACGGCAGGGATGCCTTTTAATAAACAGAGTTCAGCCCTCAGGCCTGCATTCTCTTTCTCAAGGGCCTCGATACGCTGCAGCAGAGATTTTCGTTCCTGCTCATAAGCATAATCCACCGTTGATGCCTCCCACACAGATTTTGCTTCTTCATTATACAGGAAGACCTTATGTGGTGCAATGAAAAACAGTAGGATACTGCGAAGGAAACGCAAATCCGCGGACGTTTTGACAATCCGCGGATCTTTTGAATTCAAAGTATCCATTCATTCGGAAATCTGTTAGATGAAGTGTCGCATGCCTGCTGCTCTGCATTACATTTGAGGGAGAAATGCTTCCCTTGTCAAGTGATCTGTTCTGTGCTATGCTCACAGTAAGCAAAGGCACGAAGCTGGCGCGGTCAGTCCTTCTACTCATTCCCCCGGAACGTTAGGAGGGCAGCTTCTTTTCGTCGCACCCTCCGGAGAGGAGGGACGGCCAATGGTAATGACCTACTCGGATTTTATCCAGACAGGCATTTTCCTCGTTGCGCTGATAAACCTCGTTTATCAGATTGCAAAAAAGAAGTGACCGCCGGCATCCTGGCAAGAGCGGCGATCACTTCAAAAACTCTTTAAGGGCTGACCGCTAAAACCAGCGGTGTGCCTTTGTGCTATTTATTATATCAGATTAAGAAGCTTTGTCAACGGGCTTTTGCCTAACAGGAACAATCAATGTTGACTTAATTCAGGCTGGTTTTCTGTTCCCCTACCCTCTACACAGTAACGTGGCGGCATGATTCGATGGCTTTGACATTGCCCTTGTTCAAAGGCTCTTACAGCATAGCAGCGCAGCCGTTACACAGCGGTATATTGGAATTGAACCTCAGCGGATAGAGAAAGCAATTGAAGGGCATGCGGAGCTGTTATAGTGCCATTATTTAGCGACATTAATCAGGTTTAGATACTTTAACGCTTCTGTATTCTTCTGTGTTGCCTCGGCGCATTTCGCTGCTATATCAAGTGATGCTTTACTGCTATTTGCAACTGTAAGTAAACTGCGAACATCCTGATTTATCTCCTCAATTGAGCGATTCGCTTTGGACATCTCGCTGTACAGAATGTATTGATTATCCTTTATTTGTTCAAGATTGCTCTGAATATTTTCCAGTTTGCCTATAATCAAATTTTGACGGAGCTCTGATTCATATAGATTATAGGCTCCATTTGGCCCTGTTAATTCTGTGCAGCGACCTGATGCAAAATATTCATAAATTGTACTGACTGCTATAAGGTTACGATACTTTGGAAAAATAACATCTAGGTCATATAAGTTTTGTAATGTTTCCTTAGAGACTTCCAGCGGAAGTTCAAGTTTTGAAATTTCTGCTTTTGCCTTTGGATATTTATCTATATCTAAATCTCTGCGTCTCTTAGCCTCCTCAAATTCTGCATCATTTTCCGAAATTAACTGCTTGTATTCGACTTGATCCTTCTCGTATTTTTCCCGAAGTCTTTTAACCTGAGAATCATAATACGATCTTCGGCTTCTGTTTGTCTCTTCAACTTTTTTCTTTCGATTATGTGTAATGGCCCAATACGGAAGAAATAGTATTGCCGCAATGGCAAAACAAGCGCCAAGTGCTTCGGTAAATACTAAGCCCATAACAAAAGCACCAATTGCCAATACGAGAAAGAACACTTCAAAATTCGCCAAAGCGCGCTCCGCAGTAGGTTGAGGAACAGTTGTTGACATATCAACAGGTTTCTTGATATTCGCTCTCCGCGCAGATAAACGCTCTGTTGTCATCTGATAAATATGGTCGGGACTGTTTAGCTCTAAACTATTTTTTGCTTGTCTGACTGATTCTTCTTGCTGATATACTGATGCTTCAAGTTCTGAAACTGTTTTCAAATATTCCGTAAGTCCCTTAATATCATTGAATTCCATTTGCATGTCCCTCACAATTTCATCAAATTATTGAATACACTTTTTACGCCTTTATCACAACTTTTCCGCGCGTAATATCCCGATTCCCTCTTAAAGACAGGTTTCCCTTTTTGATAATATGTGTAATAATATAGGGGTTCAGGTACTTCTTCACGCATACATGAAGATATCACGATGATTTCATCATCTATGGCATCAAGATGATTAGTGATAACAAATGCTTTGAACTCTTCCAAGCCGTCCAGACATTCTTGAGGTGTTTCAAATTCATTAGCAGATACACCAAGAGGATAACTATTGCTGTTTGATGGAAAAATTTTGAAAACATATTTGCCGTTGTCTAAGCGAACTATACAGTCTTCTTTCTTCATTCCAATCTCCCTTCATTTTGATAATAAAAAAGTGCGCAGCCCCAAACGGAACTACGCACGAAAAATACACAACTCCGTTTGCCGCGACGCAACTAATGACACTCCTTGGGAATGCAATAGTGGAGAGTGCATTTTTACCAAAGGTAAAAACGCATTCCCAAGAAGTCATTATTCAGTTGCGTCGCAAGATTATAATACCATACTGCTAGCTGAAACACAACCTTTACTTTTCCTGTTTTTCTGCTAAAATGAACAAAAGAAGGGAGGCGCTGACGCCGTGGATATGGAGGAACTTGGCTATTTTATCTATATGGATTCTATGGAAAAGAAGCAAAAGCAAGAGCAGGAAGAAATGATGCGTGACATTTTCGGCGACAACAGCGAACACGATGAAGATGAATAGCCGCTTCGCTGTGGTGAAAGCGTGCTTCGCCAGATAATTCCACTACCGTTCTGCTGACCTTTTTTGAAAATACACTTTCAATATGCCTGTATCATTAACAATCGCGCTGATTGTCTTTTGGAATGTATCATTGTTTTGGAAAGTTCTATCCGAATTCTTCAAAGATGTATAAAAACGATGGAGAGCTGTAAAAAGTCTCTCCATCAAGCTTAAAGATGTGCAAAAGATGTATCAAGATGTTCTCATAGGTTTTCTTTTCATAGAAATTCTCTTGGAATTGTTTTTCTGAATTTGCGCAAGAGGGGAAAACTGGTCATAGTTCTTTGCTATGTCAGCATCAAATATGGCACAGTAGTGTTTCGTCATATCAAGAGTGGAATGACCAAGCAGATGTTGAAGAGTGAAAGCGTTGCCTCCACAATCCACAAGATACTTTCTGGCAAAGGTATGACGGAACATATGAAGACTTGTTTTCTCTACGCCCCGTTTCCTGTTGTATTTGGCAATGGAGCATCGTAAGCCGTTTTCAGAAAGTTGCTCTCCAAACTCATTTGGGAACAGATAATCATAATCATTTCCACCACGAATGCGCAAATACTCTTTGAAGGTTGAGCACAAACTATCACAAAGGGGAATGCTCTGTGATTTCTTGTTCTTTGTGTGGCGTAGATATATGATGCGATTCTGGAGATCTAAGTCTCTGTTTTTGATGTTTCGGACAGTGGCAGCTCGGCAGCCGTTGTTCAGTAATAGATTGATGATCACCCAATTGCGATATTCTGAAAACTTACAAGTACGTGTGTTTGGCTTTTTCAAGAGTTTTTCTAATTCATGGTCAGTGTATGTTTCCTTGATCGTTTCTTCGGCTTTATAGAGTGGAATATCAAGATCGACAATTCCTTCCTCTCTGCACCAAGTGAAAAAAGTTTTCAAAGTCGCTGTGTAGCTTCTTATAGTGTTAGAGGAAAGGTTCGTATCTCGCATGTCGGCAATCATTATCTGCAAATCTTTTTTGCATAAAAAGTCAATTGGTTTGTTTACGTCAAGGTGCTTGCTGATGGCAGAAAAATGTTGCTCATAAGTGGCAAGCGTCTTGTCAGCAGTCCCATAAGCCTTCTTCGCCAATAGGAAACTCTTGAATTGATCCCTTATCAGTACGCTTGAATCCATGGTTAGCCTCATTCTTGCCATAACCGATTTCCTCCCATAAACAGGCGCTTCTCGCCATTTTCAGGCATAAAAAACAGCACGCTTGAATCCTCCTTTTTCTTCAAAATTCAAGAGTGCTGTTTTTCATAAGAGCATAAAAAGAAAACGCTGAAATCATTCGCGATTTCAGCGTTTTGGTCCGAGTGACTGGATTTGAACCAGCGGCCTCTTGAACCCCATTCAAGCGCGCTACCATCTGCGCTACACCCGGATACTCGGGCTGCCATTTCCGACAGCCCAAATATAATAGCACAATTTGAAACGTATTGCAATAGAAAAATTCTGATTCCTGAAAAAATCGCTTAAATTTCCGGCAGGACGATATATCCGTCGGCATTGATGGTGACTCCATTGCTTCCGGCGCCTGAAGCGTTCGGCATCGTATTCGGCACTGCACCCAGAGCTGGTGCTCCGTCTACGGCAGGAATCTCATATTCCCGCATTTTGAGTCCGGATCCGGAGGCCGTGATTTCCGGGCCGGGTGTCGGTGCAGGCGTGGGGGTAGGCGTGGGAGTAGGCGTAGGCGTGGGAGTAGGCGTAGGCGTGGGGGTAGGTGTCGGCGTCGGAGTGGGCGACGGCGTGGGAGTAGGAGTAGGCGTCGGCACAGGTGTCGGTGTGGACTCCCAAATCGGCGTACTCACCGGTGTTGGAGTCGGTGTCGGCGTGGGGGTAGGGGTAGGCGTAGCTGTTGGCGTAGGTGTTGGTGTTGGTGTCGGTGTAGGCGTAGGTGTCGGTGAAGCGGATGGAGCCGGCGTGACAGTCGGCGAGGGTAAGACGGTCGGCGATACGGTGACAACAGGCGTCGGAGATGTTGCCGGAACTTCAGATGCCCGATGACGAAGCAGCATGACCAGCAGGAGAATCAGCACCAGCACAACAACCGCACAGAGAAGGATGGTCTTCTTTTTCATTCACATGTCCTCCCGAAGCATTCCGGATTTGGACGGCTAACGGATTAATTAGCCTGCTTCAGCGCGTCTGAGGCTTTGTAATAGTGATACAGCGCGGCCATGGCATTGACCATTTCGCCGCTCGAAGCTTCGCTTTCCAGACAGGCTTTGACATAGGAAAGAGCGGAGAGCTGTACGGTCATGGGCTCGGCGCCCTCAGTTTGAATTACAATGTGATGCGTATTGCCCAGCCGATCCGCGGAGATGGCCGGAATGACGATCCGGTACCGGCCGTCCGCCTCCTGCGTCACGGGAACGGAGGCGTTGTCCAGAAGAGCACTGACGGTACCGCTGTAACTCTCTGCAGGAGTCACATAGAGATAGACGGAAGTCACGGAGTCGAGAATCAGAGAGCAGGAAACGGAGCGGATGTTCCGGTTCCGGCCGCGCAGGAACTCCTGATCCGAGAGGGCTTTCAGGATGTCAGCGATCTGCTCCTCGGAATAGGATTCGGTGAAGTAAGTCGACATGCGGGTGTGGTCCGCGAATACGGTACGATTTTCAAGCTTGGAGAGGAAGACCTGGGAATGGTAACCATAGTCCAGCAGAGCGCGGGCGAGGGTTTTCACCTCGTCAGTGATCTCGTCACTGCCGATCAGGGCGTTGAGGTAGCCTTCTGCAGTAAAGACCTCTGAAACGGTCTGTTCTGTGTTGCCCACGCGGTAATGGTAGACCGCCGTGATCTCATCCGCCAGCTGCAGGGCATTCAGACTGCAGGTAAAGCCGTAGCAGCCGCTGCCGCCCAGATCGGTATCGGACGGATCAAAGGGATCCTGAACGGTTTTACCATTGACCGTAAAGTCCATATAGCTGTCGGAATAGTCGGCTCCGTCAAACACGGGCAGATCCAGGAAGAAGTTCAGACCCAGCTCACCGCCGAGAACCAGAGAGTGGGTGGCAAAGGCCGGCCGGGGAGCTTCTTTGAAGGAGGCAGAGACGGTCACATCGCCTCGGGGCATTTCGAAAGAGGCTGCAGCGCCCTCCATGGAGAACGGAACTGCGGTGTCGCCCTGCATCACCTGCAGCGCGTCGAGGACATAATTCTCAGCCGGAACCACCGTCACAGTCACCAAATCATGCACCGCCGCGTCGGAAGAGGAGAGCGTGACGCTGCCATTGAGCATCGAAGGATCCGGAATGATGCTATAGCGGTCGGGGTAGACGGGGATCACATAGGAATTCTCGCGGTTGAAGCCTGTCTCACTCTGGCCGCCGACACTCACGAGAGAGCCCGTGTCCAGAACGACGGAAACAGGTTCGGCGGGGCCGTAGTCGGAGCTGTCGCTCTGGCTGCGCCGGATTACGGCGTCTGCGTAAGCCGCTGTCCCGGCAAGATCAAAAGCGGCGATGCCGGTTTCGTCTGTCACGACTGCAGCGGCGACCTCGCCGGACGGCAGGACAAGCTCCAGAGAAAGATTGCCCACGGCGATATTGCCCGGGGTAACGGCCATGACCCAGAGCGTCGGATATTCCGGGGCGCTCTGCGGGATTTCGACTTCAGCGGTCTCAAGCTCGTTCTCCGCCAGCGCCCCGACCGAAAACAGGCCGGCGAGCACCAGCAGGCAGATGACAAGCGAAAGAAGTCTCCGGACAGAAGATTGTTTCATCTTTGTACCCTCCGATCTTAAATGATGTTGTTTTAACCCATCCGCAGCGCGGACAGGGACTTACTTTCTCACAAAGCGCAGATTCAGATCCGCATTTCCGGTCACACCGGGGATCGAGGCCTCAAAGCTGCACTGCCAGAAGTCGCAGGCATAATAGTAGTCGGGAAAATCACCGGGGACAGACACCCAGAAGGCATAGTCCGTCAGACGGGAGAGGTCAAAGCCGTAGTAACCCAGGTAGCGGTTGAAGTAGACGCCGGCGTCATAACCCGCATTCTCAATGGTACGGCAGAAGGCCACCGCGCAGTCGGTCAGCGTCAGATCGCCCAGACCGGTGGTGCGGGCCTGTTCTTCGTCGATTTTCTCCCAGTCAAAGATGACCGGCAGATTCACACGGAAGCCCCGGAGATGATCGATGACAAACTCGGCTTCTTCGATGGCTTCGCTGACGTTGGTTGCCTGAGAAAAAAAGTAGACGCCGGTATCCAGTCCGGCGGCAGAGGCCCCGGACAAATTGGTCTCAAACCAGGGATCCAGAAAGAGCCCGCCCTCGGTGTAGCCGCGGTAACCCAGACGGACGTAAGCAAAGTCCAGAACCTGGGCGGCAGCGTTCCAGTTGACTTCCCATTGATGTTCTGAGGTGTCGATCCCCAGATAGGTGGTGTAGTCCGAACCGGTATAGGTCGGAATACCGTCCACGGTCCGGAAGTCATCCGGCTTCAGCGTACTCACCGGGACGTTTTCAAACGGCGTTATCCAGACCATGTCGAACCCGTCGTTCAGATAGACCTGCCCGGCATGCTCATCCGGTTTCGGTTCCGGGAGGGTCATCCGGATGATGCCGATCAGTGCGATGATCAACGCGGCGCCGATCACAAGATACCTCAGTTTTCCGGGACGTCTTCTTCTCATGCTTTCCTCCGAGTGTATCCGCCGTTTTCCATTTGACGGATCCGAACGAATCCATTATAATACAAAGAAACAGAAAGACGCAAGTGGGCAATCGAAAGATTCGGGAGCGTCTGACCGGAGGCGAGACAATGAAGCGACATCTGTTCCTGAGCGGACCGGCCTTCTGCGGGAAAAGCCGGCTGATCCGGGAGCAGCTCGGCAGCAGCCTGCAGAACGCCGGAGGCTTCTGCACGGAGCTCTGCAAAGCGCCGGACGGAAGCGTGCTCGGCTGTGCCATGATCCCGACTGCCGCGGCAGGCGGTGTTGAGGGGCTGGAGCAGGAGCTGTTTCTCAATATGAGGAGCTTTCCGCCCGCGCACGACAGCGAGGTGTTTCGCGGACTTGGCGTCCGGCTGCTGGATGAGGCGGCCTGGTACCCCTTCGCGGTGCTGGACGAGATCGGCGGGATCGACCTGATCATTCCGCAGTTTCGTGTTGCACTGGAAAGCCTTCTGGCCTCGGAGCTGCCGATTCTCGGTGTGGTTAAGAGCAGAGAAGACAGCGAGCAGATGCGGCGCCTCCTCGGTCCGGGATCCCGTTTCACGGCGTTCTCCGAGCGGCTTTTTGAGCAGCTGGCCGGAGACCCGGAGACGGAACTGCTCTTCATCACGGATGACGCGGAGAGAGAAGCCGCGGACGCGGTTACGGCCTGGATTGCAGAATATGCGGCGCTGCCGGGCTTTCAGAACAGACTATGATACAGAAATCGGGCGATCAAATGGAAACGAAACCCAATATACCGATGGAAGAAGCGCTTCCGGAGGGCTATCACCGCCACGCGGACGGCACGGTGCACTGCCACCGGCATCTGGAGGACGGAAGCATCTCACCGGAGCATGAACATGACCATGCGCACGGACACGGCCATACCCATACCCAGACCAAGGCGGTGGTAAATCGGCTCGCCCGGGCCATCGGACATCTGGAATCGGTCAAAAGCATGGTGGAGAACGGGCGGGACTGCACGGAGGTGCTGATCCAGCTGGCCGCAGTGCGATCTGCGCTCAGCAGCACGGCGAAGGTTATCCTGAAGGACCATCTGGAGCACTGCATCAGCGAGGACGGGGCCAACACCGAAGAACAGCTGCGCGCCCTGAACGACGCCATCGACAAGTTTATGCAGTGAGCTGTTCTCAATAAAAAACGCCCTCCGGATTTCTCCGGAGGGCGCCCGCTTATGCCGTGCCGGCCCATAGGTAACCTGCACAAAAGAGCAGGTGGGTTGCCTAAGTTCTGTTTCACTGCTTCCAACTTCCGGGACAAGTCTCCGGGAGGCCTGCAATCCGCAGATTCAAATCAGCATCCCTTATAAGAGATGTGGGTTTCATGGGCCGTGAAGTCTGAAAAGACTACACGGACACAGCAGAAAAATCATTCATCGGAAGGGCCTTCCTCGTCCTCATCATCATAGAGGAGCGCCATGAAGCGCTCATAGACATCCTGAAGCTCGGCGTCATCGTCGATGGACTCAAAGACCTCATCGCCGTTTTCATCTTCCACCACGCGCAGGAGAATGAAGCCGTAATCAGGGTCGTCTTCCTTCATGTCGGCGGGGAGGAAGGACATATAGGTCTGGCCGTTATAGTCCATGGACTCAATCACTTCCAGCTCGAACTCCTGGCCGTCGTCGTCTACGATGGTGATAAAATCGCTGCCGAATTCGTCGCTCATCTCTTCAGCCTCCTGTTATCTGGTGAATCTATTGTATCTCATCACCGTAAAGAAATCAATAGTTCTTCGAGAAAAAACCCATTCTGATCGAAAATGACCGGAATGGGTTCTTCTTTCTCATGAACGCGCGTCCGGATGCCACGGCGTCCGCTTTTCAGTCGGAAACGCAGCAGGGGAAATCAGCGCTGTTCGTTCACATAGATGTTGGCTTTGCTCTGAATCAGGCGGGCAACCTCGTCGACGCTCTTCTGATCCGCGAAGAAGGCCTGAGCCTGTTCGTTGACGATGTCATAGATGCTGGTGTCGTAGCTTGCCACCTTGGTGCAGGTTTCGATGATGGAGAGAACCTCATCCGCCTGCTCCTGGGTCATGGCATAGATGTGGTGCTCCACACCGCTGTCGTCGATCCAGCCGCCGCGGCTTTCCTCAATCTTCTCTCCGTTTTCATCCAGAAGGATGTTGCCGTCGGCGTCCTTGCGGTACCTCGGCGTCATGAAGTCTTCCAGCTGCTTGTTGAAGACGTTGCGGTTGGAGGGAATGTTATACTGATTGGTCTGGCCGGATTCGGTCAGCATGGAACGGAAGAACTCCCAGGCGGCGTCCTTGTCGGCGCAGCTGCGGCTCATGGCAAAACCGTTTTCAAAGCGCATGATGCTGCCGACGCCGCTGCTCGTGGGCCATCCAATATAGGTGGCCTGACCGCCGAAGTTGGCGCCGTTCCAGAGGATGGAATCCAGGCCGTAGAGGTAGGTCTGGGTCAGCATCTGGCGGCCCTGGCGCAGCAGATCCTGGGTGCTCTCGGAATTGTCATGCTCATCCCAGTTGTATTCCGCGGGGAACTGCTTGACAAACTGCAGCAGCTGCTTAAAGTTGTCGCTTTCAAAGTTGACCTTTCCCGTGGTCCAGTCAACAAAACTGTCCATATCCGCGTAGAGCAGGGAGCTCATGACCTGATCCCGGGTGACATAGGGTTCCAGAGGGGTGCAGCCTTCCGGCATCTTCTCCAGTGCGGCGTTGAAGTCGTCATAGGTCCAGCCCGGCGTATCTCCAACGATGCTGGCCGCCCCGCAGAGGGTTTCCACGGAGAAGCCGGAGACGACCTGGTACAGGCCGCCGTTGACCTCCAGGGCGGAGAGCAGGTTGGGGAAGAAGTCCTCGCGCTTCAGCTCCGGATCCTTGTCGAGATAGGGATAGAGATCTTCCAGCAGGCCCTTGGACGCGATCTGACGGTAGGCGATCTGGTTGGTCGGGATGATGTCGGGGAGGTTGCCGGCCATGACTTCGGTGTTGAACTTGGTGATACCGGCGGTGAAGTCGCTCTCGGTGTTGTACTGGGAATAGTCCAGATACTCCAGGCGGACATTGTCGTGGCTGCGGTTGAAACGGACCATGCGGTTGGTGAGCTGATAATCGGGGTTATACTCCAGTTGCGCGACGGTCAGAATCTGCTTCTTCGGCAGGGAATCGGCCGGAACTCTGGTCAGCGTGAAGAGCTGGGTGTCGATGCTGCCGCCGGAGTAGTCCGTGGTGATCCCCATGATGCTGCCGTCGGAAGAAATCTTCAGGGCCTGACTGGCGACGGAGTCGCCGTTGATGTCACAGCTCATCCAGTTCAGAACCGGAACCGGTTCCGCTTCTCCCAGCTTGAATCCGTAGAGGAACATGCCGCTGGTATAGTAGAAGTCATAATTCTCATCGCCGGGGAACAACGTCCATGCGGAATCGGGGATCGGGAAGCTCTCGCCGAGCTCCTTCTTTTCAAAGTCGATGGGACGAAGCTCGGGGCCTTTATCGCCGAAGAGCATAACCGCGACACTGCCGTCGGCCAGAGTAACCATGGAATTTACGTAGTTGTCCAGCTGCATGGACCAGGCGATGCTGCCGTCCGGCGCGATTGCCTGAAGCGTCATTTCCATGACGACAATGAGATTACCGTCGGGATCTTTCGCGATATTATAGGTGTTGAGCCAGGTGTTCGTGGTATCGAGGTCGACGGGGGCACGGCTCAGTTCCTCGCCCTCCGGACTGAGGATGACAACGTCATAGTTCTGCTCATTGTGATAATAATCGCCAGTGTACTGCTCTTCGGTCCCGTAGACACTCTCCGGTCCCTCGAACCAGCCCGCGCCTTCCATCTGAAGCAGCATGAGATTTCCGTCGGCATTCACGATCGGGGTGCCGAGGTTCTGATAGGAATAGAAGTCTTTGTAGTTTTCCGGGTTGGCCATGGGCGGAACCGGTACATATTTCGGCAGAGCCTCGAGTTTGCCGTCTTTGGTGATGAAGTAGAGCATGCTGCCGTAGATGTTAAACTGGCCTTCGTACTCCTCTACCTCGCCCTCGGAAGCTTCCCGGCGGCCGAGTGTCACCTGACCGGAGGCGTAGACGCCGTCGTCCGTGAAGAGAATCGGCTGGATCGGTGTGTCGTTGTCTTCCCGGACGATGGGAAGAAAGCTGCTCTTCCAGGCGTACTCCGAAGCAGCGGAAGAGGATGTGCCGCCGGATTGCGAAGTCTGTGTATTCTGTGTGCTCTGAGCGCTCTGTGTCTCCTGGGCGGGGGCAGAACCCTGACCGGAGCTGCCGCAGGCCGTGAGAGCGAGCACCATCATAAGGCAAAGCGCCAGGGACAGAACACGAATCATGGTATTGTTCATTCCAGTCTCCTTGCAATGTTTTTTATTCTTGCTCTCTGAGCGGTCTCATTGTAGCATAAGCGGCAGTTTTTGTGTATGAAGATTTCTTAAATCCATCAAAGAGGCAGGGCCGGCGCGTTTTCTCGCGCCGGCCCTAGAAAGATAACTGTATTATAGCCGTGATCGGGAAGAGCCCGGGATCAGAAATCACCCAGGTCTTCCATCTCAAACTCATCGCCGCCGGGAACTTCTTCGTCCTCCGCCGTGGATTCCGTTGCAATCGGAACGAACTCAGACATCCATGCCTCTTCGGGGAGCCCTTCCAGATAGGCCGGGAGATTGACGACGATGCCGTCCATGTTGTAGGGCAGCTTCAGCTGATAAGTCTCGACGACCTCATCGCCGCCCTTTTCCTGCGTGATTTTCAGGGTCATCGCAAAGTTCTGGCCGATGGTGGTTGCCATGCCGCGTTCCTTGGCCTTGAGGTTTGCAACCTGCTCGTCCTTGACCAGAACCTTGATTTTATACGGGCATTCACAGGTGGTTCCGTTGTACTCCAGCTGCTTGTTGTCGAAGTAGACCGTATGGCCGCGGCCGACGATCATCATCACGGCGCAGATGCCGATCAGGATCAGGACCGTGCCGAGGCGGAACAGAAGACGGCGTGTTTTGCTCGCGTTATCCATTGTTCTGCGCCTCCTCTTCCTTCTGGGCCTGGGCGAGCTGCTGGCCGACCAGACTCTTGTTCTTACGCTTCTTTGTCTCATACATGATCAGGGAGATCGTGACGACGCCATAGGAGGCGAACACGCGGAAATATTCACCGATCATGGAGTCGCCGGTGATGGCGGCGCCCGCTTTCGGCGCCACGATGAACATGGTGTGGAACAGAATCACGCCCAGGAAGACGTTGCCGATGGAAGCGCGGTCGACAGAAGCGCCGCCGACCAGCAGCGCCGCGATGCAGAACATGCCGATCTGGGAATGGGAGCTGTACGTTGCGATGTTGCCCATGTTCTGAAGGTAGATCACCATGCCGAAGCCGGCGAGCACCGTGGACATGATCATGGAGATGATGCGGGTGCGTTCCACCTTGATGCCGGCGTCACGCGCGACGTTCATATCCTGACCGACGGCGCGCATGTCCTGACCGAGCTTGGTCCTGCGGAACCAGATGATGAAAATGCAGAGAACCCCGATGATCAGGAAAGTGAGAACCGGGATCTTGACCCCGCCGACGCGTACCGCGAGGAGATTGTCCAGGCACTGGCGCATGTTCAGCAGGGACACTGTGTTGCGTACGCCGTAGCCGCGCGGCAGCTTGATGGAGGAGTGCTTGATGGGGATGATCGGACCCATCATGTACAGCACGATCAGCTGATAGATGCCGTTCATAAAATAGCTGATGATGTAGCTGGTGATCATCTCGCGGCCCTTCGCCATATTCAGGATCTTTCCGCAGAAATAACCGAGCAGCACGGAGATGGGGATCGAGAGAATCATCGCCAGCACCACGCCGGGGATCCCCCAGATCTGCCAGTCGGAGACCAGGATCAGAGCGATCTCTCCGGCCATGGCGCCGAGCGTCATGCCGAAGTTCAGGCCCATACCGGCCATGATCGGGATCAGCAGGCAGAGAATCAGGAAAATGTTGCGCCCCATACGGGTGACGATTTCATTGATCAGGTAGCTGGCGGAGAACCCGGAGAGCGGAATGCAGATCGCGCAGATCACGATGAACATCAGCGGGACGGTGTTGTCCTGGACAAATCCAAGTACTTTTTTGCCGAAACTCTTGTTGTTCATTTCGTACCCTCCGTCTTTCTGGTCAGTGCGTAGAGAATCATGCCCTGAGAGGCGACCACGCGGATGACCTCGCTCATGTCCATGTGGATGGCACTGTTCATGACGGTCGGTGTCATGGTGACGATGCCCTGGAACAGGAAGGTGCCGATGATGACGTTGGCGATGCTGGCCTTGTTGACGGAGGCACCGCCGATCAGGATGGCGGAGACAGCCGGCAGCGCCATATAGAAGGGAGCCATGTACAGCTGAATAAAACCGAAGCCCTGCTCATAGACCAGAATGCCGATGGCGGCCAGCCAGGTGGACATGACCACGGAGAGCAGGCGCATCCTGTCGACGTTTACGCCGGCGGCCCGGGCAAAGGTGGGATTCGAGCCCACGGCCGTCATGGCCGTGCCGGTCTTGGTGTGGAGGAACGCCCACATCAGCCAGGCAAGCAGCGCAAAGAACAGCAGCGTGCCGGTGGGGATGGAAAGATTGCCGATGTTGATCTGGAGGAAGTTTGCCAGGACCTTGTCGTAAAAGCCCTCCAGAGAAATCGTGGTACGCAGACCCTTGCCGGCGAAGCCCCAGACCATTGTCGGGCTGTGGTAGGGGAGCAGCAGCCACATCATGCACATGAAGGACACGGAGGAGAAGCCGACGTAGGTCGCGATCATCATCTCGCCGCCCTTGATCTTGTTCAGCAGCCAGCCGTAGGCGGCGCCGAGAACCAGCGCAAAGGGAGTCGCGATCAGGATCGCCATGACAAAACTCAGCGGACCCGTGAAGCCGAACTCAATGGAAAGCGTGGCGCCCAGCAGGCCGGAAATGATCCCGAGGGGCAGACCGAAGTTCAGGCCGCAGCCGGAATGGATCATCGGAACCATGGCGAGGACCATGATGGCGTTCCAGCTGAAACGGTTTACGGTGTTGCTGATCTGCGTCCAGAAATCCGCGCCCACGAAAGGCGCCGCGATGAACAGCAGCAGAAGAAAGCCGGCAATGATGAGGCGCGGCAGACCGAAGCTCGCGACCATGTTTTTCAGCCGGTCGCGAAGCGTGATGTTGTTTCTGTCAACCAATGTTTCGTTCATGCTGCCCTCCTCACTTTACCATGCTGACCATCAGAAGGCCAAATTCCTCGGACGGATCCGAGGCAGGGCGGATGCCGGCGATCCGGCCGCCGGAAACGATCGCGATGCGGTCACAGATCTGACGCAGCTCTTCCAGCTCCGAGGAAATCATCACGACGGTGACGCCGCTCTCGCGGTTGAACTTCTTCAGGGCCTGCAGCACCAGCTCCTTGGCGCCGATGTCGATGCCGCGGGTCGGCTCGGAGACAAAGAGGAACTTCGGCTCCAGGGCAAAGGCCTTCGCCAGGCAGATCTTCTGCTGGTTGCCGCCGGAGAGCTCACGCGCCTTCTGCTTGGAGCCGGTGCACTTGATGGCGAGCTCGTCGATATAGCGGTCGGTGACCTCGCGGATCGCCTTCTCGTCCCTCCACTTGACCAGGCCGCCGAGGTAGCGCTTGAGAAACTTGTTCTGTACCTGCATGGCGGGGAAGGCGACGTTCCATTCCAACGTTTCGTCCAGCAGCAGACCGACGCCGCGCCGGTCCTCCGACACAAAGGCCAGAGAGGCGTCCAGGCACTTTCGCGGGCTGTTGAGGGGGATGGGCTTTCCGTCGAGCTCCACGGCGCCGCCGGCCTCATAGAGCCCCATGATCCCGTTCGGGATGCCGAGCTTGCCCTGGCCGGCCAGACCGCCGATGCCGAGAATCTCACCTTCCTTGATGTCCAGGGTGACGTTGCGGACCGTCTCGCCGGGCATATCCACCCAGAGATTGCGGATGGACATCATCGTCTTCGATTTGGAAGTGTCTCTTATATCAATGCTGCCCGTGTTTTCCACCGAGCGGCCGACCATCCATTTTGAAATTTCACTCACGCTGGTTTCGGCGGCGGGGACATCGGATACGACATATCCGTCCCGCATAACCACAACCTTGTCGCAGACCGACAGAATCTCATGAAGCCGGTGCGTAATGAAGATGACGGCAATGCCCTTTTCGGACATGGACCGGATGGAGCTGAGAAGCGCGTCCGCTTCCTTCTCGGTCAGAACGGCCGTCGGCTCGTCCAGAATAAGCAGTTTCAGATTATCCTTGCTGAGCTCACGGGCGATTTCGGTAAACTGTTTATGACCGACGGGCATTTCGTTGATCCGCATGCCTTTGTCGATCTTGAATCCCATTTTATCAATGGCGGCCTCCGCGCGTCCGGTCATTTCGTTGTAATCGAGGGTGTCCAGACGTTCACCGAAGACCTCGGAGATGACGTTGCGTTTTTTGGGTTCGCGGTTGAGAAGAATATTCTCCGTGGCGGTGAAGCCCGGGATCAGGGAAAACTCCTGATGGACCATGCCGATCCCGGCGGCCAGCGCGTCGAAGGGGGTGGCGAAGCGGACAGGTTTCCCGTTCAGCAGAATCTCGCCCTCATAGCCGCCCGTTTCCCGGATCACGTCCATCCCGAAGAGGATTTTCATGAGCGTGCTCTTGCCGGCGCCGTTTTCGCCGCAGAGACCGAGCACCTCACCCTCGGCCAGCGTCAGGTTGATGTCGGTCAGGACCTGGTTGCCGAAGAAATCCTTTTTGATGCTGCGCATTTCCAATAGTGGGGTGTTATCACTTAACATATAAATACCCTGCCTGAAATCAGTGGGGGAGGAATAAATCCTCCCCGAAATGGTCAAAAGAGAAGCGTCACCTCCCTGCCGAAGGGCAGGGAGGATGATGCAGCGTGGAAAAGAATTACTTCACGGTGAAGTAGACTTCGGGAACTTCGATCTCGGTGGAGCCCATGTAGTGACCCGGATTGCCCATGATGTAGGTATCCTGGTACACGAGGAAGGTGTTGTCGGCCTTGACACCGGTCTCGGCGTTGGTGTAGTTGGAGCCGTTCCAGGCGGCACCGGGAGAGAAGACCTCGTAAGCCTTCGCGATGTCGTCCATGTCAAGCAGGTCGCTCTCGCCGTTGATGACGTTCACGGCATGCTGGGCAAGACCGGCGGAAACGGTGTAGCCATAGGAGTAGGCCCAGGTGCCGAACTTGCCGGCGCCGCCCTTGTCGCAGATGGCCTGCTCAACCTTCGCGAGGATCTTGGCATAGTCGCCGGCTTCCTCAGTCAGGTCAATGCCCAGAGCACCGGGGTAGCCCATGGTGGGAGAGGGCAGGTCAGCCTCAATGAAATATCCGCCGTACTCGAGCAGCTGCTTGAGCAGAGGCTCGGTGTGGGCGTCATTGGTGCAGAAGTAGGCGGCGTTTTTGCCGTACTTCTCAACCCATTCGGGAACCTTCTCAAGGATGTAGGCCTGAGCACCGGCAACACCGACGTCCGTGGTGGGGTCGGGAGCGGTCTCAAGGACGAAGGTCATACCGAACTCTTCGCAGGCGGCCTTCATGATGGCAACACGGCGGCTCATGGTCTCATAGGACATGTGACGCGGGAAGGAGATATGGACGAAGGTGTCGCAGCCAAGCTCGTGGGCGGTGCGGATGATCAGGTAGCCGCGGGCAACGAAGTCGTTGTTGCAGACCAGATCGGCAGCGCTGCCGATTTCGGGCAGGTCTTCGTGGGACTCACCGGCAATGCAGAGGATGTCGGGACGACGCTCTTTGATCTGACGGAAGGCCTCGGTGGTGCCGGGGACGGCCTGGTTGACGATGATGGCCTTCATCTGAGGATCGTCAGACATGTTGACGATGGTCTGGATGGTGGTCTCGAGCTCTTCGGTGAAGTTGTCGGGATAGATCGCGAGCTTTACGCGGTCCTCGCCGTACATCGCCTGGAAAGCTTCCGCGCCGCGGCGGTCGTCTTCGCTCTGGGAGACGGAACCGGTGATGATGCCGATGTGGAAATCATCATCCGCGAAGGCAGTGGGCATGGCAAAGGCGGCCAGAGAGAATACCAGCGCCAGTGCAAGCACGATGGAAAGATACTTCTTCATGTTTTCCTCCTCATTCTTTTTTCTCTTCCGGAACCATGAATCCATTCCGAAAGCTCCCCTTACTATAGCATGTTATCGCCTCTTTTACAAGAAACTTTTGCCCCGGTGTTCGGTTTTTTTGAACATTCAGGGCTTCCGGCAGAATCTTTATTTTTCTTAAAGTTCACAGAATACATGGAAAAACAAAAACGACTTGTGATATACTGTATACATGATATGGTAAACGAAACCAGTGCCTGCGTTACTCCGCCCGCGTAGCGGGCGGAGTAACGGAAGACCAGTTTCGAAAAACGCAAAAATCATAATGTGTTTACTATAAATATCCCTGCCGGAGGAGACCGATGAGCGAAGAGACAAGAATTCTGATCGTGGACGATGATCCCGATATTCGTAATATCCTGAACCTGCTGCTGAGAAGAGAATACGATACGGCGGAGGCGGCCAACGGGCGGGATGCCGTGGCCTATATGCAGAGTCACCGGGAGACGGATCTCATCATCCTGGACGTCATGATGCCCGGCATGGACGGGATTGAGACCTGCGAAAAGATCCGGGAGTTTTCCAATGCGCCCATTCTCTTCCTGACCGCCAAGAGCGCGGAGCGTGACCGCCTGGCCGCCTATCAGAGCGGCGGGGATGACTTCCTTTCCAAACCCTTCTCCCAGCCGGAGCTCCTGGCCAAGGTGAAGTCGCTTCTGCGCCGCTACCAGGAATACCGCGGCAAGCCGGCCTCATCCATCTGGACCTGCGGGAATCTGGAAGTGGATCTGGGCACCAGGATGGTGCGCAACGCGGGAGAGAACGTCCCGCTGACGGACACGGAATACTCCATCCTCGAATGCCTGGTGAAGAATCGGGGGAGAACCGTCACCACCCAGGAACTGTATGAAACGGTGTGGAATGAAAAGTTTCTTCCCGGCTCGGGCAACACCATCATGGTGCATGTGCTGAACCTGCGCCGCAAGATCGAGGAGGTCCCCTCGTCACCCAAGGTCATCCGCACGGTCTGGGGCAGGGGATATCAGGTTGACTGAAGCGAAGCAGCCGCTGCTCCACTCGCTGAGTACCAAGCTGCTGCTGGCGGCATTGCTCAGCGTGCTCTGTGCGGCGGCGGGGTATCTTGCGGTCTTCGGCATCGGTACGTTCTTTGTCAACCGCTATTATATGAGTCCGAACTCCGTGGCCGCCCGCAAGGCGGAGATCTATACGGAGTTTAACCGCTATGTACAGGAGGGCGGTTACAGCAGCGGGGACACGGAAGCGCTTCAGCGTTTCCTCACGGAGCATGATCACATCTCCGTTTCGGTCTATTCGGCCGAAATGCTCAATCTCCCTGCCGGACCGGCTGACGGTGCCCGCGCCATGACGCTGCAGAGTTATGAGGCACCCCGGCGCAGCGGGATCAACGGAAGGCTGTACCCGATGCGGTTTTCCGACGGGATCAGCTACGTCTCCATCACGGACAATTCCCGTGAACGGGAGGACACCATCAACCGGATCATGGGCCTGGTGGTGGCCGTTCTGGTCCTGGTAAGCGTGCTCTTCTGGTACACCAACCGCCTGACCTGGCGGATCATCCGCCTGTCTCAGGAAGCGGCGACGGTCGGGGCGGGCGATCTGGACGGACCGATCACCGTGGACGGCGTGGACGAAGTCGCGACGCTGGCTTCCGACATCGACGGCATGCGGGACGCGATCATCGAACGCATGGGGAATGAAAAACGCGCCTGGGAGGCCAACAGCGAGCTGATCACCGCCATGAGCCACGATATCCGGACCCCGATGACTTCGCTGATCGGCTATCTCGGCCTGCTGAACAACACCGAGTCGCTCACCGAAGAGGAGCGCAGACGCTACCTCGAGGCGGCTTACGGAAAGTCCCTGGCTCTGAAGGAACTGACGGACGAGCTGTTCAAATACTTTCTGGTGTTCGGCCGCAGCGAGCTGGAACTGCAGAAAGAAGATTATGACATCCACATGCTGCTGATGCAGCTGCTGGGCGAGGCGGAATTTGACCTGAGAGATTCCGGCTTCAACGTCCAGAGCATCGACCGCCTGGAGGACGGATGGCTGCTTCGTACGGACGCGGCCATGCTCAAGCGCGTGATCGACAACCTCGTCTCGAACATCAAGAAATACGCGGATCTGGCGAGGCCGGTGATCTTCCTGACGGAGATGAAAAACGGGCAGATTTCGGTAACCATTTCGAACGCTCTGTCCAACCGCGGCACCGGAACCGAGAGCACCAAAATCGGCCTTCGGACCTGCGAAAAGATCCTCGACGCGCTGGGCGGCAGCTTCGGCACCGCGCGGGATGAAAAGCACTTCGCGGCGGAATTTACCCTGCCGATGACGGCGCAGCCCGGAAAGACCGGGACAGACGGCGTCTGAAAAGTCAATACGGAAACACAAAACCCCCTCCGTCCGGCAGGCCTTGCGCCCGGGACAGAGGGGATTGTGTTCAGAAAAGAAAATGGGAAAACGGGCAGAAGCCACAACGTGCATGCCCGGACGCATTGTAGCCCGGACAGCGCGGAGCCGGCTTACCAGCCGAAGACCCAGAGGTGGGTCACGCCGAAGGCCTCGCGGATGAAATAGTTCAGCATGACCATCTTATACCCCCAGGGGGCGGCAACCCCGGCGGCCTGCACGCCCTGCAGACGCGCCATGGACTTGGCGCGGAAGAGATGATAGGCGCTGGAGACGATGGCCACGTTGCCGTCGGGCTCATCGCCGCGGTTGCGGATGATCTCAAACGAATAGCGGAGATTCTCTTCGGTGGAGGTCGCGTTCGGCTCCATGAGAACACGCTCCTCCGGCAGGCCGTGCTGCACGAGCCAGTCATGCATGGCACGGGCTTCCGTGATGTCCTCCCCCTTGCCCATACCGCCGGAGACGATGGCAATCGAGTCCGGATACCGGTCCAGGTAATCCAGAGCGCCTTCCAGCCGGCGCACCAGCGTGAGGGAGGGGCGTTCGCCGTAGACGGCGGCGCCGAGCACGATGAGATAAGGACGCTCCGGATCCGGGTCGGTTCGTGCATTTTTGACGATCGGGACCTCGACGATGCAGAAGTAAACGATTCCGAGACAGGTCAGGCCGAGCACGACGCGCCAGAGCAGCAGCGGGAGAAAACGGTGGGCGAGGATCAGCGCAATCAGGAAAAAGCAGAGATAGCCCCAGTAGACATAACCGCGCAGCGCAAAGCGGAAGAAACAGCCCAGAGCCGCAAGTACCGCGCAGAGAATGACCCGGACCGGGTCTTTTTTCTTCTGTTGTTTTTTCTGATCAGGCGTCATCGCTCAGGGCCTCCCAACGTTCATATTGTTCCATGAGCGCCGTGTTCAGCGCTTCCTTCTGTTCTTCGAGTTCCATGAGTTTCTGGTAGTCCGTGGCGTAGCGGGCACATTCCTCTTCCAGCGCGGCGAGCTGTCCCTCAAGCCGTGCGATCTCCTTCTCCGCGCGCTGCATCTGCCGGGCCTGGTTCCCGCCCTTCTGCCGCCCTTCCGGTTTTCGGGCAGCCTCCGGAACGGTTTCGGCGGAGGGCTTTTTCCTGTCCGATCTGTCCGCGGCCTTTTTCTCCGCGGAAGCCACGACGGCCTGATGTTCCTTCCAGGCGACATAGGCGGCATATCCGCCCCGGTAGTCCGTGAGCACGCCGTTCTCGAAGGCCCAGATGCGGGTGGCGAACTTCTCGATGAAATAGCGGTCGTGAGAGACAAAAAGCAGGGTTTCGCCGTACTCGGAGAGCGCGTCCTCCATCCACTCGCGGCTGATGATGTCCAGGTGGTTGGTGGGCTCGTCGAGAATCAGAAAATTGATATCGCCGCCCATGAGCATACAGAGCTTGAGACGGCTGCGCTCGCCGCCGGAGAGGGTGGAGACGGGCTTGAACACATCTTCACCCCGGAAGCCGAAGGCGGCCAGACGGTCCCGTGCTTCCTGCGGCGTACAGCGGCACTCCCAGAGCATGGTGTCATAGGCGGTGCGGCTGTCGTCCTGAAAGCGCACGATCTGCGGCAGACAGGCGCTGCGCACCGAGGGACCGAGAGAGATCCAGCCCGCGTCCGGGCTCTCCTCTCCGGTGATGAGCTTTACAAGGGTGGACTTGCCGCTGCCGTTGTCGCCGATGACGGCGATGCGCTCCTGCCCCTCGACGATGAAGGAGAGATCGGAGAAGAGCACCCGGTCGCCGAAGCCCTTCTTCAGACTATCGGCCACCAGCACCTCGTCCCCGGCAAAGGCGCGCTCCTTAAAGCGGGCGGAGAGCTTTTTCTGCTCTTTCGGCTTCTCGCTGCGGGAGAGCTTTTCGATGCGCTTTTCCATGGAGAAGGCGCGCTTGTGGAGCTTATCGTTGCCCATGAAGGCCCAGAGATGCATCTGCTCCGCCGCCCGGGTGAGCTGCTCGAGCTTGGCCTGGTCTTTTTCATACTGTTTCCGCTTTTCTTCAAAGCGGCGCTGCCGCTCTTCAAGAAAGAAGCTGTAGTTGCCGCTGTAGAACTCCGCCTTCCCGTCCACCAGTTCGATGCAGCGCTGGGCCACCACGTCGAGAAAATAGCGGTCGTGGCTGATGGCGAGAACGGTCCCTTTGAAGTGCAGCAGGTAGTTTTCCAGCCATTCCACCGCATGGAGATCCAGATGGTTTGTCGGCTCATCCAGCAGGAGAATCTCCGTGTCCTCGAGGATCAGACGGGCGAGGTTCAGGCGGGTTTTCTCCCCGCCGGAGAGACTCTCGAAGCTCTGCGCCCGCATTTCCGGACCGATCTGAAGGCCGTTTGCCACCCGGTTCACGGCCACGTCCGTCTCATAGCCTCCGAGCCGCTCAAAGTCCGCGGCCAGACGGTCATATTCCGCCAGCAGCGCGGGGGAACTGTCGTGCTCCATCTGCTCGGTCAGCTTCTCCATCCGAAGGCGGATGGCGTCGACATGGCGGAAGGCGTTCTGCAGCACGTCCTCGGCGGTCCAGCCCTCCGGATAGACCGGCAGCTGGGAGATGAGGCCGAGACGCTTGGAGGGGGCGATGCTGACCTGCCCCTCGTCATAATCCAGCGCCCCGGTCAGAATGCGGAAGAGCGTCGTCTTGCCGCAGCCGTTGGGGCCGAGAATCCCGACGCGCTCGCCGGCCTCCACCTGAAAGCTGAGCCCGTCGAGAATGTTGGTTCCGATTTCAAAGGATTTGACCAGCGAGGTCACGGTGATGTCGATCATAGATCAGTACTCCATATCCGTTCCGCGCCGCATGGCGGCCTGCAGAACGGTATTTGCGATCGGGGTGGCCACGGAGAGTCCGCCTCCGCCCTGTTCGACGAAGACGATGAAGGCATAGGGATGCTCCTCGTCCTTCAGGAAGCCCGTGAACCAGGCATGATCGGTTCCGTCGCCGACTTCGGCGGTGCCGGTCTTGCCGCAGACCTCCAGACCGGGAAAGCGGTTGTCGCCGTAGGTCTGGATGACGTTGTTGCGCATGAGATCCTGCATGGTTCTGGCAGTCTCGGGATTGACCAGAAGGGACTGTTCGGCGGGCTTGCCGTCGTCGATGAGTTTGGGCTCGACCAGAACGCCGTCGTTTGCGATGGCGGCGACAAAGCGCAGCATGGAATAGGGGCAGATCAGATCCGTAGACTGACCGATGCCGGACCAGCCGGTCTCCGGATCGCCGACAAATTCCAGGGGGTAGGACCCTGCCGCGGTGGGGATGCCGTCCAGACTGTGGGAGTCCAGAAAGCCGTATGCCCGGACATGGTTGACCATCTCCCTCTGACCGACCGAGATGGCGATCTGGGCGAAGGCGATGTTGCAGGAGTTTGCCAGAGCCCCGCGGAAGTCGTTGGTATAGTGCTCAAAGGGGCAGTGGAAGAGAACGCCGGAGATCTCCTCCTCTCCGAGACAGAAGAAGCTGCGCTGCCAGATGGAAGGAACGCACTCGATGGCCGCGGCCGCTGTCACGAGCTTGAAAATGGAGCCGGGGGTGAAGGTCGCGGAGAGCAGACGGTTGATGTACACGCCCTCCGGCGCCACGGGGTCGCTCTCAATGGGGTCGACGGCGGGGGATGAGACCATGCAGATGAGTTCGCCCGTGCGATAGTTGACGACGCCGACGGCGCCTTTGCGTCCCGCGAGGGCGGCATAGGCCTTGTTGTTGAGGACCGAGTCCACGTTCAGCTTCAGAGAGATGCGTTTGGTCTGGGTCATGCCGGTGATCGGGCTGTAGCTGTGCAGCTGGCGGGCAAAGTTCGTGAGGATGCCGGTGCCGGTGCGGTTCCAGAAGTCACCGGTGACGTGATAGTTCGCGATCCGGGTGTTGCGGTCCTCGTTGTAGCTGTTGTCGTTGGCGGTGAAGGCCGCGAGGAGAACGCCGTTGCGGTCGGTGACATAGCCTTCGGAGAGAGAATTGAGCCGGGAGAAGTAGCTTGCCCAGCTCTCCCCGTCCCGGAGAAAACGCTCGATGTAGGTGAAGAGTCCCAGAATGATGAAGAGCGCGATCATCATCACGGAAAGGGCACGGCGATTGAGTTTTTTCATGAGGCACCTCCTCGCCTGCTCTGCTTCTTTGCGGCACGGCCGGCTTTAGTGGCCTGTTTCTTCTCGGCGCGCTTTTCCCGCCGCGCTTCCCGAATGGCCTCGCGGTCACTGGCCGAACGGATGGTCTCACCCGGGCGGACGGCAAAGCTGGCCTCGCGTCGGTTGTCCGCGCTCTTGAGGAAGGCCATCATCATCCAGCAGGAGAGCATGGAGGAGCCGCCTCTGGAGACAAAGGGAAAGGTAACGCCCGTAAAGGGGAGAATGTCCATGGAACCGAACACGTTCAGCGCCAGCTGCGTCAGCAGAATGGTCATGGCCGCGCAGGCGGCGATGCTGTAGTAGGCACTGCGACCGGTGCGGGCACTGCGGATGGCAAAGCAGGCCAGAAGAATCACCGCCAGCACCATCATGCAGGCGATGAGCAGGCCCAGCTCCTCACAGACCATACCGAAGACCAGGTCGGTGTTGGCGGCGAAGATCCGGTGGAGCCATCCGTTTCCGGCACCCTTGCCGAAGAGCCCGCCGGCAGCGGCGGCGCTCATGGCGCGGGTCTGCTGAAAGCCCTTGTCATAGATGTCCTCCCAGACATGGCCCCAGGAGGCAAAACGCTGGGCGATATAGGGACGGGCGCTCACGGCAAGGAAGCCCGCGAGGCCTGCACCGGTTACGGCCAGCATGACGGTGGCGATGGAGCCCGAGCGCATGAAGGAAATCACCAGAAAGCAGACAAAGAACACCAGCGCGGTACCGAAGTCTCCGATCAGGGCCAGCGCCATCACGCAGATGGCGGAGAAGCCGATGAAGACATACAGGTTGTTCCGGCGGAACAGCCGGTCCAGGGTGGCTGCGCCGACGTAGACATAGCCGACCTTGACGATCTCGGAGGGCTGGAAGGAGAAGCCCCAGAATTCCAGCCAGTTCCTTGCACCGAGGACGACGTCGCTGGCCACCACGTTGATGCCGAGCAGAAGGAGCGCGCCCGCGGCAACCAGAACACGGGTGGAGGCGGTACGCTGCAGAGAGCGCTGCCACCAGCCGCAGAGCAGAAAGAGCACCACGCCGGTCAGCGTCAGGAGAATCTGCTTGTACATGTCCTCCGGGGTGGAGGACGCCGCGACCGACATGCCGAGAGAAGAAAGGTAGAATGCAAGGGTCTCGATTTCAAAGCCGGCGCGGTTGATGATGCGCATGGCATTGAAGCAGCTCCATTCCATGACGATCAGACTGCCGAAACCGAGGGCAATGTCCGGAAGCGTTTCGGGCTCGGCGTAGAACGAATGCTGCAGCAGGAGGAAGAGCTGAAACGCCGTCAGCATCAGCAGGGTCAGACTCGGCGAATACCGCCGCCCGACGCCGCTGCGCTTTGATTCCAGACGCTCGCGCTTTTCCATGCTGAGGTCTTCGAAACGGACGCAGATGCCGTTGAGGTTGAGAATATCGCCGCTCACAATCTCCGTACCGTCGTCATCGACAAAGACATTGTTGACCCAGACGCCGCCGCGGGAGAACACGTCGTAAACGCGCCACTGGCCCAGATCGTTGCGGCGGAGAATCGCGTGGCTGCGCGCGATCTCGCGCTCCGGGATGTAGACGTCGGCATCCGGGGAGCGGCCGATGATGACCTCCCAGTGCTGAACGGGAAGACGGTCACGGCCGTAACGGAGATAGGCCCAGGTCTCGGGGTCATATTCTTCGCGCAGCATGGAGCGCAGACAGCGCAGCAGAATGGCGAAGGAGAGCAGAATCAGAATCGCCTTGCTGGCGGCCAGGGTATAGGCATAGAAATCTCCCTGCACGCGAACACCTCCCCTCTGTGCGGGATGGGCGGGAAAAATGCCGGAATGATATCGGATTATATCAAATCTTGGACGTTTATCTGTTGAGAAGAAAGATGCTGCCGCTCACGGCGGTGACGGAGAAGTTCTGAATGGTGGTGACATAGCTGCTGCTGAGGAAACCGTACTGCCAGGTCATGGTCCTGCTTCCCTGCGGCCAGAAGGGAAGGGTTTCGGATATGGTCCCGGTCTGGGTCCCCTCAGGGTCGATCCAGAGCACCTCATAGCGCGGGACAGTGCCGGATGCGGCGTCCTGAAAATCGATGCTGAATTCGCCGTGCTGGGACAGAACGTCCGCCGTGAAACTCACCTTCAGCGTGTCTTTGTGGTCCGGGTCGTTGGCCGCGGCCAGGCCTTCTTTCAGGGAAAAGCCGCAGCTGAGATTGCAGGCGGTGATGTTTCCGTCTTCATCGGTGGCGAAGCTCGGATAATCTTTGTAGTCGAAGTAGTCATAGAAGTTCGCGCCGGTGATCTTCACTTCCACGATTTCGGGCCCTTTGGGTACGTCTTCCTCGGAAGCCTCTTTCTCCTTCTGTTTGCCGCATGCGGTGAGCAGGCATAGCGCCAGCAGCAGGATCAGCAGGACGGAGCGCTTATTCTTATTCATCAGTCTCATCTGGTTTTCCCCCTGTCAGGACTCGGGATCGGTCGGTTTTGTCGTGTGATCCAGAATATGGCCGGTCTGTGCGTCGATCACATAGCGGTATTCCGCCGTATGGTCGGTAAAAAGAATCTCATATACCGGCAGGTTCTGTTCCGTGGTGCCGTAGACGGTACTGACATCATAGATCCGTCCCTCGTCGGTGCCGGCGTCGTGGACGGCGATGCGCAGGGCCTGAGAGGAGGAGAGCCAGTCGTCCTCGTGCTCGTAGAGATAGAGAGAGACCAGAAGCACGGCAACGAGAAGCAGCAGAACCGCGAGCACGCGCAGAAAATGTTTCCCGCGGCGTTTTTTCTTTTCCATCGCCGATCCTCCTTCCTCAGACCCGATCCGTGCCGGACACGATTACACAAACATATATGATACCACAAAAGAGCGGAAAAGTCATGAAGATGAGGTAAACGAAACAGCCGCGCGGCGCGATGAAAGGCCGCGTGGCTGTTTCGCAGTGTTTTAACGGGACGGGGCGCGGAATGAAGCCGGCGGATGCACGTCCGGGCGGGAGCCTTACCGCTCTTCGCGGAAGTAAGGGAGACCCAGAGAAGCGGGCGGCTGATTCTCGCGCCTGTTGCGCATGCTGGAGAGCACCAGCACGACGATGGTGACCACATAGGGGGCCATCTTGTAGAGTTCCTTGATGGCGAGGTTCATGCCGGAGGGAATGTACATATGCAGGATGTACAGGCCGCCGAACAGGAAGGAGGCCAGCACGCCGACGTTTGGCCGCCAGACCGTGAAGATAACCAGCGCGATGGCGAGCCAGCCGCGGTCGCCGAAGGCGTCGCTGGACCAGATGCCGGAGGTATAGTCCATGATGTAGTACAGCCCGCCGAGCCCCGCAATCATGGAACCGGCGCAGGTGGCGACGTACTTGTAGCGGCTGACGTTGATGCCGGCGGCGTCCGCGGTGTTCGGGCTCTCGCCGACCGCACGCAGGTGCAGGCCGACGCGGGTGCGCTTGAGGATGAATGCGGCGACCAGCGCGATCAGAACCGCGAGATACGCAAGGAAACCGTAGCTCAGAAACACCTTCCCGAACCAGCCCGTGCTGCCGGAGACGGGGAGAGTCTTGCGAAAATAGGAACTGGTGCCGGAGAGCACGATGGCGGGCACGCTGCTGCCGGAGAGCTTGATGAGGGAGCCGCCGAAGAAGTTGCCGAAGCCGACGCCAAAGGTGGTCAGTGCCAGACCGGTGACGTTCTGGTTGGCCCGGAGCGAGACCGTCAGGAAGCAGTAGAGCAGGCCCATCAGGAAGGAGCCCAGCAGACAGCAGCAGAGGGGGATCGCCACCGCGAGAAAGCCCTTCATGTTCGCCGCGCCGACTCTCGTCTCATAGAAGAAGGCGCCCATGACGCCGCTGATG
The DNA here is from genome assembly GCA_017458335.1 of Oscillospiraceae bacterium. Taxonomy (GTDB): domain Bacteria; phylum Bacillota; class Clostridia; order Oscillospirales; family Oscillospiraceae; genus Limivicinus. The sequence goes on from JAFTFT010000027.1 coordinate 80,718, forward strand.
GCGCCGACATACATGATGCCGGGAATACCGAGGTTCAGGTTGCCGGATTTCTCGGTGAGGGTCTCACCCGTGCTGCCGTAGAGCAGCGGGATGCCCTGCATGATGGCGCGCGGAATGAAGGAAACAAAATCAAACATGACTCAATCCTCCTTTCCCGCGGCGTGGCGGAACTTGATCTGATAGTTGATGAAAAACTCGCTGCCGATGATGAAGAACAGGATGAGGCCCGTGAGGATGTCGGCATAGGAGGCGCTCAGGCCGAAGCTGGTGGCGATCTGGCCGGCGCCGCGTTCGAGGAAGACCAGCAGGAAGCTGGTGAGAATCATCCAGATGGGGTTGAATTTGGCCAGCCACGAGACCATGACGGCGGTGAAGCCGCGTCCGGAGGTGATGGTGGTGGTGAGCGTGTGCTCCGTTCCGCCGACCAGAAGCATCCCCGCAAGGCCGCAGACGGCGCCGGAGAGGAACATCGTCCGGATGATGACCCGGTCGACCTTGATGCCGACGTAACGGGCGGTGCGCTCGCTCTCGCCGACGACCGCGATCTCATAACCGTGCTTGGAGTAGTTGAGGTAGACATACATGAGAACGCAGACGACGGCGACGATGAGGATGTTCAGCAGATACTTGTAGCTGCCGATCTGGGGGAGCCAGCCGGCCTGGGTGCTCTGGTTGATGATGCCGATCTTGCCGGCGCCCTTCGGCACTTCCCAGATGATGATGTAGTAGGCGACGAGCTGGGTTGCGATGTAGTTCATCATGAGGGTGAAGAGGGTCTCGTTGGTGTTCCACTTCGCCTTGAAGAAAGCGGGGATGGCGGCCCAAATCGCGCCGGCCAGCACGCTGGAGACGAACATGCAGAGGATCACGACGCCGTTCGGAAGCTTCCCGCCCAGGAGAATCATACAGGCCGTGGTGGCAAGACAGCCGATCAGCATCTGGCCGTCGCCGCCCAGGTTCCAGCAGCGCATCCGGAAGGCCGGGGTGATGGCGAGGGAGACGCACAGAAGCATCGCGATGTTCTGAAACAGGACCCAAGTGCGCCGGGCGCTGCCGAAGGAGCCCTGCCAGATGGTGGCGTAAACCTCCAGCGGGTTCAGGCCGGTGATGAGGTTTGTGATCAGCGCGCAGGCAAGCAGCGCGATGATCAGCGCCGCGGCGCGGATGCCCCAGGCGCCGTACCAGGGGAGCGCGGCACGTCTGGAGACGTGGAAGAGCGGGGTATGGGCTTTGTTATTCATCCAGTTTCCCTCCCAGCTTGGTCATCATCAGGCCGACGTCACGCTTGCTGGCGCCGCAGCCGGGCACGATCCCGCTGACCTTGCCGCCGCAGAGGACCAGAATCCGGTCGGCGAGCTCCAGCAGAACGTCCAGATCCTCGCCGACGTAGATGACGGCGACGCCCTCGGCCTTCTGTTTGTTGATCAGGTCATAAATCGTGTAGGACGAGTTGATATCGAGACCGCGCACCGCGTAGGCGGTGAGCAGCACGGTGGGGGCGGAGGAGATCTCACGGCCGACCAGGACCTTCTGGACATTGCCGCCGGAGAGACGGCGGACCGGAGTGGAGATACCGGGTGTGCTGACCTCAAGATCCTGCACGACAGCCTCCGCCAGCTCTTTCGGCGTGCGGCGGTCGGTAAAGAGGGAATGCCCCTTGCGGAAGGAACGGAGCATCATGTTGTCCGCGAGATCCATGTTGCCGACCAAGCCCATGCCGAGGCGGTCTTCCGGGACGAAGGAGAGGCTCACGCCCATCTCGGCGATGCTGAGCGGATCCTTGCCGATGAGTTCTTCGCGCGAACCGTCGTCTTCGATGTAGGTGATGCTGCCGCCTTCCACGGGCTGCAGCCCGGCGATGGCCTCGAGCAGCTCCTTCTGGCCGCAGCCGGAGATGCCGGCAATACCGAGAATCTCGCCGGAAAAGGCGTCGAAGCTGACGTTATCCAGCTTGAGAATGCCGTCGATGCTGCGAACCGTGAGGTCCCTGACTTCGATGCGCTTTTTCGGGTTCACGGGTTCCGGGCGGTCGATGTTCAGCTTGACGGCGTGGCCGACCATCATGTTGGTCATCTCCTGGGCATTGGTCTTCCGGGTCGGCATGTCGCCGATGAACTGCCCGTGCCGGAGAATGGCCACGCGGTCGGAGAGCGACTCGACCTCGTGCATCTTATGGGTGATGATGACGATGGCCTTGCCGGCGTCGCGCATATTGCGCAGCACGGCGAAGAGCCTGTCGGTCTCCTGCGGGGTGAGCACGGCGGTGGGCTCGTCCAGAATCAGGATGTCCGCACCGCGGTAGAGGACCTTGACGATCTCGACGGTCTGCTTCTGGGAAACGGACATGTCGTAGATCTTCTGATCCGGGTCAACCTCAAAGCCGTAGGCATCGCAGATCTCGCGGATCTTCTTCGAGGCGGCCTTCAGATCCAGCTTCCCGTCCAGCCCGAGGACGATGTTCTCGGCTGCCGTCAGCACGTCGACCAGCTTGAAGTGCTGGTGAATCATGCCGATGCCGAGATCGAAGGCATCCTTGGGAGAGCGGATGACGACTTCCTTTCCGTCGATGCTGATGCTCCCCTCATCCGGGAAGTAGATCCCCGAAAGCATGTTCATAAGCGTGGTCTTGCCGCTGCCGTTTTCCCCCAGCAGGGCCAGAATTTCGCCGCGATAGATGTCCAGCCAGACCCTGTCGTTGGCAAGAACGGGACCGAAGCGCTTGGTGATGTTCCGCATTTCGACTGCGGCGGTCTTGTTGTCCAAGGACATCACCCTCCTTTATCTTTAATAATGGCAACAATGCCGCAAAGGGCAGCGCGGCGGCGAAAAAGTCACTGCGCTGCCCTTTGCAGCATCAATGGCTAAGCCCGAATGTCTCGGGCTTAGCCACAGGAGTTTCAATCAGAATGCGGTGTCGAGCAGCGTGATGCCGTCGATCTGCAGATCAAAGTACGGAGCGGAGCGGAACTCGGACTCGTGGAAGTAACCGTCGGAAATGACCTCGGTGTCGCCCTCATAGGCGGGGTCGGTGTCGACGTCGGCCATGTAGCTCTCAAGCTTCTCACCGTTCACGGTGAAGGTGTCGGTGTCGAAGACGTGAATCTCGCCGGCGGCGAAGGCTTCCTTGACGGACTCGAGAACAGCGGGGGTACCCTCGGCGGCAACGGCCTCATTGACATCGGTGAGCTCGACGGAGCCGGTCAGGATGGAGCCGGTCCAGTCGGCATCGATGGCCTCGCCGGCCTGAACCTGGCCGATGATGTACTCAAAATAGGGCTCCCAGTTGATGCGGGAGGAGACGATGAAGGTGTTCGGGCCGGCCTCGATGGTGGAGCCGTTGTAGGAGACATTGGGGATACCAGCGGCTTCGCAGGTGGAGGGGGCGCCGAGAGAGTCGGCGTGCTGGCTGATCAGGACGCAGCCGTCGTCAATCAGCTTCTGGGCGCCTTCGGCTTCCAGGGACAGATCGTACCAGGAACCGGTGAAGGTGACTTCCATGGTGGCCTCGGGGACAACGTGACGGACACCGAGGAAGAAGGAGGTGTAACCGGAAATGACTTCGGCATAGGTGAAGGCGCCGACGTAGCCGATCTTGGCCTGATCCGCGGTGATGTCACCGTTGTTGATCATTTCCTGGAGCTTCAGACCGGCAGCGATACCGGCGAGGAAGCGGCCTTCATAGATGGAAGCGAACGCGTTGTGGTAGTTGGCAAGACCCTCGGTGTGGGCGCGGGTACCGGTGGCGTGGCAGAACTCCACTTCCGGGCACTCCATGGCGGCCTGGATCATGTAATCCTCATGACCGAAGGAGTCGGCAAAGACGATGTTGCAGCCTTCATCGACCAGGTCCATGGCGGCCTCATAGCACTCCTGACCCTCGGGGATGCCGACCTTGTTGACGTACTCGATGCCGAGCTTCTCGCAGGCGGCCTGAGCGGCCTTCATGAAGTTGAGGTCGTAGGTGGACTGCTCATCATGCAGGAAAATGAAGCCGACTTTGACTTCCTTGGCTTCGGCGGAAGCAGCGGGAACAGCCAGGGCGAAGATCATGACCAGAGTAAGCGCGAGCGCGATGATCTTTTTCATTCTTCTTGATACTCCTTATTCATTTAATTTATTGGAAGTGCCGTTGTGGGTACGGCACTTCCGGTCTATCTGTAGAGACACAGGCCTCCGAGATACAAAGGAAGGAAAAACATACTTTTCAAAGGAAAAGTATGTGGGGAGGGACACAGACCTCCGGGATACAATGGAAGGAAAAATACTTTTCAAAGGAAAAGTATGAAGGGGGACACAGACCTCCGGGATACAAAGAAACAAAAAACACCGTGGAACGGACTTGAAAAGTTCCCGGTGGAGAAAAGAATGAACTCGGAAGCGGCAGTACATCAAAAACCTCTTACACAGCTTCCTGATTCGTTCGATAGTCCGGTCATTTACGGTGTCCGGGTAGAAACTTCAAATCCATATCATTTGCTTATATCGAAACACTATATTCAGAACGGACTTTCGTCCGGATGTGCGTATGATATCAGGTATCATGCCAAAAGTCAAGCCGAAAATTTGGCATTTTACACATTTTTTGATTCAAAATTTTGTATAGTTTGAACAATAAAAGCATTTGCGATCCGAATGACAGACATGCTTGAAATCATATGGAAAAACGCTTGACTTTTGATGCGCCGTTTTTTATGATGAAGGGGCAAAAACGAAACAGAAAAGGAGCGCAGGGAATGATGATCGGCAGAGACTGGAAGGCGGAATTTGAAGGACGGACCGCGTGGATCCGCGGCCTGGTGGAAAGCAGCGGAGTCAGGGGCATCATCTTCGGCAACTCCGGCGGAAAGGACAGCGCCCTGACAGGGATCCTCTGCAAGGCCGCGTGCGAAAACACCGTCGGCGTCATCATGCCCTGTGCCTCCAGACGCAATTACGGCGAGGATGCCGACGACGGACGGGCGCTGGCGGAACAGTTCGGCATCGAGACGCGTACGGTCGACCTGACCGGCGTGCGGGAGGCGGAACTCGCCGCCCTGAGAGGGATCACGGAGGTGAGCGATCTCGCACTGGCCAACATCGCGCCGCGCCTGCGCATGACGACGCTCTACACCATCGCCGCGGCGGAGGGAAGGCTCGTGGCCGGCACCGGGAACCGCAGCGAGGCCTATATGGGATATTTCACCAAATGGGGCGACGGCGCCTGTGACTTCAACCCCATCGCGGATCTGACGGCGACGGAGGTGCTGGACTTTCTGCGCTGGCTCGGCGCCCCGAAGAGCATCATCGAGAAGGCGCCGTCCGCCGGCCTCTTTGACGGACAGACGGACGAGAAGGAGATGGGCGTGACCTATCGGGCGATCGACGAGTACCTGACGGAAGGAACCGCGAGCGACAGAGACCTTGCGATCATCGAGCGCTATCACCGCCGCAGCGAGCACAAGCGCAGACCCATCCCGGTCTATACGCCCTGAGACCCGAAGCCGGGGCGCCGGAACCGGCAGAACAACGGAAAACAGCCCGCAAACAAAAGCAATGAAGGCAGCGTCCCTGAAGATGGGGGCGCTGCCTTAAAAACAGCGTCAGAGAATCAGACCGGGTCGCCGTTTCCCTCTTCCCCGGCACGGCGTGCGGCCTGCGCTTCACGGAACTGTTCCTCCAGATCTTCCGCCAGAATAAGACGGACGTTCCGCAGCTCCAGCCCGCTCTGGGCAAAGTAGAGCTTCAAAAGGAAATTGCCGGTGTAGCAGAGCCGCAGCTCCACCGAGACCGGGGTCCACGCGGTGTCCGCCCCGGTCAGCGTTACCTCCCGGACGAGTTCGCGGTCTTGAAAGACGCTGAAAGGAAGCTGCGCCATCAAAGGCTGATTCGCGGCTCTGGCCTCCAGCTCCAGACGGACGGTGCCCCGGTGTGGCGTCGTGACGGCCAGAACCGTGGTCTCGCCCCGCTGCGCCCGGATCAGAGCGGCATCGAGGGGCACTTCCGGCGCGTCGATCACGACGGGGACGGCGTCCCGCAGAGAGAGATCTTCCCGGGAGAGCGTCTCCCGCAGCTCCCGGTCGAGGTCCGACTCCTGCCCCAGACTGTGAGGCCAGCAGGGCAGCGTCAGCAGAAAGCGGCAGATGTTCTCCGCGCTGCGTGTAAGTTCCGCCCGGGTGAGGCGTCCTTCGGCCAGCGCCGAATCCAGATCGTCCCCGTTGCTGTTTGAGGCCGCGTCGGCGTTGACCATGTTCAGGTCGTTCTGGGCCCGGACCTGGGCCGAGACGTTCTGATAGCTTCCGGGCAGGCCGGCCGCGTCATTGGCCATCGCCCACCAGTCGGTCATCACCACACCCTCGAAGCCCCATTCGCCGCGGAGAATGCCCGTCAGCAGGTCGTAGTTCCCGGAGGTCCAGAGTCCGTTCACCGGGCCGTAGGTGCTCATGACCGCGCGGGCATGACCTTCCCGGACCGCGATCTCAAAGCCGCGAAGGTAGACCTCCCGCAGCGCGCGTTCGGAGACGACCGCGTTCACATGATGGCGGAGGGTCTCCTGGGTGTTGGCGCAGAAGTGCTTGATGACGCCGGTGACGCCGAAGCGGTGCAGACCGCGCAGCTGCGCCGATGCCATGCGGCCGGTGAGGAGCGGATCCTCGGAGAAATATTCAAAGTTCCGCCCGTTCAGCGGGCTGCGGTGGATGTTCATCCCCGGCCCCAGCAGACAGTCGATGCGGTTGCGGCGCAGTTCCAGCCCTTCCCAGGCGAACAGCTCCTCGTTCAGCGCCTCGTTGAAGCTGCAGGCGAGGCAGGTCCCGTTCGGCAGAGAGAAGGCGTGGGTGCCGCAGTCCATGCGGATTCCGCTGGGCCCGTCGGAGCAGCCTCCGACCGGGATGCCGAAGCCCTTCAGGGCCTCGGTCACGCCGCCGAAAGCCCCGGCGATGCCGGGCGTGACCTTGGGCGAGCACATGCCCTCGCCGCGCACCATGGCGCAGAGGTCGGCGTCACTGAGCTGAGACAGAAACTCCTGCATCGACCGCCTGCCTTCGGCCACGTCGCGGAGCTTCCACCCCCGATCACCCGCACAGGGGAGACAGGCGGGGAGATGCCGCATACGCTTTTCCTGCGGGGAGACGGTCTGCAGCGGCGCCGGTTCCCGGGCAGGGACAAAAGCTCCCTCACCGGCGCGGATGTCTTTCCGCGGCGCCGGGCGCAGCCGGTCGAAGGCCCGCACGGGGGCCATGGCCTCTTCACAGGCGCGGACACAGACGGTCTCCGGAAGCGTGAAGCGCCCCGCCTCTACGGCGCCGCGCACGTCGGCGCCGGCATAGATCTTATATTCGCCTTCCTCCAGCACCCAGGAGGAGCGGAAGCCGCTGCGGCCGCCGTCGTCATAGGAGGCGAGCAGGGAGAGCGGCAGGTCAAAGCGCAGCGTCTCGGTCTCACCCGGGGCGAGCAGGGCGGTCTTTAAGAAGGCGAGCAGAACGCGGACGGGTTTCCCGAGCGCCCCCTGCGGCGCGCTGCCGTAGACTTGGACGACCTGCTTCCCGGCGACGGAGCCGATGTTCCGGACCGAGACCGCGAGCGAAACGGATTCCGGCGCATGTGCCGAGAAGGCCGTCGGCTCCATGTCAAAACTCGTATACGAGAGGCCGAAGCCGAAGGGATAGAGCACCTTCTCCGGGCAGAAGGTCTCAAAGTACCGGTAACCGACATAGAGGTCCTCGGTCTGGACGTTTTCGGTCTTCGAGCCGAAGCTTCCGAAAGAGGGCCAGTCCTCGATGCGCTCCGCGACCGTATCCGACAGATGGCCGGAGGGAGTCACGTCGCCGGAGAGTATGTCCAGAACGGCGTTGCCGCCCTCCTGGCCGCCCTGCCAGACATACAGCACGGCGGCAGGGTCAAACTCGTTCACCCAGCGCATGTCCATGATGTTCCCCGTATTCAGGAGCACCGCGGTCCTGGGGAAGGTTCGGCAGACAAGACGGAGCATATCGCGTTCCGTCTCCGTGAGCAGAAAGCTCCCGGCCTCGGCGCGGTTATCCTGATCCTCACCGGCGGTGCGCCCGATCAGGACCAGGGCGGCGTCGGATTCCTCTGCCGCCCGGCGGACCAGTTCCTCGGAGAGGGGCATCTCCTCCTGAAACCAGGGTTCGGAGGCCCAGCCCTGCCCGGCGTCGAAGGGATGATCCTCCAGCCAGGCCTCGTAGACGGCGGTGAGCGCGGCGTTGAGGCGATAACGCCCGGACCGCTCCAGCGCGTCACGAATCCCGACGACATAGTCGGTGTTGACACAGCCGCCGGAGCCGGTGCCGCTTTTATAATAATGAAACTGAGCGCGGCCGAAAAGAGAGAGGCGCTCGCCGTCACGCAGCGGAAGCGCCTCCCGGTCATTCTTCAGAAGGACGATGCCCTCGGCGGCGGCCTGCCGCGCGGCGGCGGCATAGGCGGCCGGATTCCAATGAGTCGGGTGCATGATCAGATACCTCAAAGCATGAAAATCGAATCGTCGTTTTCGATCCAGTCACTGACCGGAATGGTGCGGTATTCGGTGGGGGTGATGCGGATGACGATCTTGTCGATGCCGGCGTTGATGATCTGCCGCTTGCACATCGAGCAGCTCATCGCGTCCGAAAGCAGCTCGTTGGTACGGGCATCCCGCCCGACCAGATAGATCGTCGCACCGATCATGTCCCGGCGGGAGGCGGAGATGATGGCGTTGGCCTCGGCATGGACGCTTCGGCAGAGCTCATAGCGCTCACCGGAGGGAATGTTCAGCGTCTCGCGGGTGCAGACGCCCAGATCGCTGCAGTTGCGCCGGCCGCGCGGCGCGCCGTTGTAGCCGGTGGAGATGATTTCGTCGTTGCGTACGATGATCGCGCCGTACTTCCGGCGCAGACAGGTGGACCGTTCGAGAACGGAATCTGCGATATCCAGGTAATAATTCTGCTTGCTGGTGCGGGAATCCATGCTGCATCGCTCCTTTTCGAAACCGGCGCAAAGCACGCCGGTCTGCCTGTTACCGGCATTATACGCATTCGCCGGGCCCGCGTCAAGCCCGCGCCGCGCCGGCAGAGCGAAAACCTTTGGAAACGTACAGAGAGACGTGAAAATGACAATGACGTAAAAATAAACCGGACAGGGGACATAAAGCCGTTGAGATTTCCGAAAAAATATGTTACAATACCACTTCAGAATGTCTTAATGCATGGAAGGGAGAATCGCCACCGTGACAGAGAAGGAACTACACCGACTGAGCCGGCAGGATCTGCTGCAGCTGCTTCTGGCACAGAGCAAGGAAGTTTCCCGGCAGAGAGCCGCCATCGAAGAACTGAAAAGCAACGCCGAAAAGGATCATGAACTGATCGACCGGCTGAAGGGCAAACTCGACGATAAGGACGCCAGCCTCGAAACCCTGAAGCATCGCCTGGATGAGAAGGACGAGACCATTGCCCACCTGAAGCGCCGCCTGGACGCCAAGGACGAGACCATGAACAAACTGAAGGCGGACGCGGAGGACATGTCCGGGACCATGGAATTCCTGCGCTCGAGACTGGACGAGAAGGACGCCGCCCTCGACGCGGCGCGTGCCCGTCTTGATCTGCTGACCGGTGTTTCGACCTCCGTGCGAAGCGGGAAGAACGCCGAAGAGCGCCTGCAGGAACTGAAAAAGCAGGTGGCCCGGGAGGAATCCGCTGAGGCAGAACAGCGGAAGGAAGAGGCATGAGCGAGAAGAAGGAAGTCCAGCAGCTGGAGATCCCGTCTGTCGACCTGCTGGAAGGAGAACTGAAGCGGACGCGGTATAACGCCCGTTACCGCAGAACCCTCCGCACGACGATCTTCTCCCTGCTGCTTGTGGCGGCGGCCGCCGTGATCATCGCGGTGCTTCTGCTGCCCGTGCTGCAGATCTCCAGCGGCTCCATGGAGAACACGCTGGTGGACGGCGACATGGTCATTTCCCTCAACAACGGGAAATACAAAACCGGCGACATCATCGGATTTTACTATAACAATGTGGTCCTGATCAAGCGCGTGATCGCCACCAGCGGCGACTGGGTCGACATTGCCGAGGACGGCACCGTCACGGTCAACGGCGTCGTGCTGGACGAGCCCTACGTCGAAGAGAAGGCCCTGGGCGACTGCAACATCAAGCTGCCGTATCAGGTGCCGCAGGGCAAGTGCTTTGTCCTCGGAGACAACCGCACCGAGAGCGTCGACAGCCGGAACACGGCGGTCGGCTGCATCTCGAACGACGTGGTTCTGGGAAAGCTGCTGGCACGCATCTGGCCGCTGAAGTCGTTCACGCTCCTGAACTGACAAGGGCCTGAAATGAGAAGAACAGAGACATGAGCGAACCAAAGAGAAGAAAACGGCAGCGGATGGAAGTCCCGCCGGTGGAGCTGATGGAGGCCGAGCTTGGCAGAATGCGTCAGCAGGGCCGCAGAAGAAGCTCCGCCCGCAGCACGATGTACACGCTGCTGATCGTGGCGGCCTTCGCGGTGATCATGACGATCCTGATTCTGCCGGTGCTGACCATCGAGGGCGTCTCGATGGAGGAGACGCTGTTCGACGGCGACGTCGTGATCGCGCTGAACAACCACCGCTACAAGACCGGCGACGTGATCGGCTTTTACTATAATAACGAGGTCCTGATCAAGCGCGTGGTCGCCACGGAGACCGACTGGGTCGACATCGACCAGGACGGAACGGTGTACGTGAACAACGTCCGCCTGGACGAGCCGTATATCAGCGAAAAGGCCTTCGGCGAGTGCAACATCAATCTGCCGTATCAGGTTCCGGAGGGCTGCTGCTTTGTGCTGGGCGACCACCGGGCCACCAGCATCGACAGCCGCAACAGGTCCGTCGGCTGCATCCCCAACGACAAGGTCGTCGGGAGACTGCTGCTGAGGATCTGGCCGATTGAATCCTTCGGAACCGTGGAATAATCCGCGGGCGAGGAATTACCCAACCGGGAACGGGAAACTGTTCCCGGCTTTTTGTCGGAAAGCGCATGCGGCTCAGTTATTCTTAGGAAATATTTAAGATATAATTCATAAATATGCAACAGATCTGACATGAGAAATTGTTATAATAAACTGCTTTAGAATGCTTATTGCAGAGAATAGATAGCTGAAACTAACTGCCGGCGCAGGCGGAAAAGAGAAAAAATTTGTGAAAAAGTACACTCCGCATGATTTTATTGACGGTTTTATTGACTGCGGATCTGATATACTCAGCATGAACGAAGGATCCATCAGACCGAATAATGAGGAGAAGGAGGAAGACAGATGAACAGACGTACGGAAAATCAAATCAACGCAATGCTGCGTGCGATCAACAGACGCAGATGGCATGTCGTGCTGCTGGTCTGCCTTGCACTGGTGGTGACAGCCGGCGTGGCCGGCGTCTTCCATCTCCCCGCGATCGCGAAGACCTATCAGGTAACCCAGCTGACCTGTGCGGCCGTGCCGCCCGAGGGCCCGGCTTACGCGGACTTCTTCGTCCACATCCACAACGACGACTGCTTTGACGCAAACGGAAACCTGGTCTGCCCGATGCCGGAAATCCGTCCTCACCGTCATACGGCGGACTGTTATACCACAACAAGAACGCTTATCTGCGCAGTTCCGGAATCAGACGGGCATCAGCACACGGCGGCCTGTTACACCCCTGTCCGCGGCGACCTGATCTGTGAACTCTCTACGGAGCCGGTTCTGGACGAGGAGGGCAATGTCCTTGAAGAGGGGCATGTCCACACGGACGAGTGCTTCGCATGGACGGAAGAACTTACCTGCGGCATGGAAGCGGGCGAAGGCGCCCACCACCATGACAACAGCTGCTATCAGACTGTTACGGCCCTGACCTGCGAGCAGCCGGAAATTTTGCTGCATACCCATACGGATGCCTGCTATCAGAAAAACGAGGACGGCAGCCTCTATGTGGACGAAGACGGAAACACCTGGCTGATCTGCGGGCAGCTGCAGGTCACCGAGCACGTCCACGGACCCGAGTGCTTCACAACCTATGAACTGGATGACGGGGAATCGGAGTTCATCTTCATGGAAGAGAAAGAGACGGAAACTGCCGATGCCGATGCCGTAGACGTGAATACCGAAGGGGAAGAGCCCTCCACGGAAGAGCAGGAGACCGATCCCCAGACGACCGAAGGCAGTGACGAAGACGCCGAAGGCAACGACGCCGATACTGCCGAAACTGCAGACAGCACCGAGCCGAACGCAGGCGAAGAAAATCAGGAAGCCGCGGCCGACGAAGCGGAAGCCGGCGTCGAAGAGGCGCACACGGTCGTTTACACCGGCACACGCGGCGCTGAAAAGGGCGGCATGACCGTCCTGGCCGAGATCCCGGAGGGCGCGCTGGATGAAAATGTCCAGCTGATCCTCACCGATGCGGACGAAAACGCTGCGCGGAAGCAGATCCTCAGAGTGATCAATGAGAACGCCGCCGAGGGCGAAGAGCGGGAGATCTCCTCCATGCTGCTGCTGGACATCGGCTTTGCCGCCAGTGGAGAGCCCGCGGCGCTGAACGGCCTGGATCCCATCCGCGTCACGCTCAGGGCAGCCGCAATCCGTGGCATGAGCGCGCCGAAGCTGTTCCACCTGACGGGCGGAACCGCGCGGGAAGTGGAAGACGTCCTCTTCGACACCGAAGCGGGAACCGTGGTTTTCACCAGCACGACCTTCTCTCCCTTCGCGGTCGTGGACCTGACCGGTGAAGAGCAGACCGAAGAGACAACGGAAGTGACCGCCGAAGAGACGGTCAGCGAAAGCATGCCCGCAGCGCACTTTGAAGCGGAGACCGCTGGAGTGCTTGTCACGGTCGATGCGCCCGAAGGCGCGTTCCCCGAAGGGACCACCATGGTCGTCAGTCAGGTTGAGATGGACGACGATACGCTCAGTAACATCACGGATGCGGTCGAGAGCAGCGGCGAGAAGAAAGTCGTCACCGCACAGGCCGTCGACATCAGTTTCTTTGACGCGGACCAGAATTTGATCGAACCGAAGCTCCCGATCAGAGTCAGCATGAAGTCCGCCATCGTCAGTGAGAGTGAAAACGTCGCCCTGGTCCACCTGGCCGAAACAGACACGGCGGAGACCTCCCAGAACGAGACGACCGAAGCCCCCGCCGCGCCCACCGCGGAAGTCGTAACCGATGTCCAGGTTGTGGAAAACCCGGATGAGGATAACGAGATCCAGTTCGAATCCGACGCCTTCTCGGTGTATGTTATCGTCGGAACAGTGATCGAAAAGAATGTACTGGCGAGTGATGGGAAGAATTATAAGGTTACTGTGACGTATGGGGCCGAGACCGGGATCCCGGAAGGGGCGGAACTGGAGGCAGAGGAAATACTGCCGGATGAAAACGACGATGCAAGCACTTTATCTGCTTACGACGAGTATGTTTCAAAGACTGAGAATGCACTTGGCATGGAAGAAGGAACAGCGGGGTATATCCGGTTGTTTGATATCAAGATCGTGGATAAGGACGATCATGAGATTAAGTACCAGCCGGCGGAGGGTACTGTTGTTGACGTGCGGATTGAGCTGGCGGATGCGGAAGAAGGAAAAGACCTGAGCGTTGTGCATTTTGCGGATGGGGCGGAGGAAGGAGATAAGGTAGAGAGCAGTACAGAGTCTGTGGATGGCAGGCAGACAGTGAGCTTTGAAGCTTCAGGTTTTTCTGTATATGGGATCGTAGACCTCGACTCTGCAGAGACAGCAGCATCTGTTGATGGGCTCGATGGAAACAGCTACTATCTGTCGATGGATGATGGAAACAACCGATATTATTATACCGACCCTTTGGTTTTGGTGAGCAACGCATGGAAATTCCAGAGGACTACAACTCTTGATTCTGCAAACCGATTCTATTTTGAGAAAACAGAGCCTGATGAGCAGGGTAATTGCTTATATATCTACATATACGATGCAGAAGGAAATAAAAAGTACGTCAACCTGAAAATAATAGAAACAAACAATCTGAGATATTACGAATTCGGTGACGACGAAGAATCGGCAACAAAATATACGGTGGAGATCCATACGGAAGGTTCACCTACGTCTTTCGTGATTTATCATAAAAGGGCCAACAAGGAGTTTTATTACTGGAATCGAAACGGCAGCTATTTTGAACTTGCGAAAGGTACCAGTACTTCTGTACCTAAAAACAACGGTACTAAGATCATCCTGACAAAAATCGGAGAGGGTGAGGATCCCTATGGTCTTGACGGGCAGTCACTCGGTATTATCTGGAATGTGAATGATACATCCGGTTCAGGTATGATTTCTTCTACCGGGACGATGAGTTCCGAAATCACACTTTCCGATGGAAGCGGAAAGGTGAAGGAGACTGTCAATATCCTGAAAAACAAATCTACTACTGTAAGAATCGACCCTGTCAGCAGGACGGATCGTGTCTTTGTCGCGCAGAACAGTGATATTACGATGTGGACATTCGCCTGCTGCGGACCAGCCCAGTATTATATCACGGCAGTGGTAAACGGTGAACTGAAATATGTGCGATTTGATGACACGGTTAATGTTGGTACAGGCAATAAGGGCATTTCCCTGGTAGATACCCCTGATGAGAGATGCAAGATAACAGTAACCGAAGGGACCGGCACTTACAGCGGAAAGTATAAGTTCAGCAGCAACGGCCGGACCCTCTATAACAATAACGGGAACTTTTATACGGTCGCCGACACACAGAACGGCTCAAATGTCTGGATGTATTTTGCCGAGCAGTCAAACCTGAACGATGACGACTTTGTGGTTTATACGGCAAAGAAGGTCAGCGTGTCCGGCACGGTGAATGATGACGGAACCATTGATTATGATGTCAAGGATGGGGATCAGGTCGTCATCTATACCCGTATCTGGAACGAAACCACGCTGGAATACGAGTATTACGCAATCGATTATGATGGCATGCTGGTAAGAGCTTATATGAGCGGTGATAACATTTCCTGGGTCGGCAGCAAGGTCAACACTATGCTGTGGGATTTCACGGAATATCATTATCTTGATGATGACGGGAACGAAACGGATGTTCCAAACTACTATTATGAACTACAGAATAACTATTCCGGGAAGTATATTGCGCCGCAGGTAACAGGAGACGAATTCCTGGCAGACAGCCCCATCGGTATCAACCTGAACGGGCGGCGGTATAACGAATATTACAGCACGATTTTGGCGTGGGATGATCCGTATTATGATTATGCCATGCTCATGGTTCCCGAAAACGAGTACCAGCTTGGTTCCGCTCCGATCGCGCTGGCGAATGACACGACGATCACCAGGGACTTCTATTTTGCCATCATGACAAATGATGAGGAAAGCGGTGAACTTTCAACGGTTGAGACAATTGATCACTCGGATTTTGGAATCACGATAAAAATGATCAACTATCCGGACGGTATGCAAAGCACTGCAAATGGCAATTACCATAATATGATCCAGACGGCTGTCCTGGGGCAGACATCAAAGAACGGAAGCACTGTTTATGCCAACCTGTTGAAAAAGAACCTGAGTGGTAACGGATATCCTGATGTCGCGCTGAACGGGTATACAAGTCATAATCTCAGTGAATTGTATTCTGCCTGCAGCGCTGCTTCTGAAACGACTGTCAACCATACTTTCCTTGCGAGCACCTACAGCGAGACCGGATACTTTGAATATGACTGTACCCAAAATTTTGCTCATCTGATTACAAGTGCGGACGATATCTGGTATGGTAAGCCAATGCCTGGCGGCGGTGCTTATGGCATTGGGGATATTGTTGTATACGATCAGCTGGGAACAACTTCGGAAACCGGAGATACGAGGCGCCACGGGCAGTACTTCCCCTACAATGACCTCGCAAAGACGGTAGAAGTGGATGAAGATGGCAATCTGGTCATTACGCCGGCTTATTCCTACTCCACCACGATGTATAACACGACGAATATCAAAGGGCAGGCGATCACATCGCTGGATCCGAGGTATGGAGAGCAGTTATACCAGATTCCAAACAGTTATACCAATAAGCTTGCACCGAACGTTGACCATTACTTCGGCATGGAGATGGATGCCAGCTTCATGCAGAGTGAAAGCGGACTGGATGCCTGGGGACACGATCTGATCTTTGAGTTCTCGGGAGACGATGACTTCTGGCTTTACATAGATGGCAAGTTGGTTCTGGATCTTGGCGGCATTCACTCGGCCTGCGATGGAAGCGTTAACTTCAGGACCGGGGAAGTAAATGTAAACGGTACTAAAACAACCCTTAGGGCGCTGTATAAAGCAGCATATCTGGAGGAGAACCCCGACGCAACGGAAGATGAGATCACGGCATATCTGGACGGCTTCTTCAAGGACGGAGGGACGGTCTTCAAGGACTACTCAGGCCATACCATGAAGATGTTCTATATGGAACGTGGTGCCGGCGCATCGAATCTTCACATGCGTTTTAACCTGGCACCTTATGTCAATGGTGAAGTGCAGCTGGAAAAGGAAGTAAGCGGAACTGATACCGTAAGTACACAGTTCCCGTTCCAGATCTGGTACTGGGATACAACCAGTGCCCGGTTTGTGCAGGCAAAGAGAGGGACGGAGACAGAGCCCTATGCTTATGACCCTTCTGTTCTGGATGCAACTACGAAGGAACCAGTACCATACCAGGCAGAATACAATGTGAACGGCGTAAGCTATCAGGGGGTTTATTTCCTGACTCCCGGCCAGACAGCCTCCATTCAGCTGCCTTCGGAAGATACGGAATACTATTTTGTGGAATGCGGGATCGCCCCAAACACCTATGATCAGGTAACGGCGAATGGAGAGATCCTTGAGGGAACCACTGTCACTGGTTCCGACACTCTGAAGAACTTTAAGATAGAAAAAGACACTGTTTCCGGGCGTAAGAAGGTCATCTACAACAATCACGTCTCCGACAGCGCACAGAAGACGCTGACCGTGACGAAGAGGCTTTGGAGAGATTTTGGGAAAACGACGGAAATCCATAGCGGAGATGGAGCTGATGCGGACAAAACCAACTTCCGGTTCAGGATCTATATTGGTTCCGGAACGGATAAGACAGTTGATGGAACCGGCTATGCCGTGTACAACACCGGTAAGTACTATGTGAAGAACAGCGCGGGTGAATACTGTATCTGGCAAAATGGAGATTTTGTATCTACAGGAGAAACGGTCTTCTCGGAGCTGAATACGCAAAAAGCCGCAGGCGAGTGGAAGAGCGAAGCCGAGCAGGCCACCTTCTATAGCTCCCCGGGCGGTGCTGTTGATAACATTAAGGCGGGTTACAGCATAGAGATCCCCGGCCTGATGGCGGGAACGCCCTATTACATCGAAGAACGCAGCACCGAGATACCGGCAGGCTATAATCTGATTGGATATATGACTACGGAAGGTTCTTATTCATCCGGGACAACAGGCACGGAAGACAACTGCGGTAGGATTGCGGCCGGCGACACCAACAGAACAGTCACAGTTCATAACCAGCACGGCTATGGCCTGATTGTGAATAAGGTCTGGTCAGACGCGGCATTCATGGAGTTGCATGATGATATTTACTTCGGCGTATATCTGAATGGCTCTCTGATGGAGGACTCTGTGCGGAGGCTTCATCATCCGGCGACCTCCATCAACTGGTTCTTCCCGGAACTGGAAAATGGCAGGACGCTGAATGACTATCAGGTATACGAACTGGAGCTGAAAAAGGGTGACAACCCTATTACTGATGGAGATATTACCGTTGATCCGGATACCGGAAAGGTAACCTGGTCTTCTGACTCAGGTGTTACTGTAATAAAAAAAGAAGCGAACAGTTCCATCAATGTCGGCGGCATTTCCAACGAGCATGGATATTCTGTCAGTTATTCCTATACCGTTAGTTATGAAAGACAGACACTGACGGCGGACGATATCAATAATAAGGTGAATTCCCGCACAGATACCGTGTCGAACGCAAGGCCGGGTATCAAATTTGTGAAGACCGATCTCGGTGGAAGTCCACTTGGCGGCGCGAAGTTTGTGCTAACGGATGACAGCGGGACGATCAGGAAGACCTTCACTTCCGCGGAAGATGGTCTGATCGTGGTTTCCTATCTGGAAAACGATAAAGAATACACTCTTACTGAAACTGCCGCCCCGTACGGTTATCAGACATTGATTTCTTCCATTACCATTAAGAAAACGGTCAACGATAACGGCAAGACGGTTGTCTATGTGAATGGAGAAGCTGTAAGTGGTTCTGTAATGGATGAGACAAACGCATACGAACTCTATATCGTTTCCCAGGTAGATGAACCTACTGCCGATAACATGCCTACGATCACGATCTGGAACAAGGATTATACACTGAAGGCCGTTAAGGTGGATGCGTATTCGTATGAACCAATGAAGGACGTAAAGTTCGCACTGTATAAAGAAGTATATGAGACGGTAAACGGCGTTCCAAATCATGACTATCCGATGCCGGATTATAATCCGATGAGCGGGTACGACAACCTGACAACCGATGAAAACGGTGTAATCCCGGGGATCTTCATGAAAAATTCCGAGACGCCCGGCGGACTGACTGCGGGTACTTATTACTTGCGTGAAGAGACACCATCCGGGTATAATTCCCTGGGCTTTGACATCAGAATTACGATCTCTGAAACCGGGGAGGTAACGCTTCAAAGCGCGACCCGCCCGGCTCAGTCAGGGCATTGGACATTTGGCACTGTGTCAGACAGTGTTGCAAGCGTGGCTTACAGTGACGGGGTTATGCAGATCACGGTGAAAAACACGCCGAAGGATCCGGTGCGCATCAAAAAGCTTGAAATGCTGTCGAGGGATAAGGCTCTGGAAGGCGTTAAATTCGAGCTGTATAAAATCGGACAGATTGATGACGATGGACTGCCAAGAGAAGACGAAAGCGCTGTTATTTCCGGCGCTACAAATGAGTATGGTATTTTGCTGCTCGGCGGTCTGGAAGAGAATACATCATATTATCTGTATGAAACTGAAGCACTTCCCGGTTACAACATGCTCACTGCACCGGTCATCATCACAACGGCAGGACCAAACACGATCAATGCTTCGCTAAATGGCGCACCGCTTGGATGCCAGAAAGTCAAAGACAGTAACAATAACGACGTCTGGGAAATTACAGTTTACAATTCCACCGGCTACGAGCTTCCCTCCACCGGCGGCCCCGGTACCAACCTGATCTACCTCCTCGGTACCATGATGACAGGCATCGCCGGCGTGGGTCTGGTGATGAGGAAGAGAAGGAGAACATAAGAACAAAAAGAAAACTGGCTCTGTGAGTGTGAAATCTCATGGAGCCGTTTCTTATATCCGAATACTTCAATACGGTACAACTGCGTTGTACGAAAAAGCGGAATTGCACAAATCCAGTCCCTTCATCTTTGTAAGCGGTAAACCACAGGTACTGTAAAAAAGACCGTAAGCGGTAAACCACAGGTACTGTAAAAAAGACCCGGTCATCAGAGTGACCGAGCCAGTATTCTTATTTGGTTTTCAGCCTGCAGCAATCTGGAATGGAGTCTGACCAAGGAAGAAGATCGTCAAGGGAACACTCGGAGGTTTTCTGATCCAAACGCTGAGGAATCTCAGTGAGCAGGTGCTTCAAGTATTCATACGGCTTCAGATTGTTCGCCTTGGCGGTCTCAACGATGCTGTAGATAATTGCGCTGGCTTTTGCTCCGTTGAGCGTATCAATAAGCTGCCAGTTCTTACGGCCAACTGTGAAAGGACGGATGGCACGTTCTGATGCGGAGTTATCAATGGGGATCAGGCCATTGTCCAGGAACATACGCAGGAACTTCTCATTATTGATGCAGTAAGAGAAACCATCACCAGTCTTACCTTTGGGGGGCACATCATCCCTGTGCTCTTTTACCCACGCAAAGAACGCATCAACCCTGGGCTTTACAGTGGATTGACGCCGCTTTTTCCGTTCTTCCGGCGGAAGGTTCTTAAATTTTTCGTCCAGAAGGTAGATTCTGGATATTTTCTCCAGTGCCCGGTAAGCAAGCGTATCCTGGAGTCCCGGTTTTTTGCCGTATGCTTTTACCGCATCGGCAAACCTTCGTCGAGCATGAGCCCAGCAGCAGGCTATGGATGATCATTGCAAGCCCATCCAGTCCCTTCCGAAGGTCTGTATATCCAGGCGCAATGTAGATCTTCTCGAATCCCTTTGCATCATAAAGCATGACGAATCATCTTCCCAATACTCATGAGCAGTGACTCTGAGATGTTTGCTGTGATCCCTACCGTTACATTCCCTATGGCAATGACGGCTTCCGGGTTGAATCCATTTGCCACTGTATTTGAAGATGCGCTGGCCAGTGGCACTTCTACAAGACTCTTTGCAGATTCCTGAGTAACAGAGACAAGTCCTCCAACCTGGGATTCATAAAGCTCTTTTCTCACTCGCCGCTGCCAGTAGAAAAACTGTTTTTCTGAAATCCCGTTTTCCCGGCACCATTCGCGCTTGTTCTGACCGCTGGCCTGCTGCGCCTGAATGATCTCCTGCCATTGGATTAGCCGGACTTCGTGCGTTGTCTTATCCATGGATAATACCTCCCGATTTAGTGATTGAAAAACTACAAGTTTTTCGAGTACGCCTGAGGTATTATCCCACATTTCCTTATTTCCCGGTAGAGTACCGGCTATTTACCGCTTACGGAATGTCAAGCAACTGCGGGTGGTGTTACCTAATTGGTAAAATCATTGAAAAGCCTTGAATTGTTCACAGGTCTTCAGTATAATAGAAAATAAGAGAACAGAAGGCATACAGAAAGGCGGGTGAAGTGGAGATGGGATCAAAGAATGAAGTCGGAAAGGTGGAATACCATTACGGCTTCTATGGCGCTGTCCATGCGGAATACGAACCGACGCATGTCCAGATGGAATACCTTCAGGAGCATGAACTTGGGGATGAACCGGTCCGGATGGATATGCTTATATTAAGAGAGACTCCGCGGTATTACGTGATCCGATCGGGAGCTTCTTCCGTACGCATAATGTGCTGGAGTACAAGTCCCCGGAGAATAGCCTGAGCATAGACGATTTCTACAAAACGCAGGGCTATGCATTGCTCTACAAAGGACTGGGAAAGAGAGTAAACGAGATCCCACTGGAAGAACTGACAGTCTCTATTTTTCGACATGCATATCCACGGGAGATGTTCCGATCACTGGAGCAGAGCGGTCTGCACGTTTCAGAGGACACGCCGGGAGTGTACAGAATCGCCGGGATGCTGAATGTACCAACGCAGGTTGTGGTGACCTCGAGACTGCCGAAAGGGGAATACAGCGCGTTCAAAGCGCTGGCAAAAGATGCGGCAAAAGAGGATATTATTAAACTGCTTGAGCTTGCTGAAAGCGGCGATCCGCAGATGATCAACTATGTTCAGGCAGTGATGCAGGTAAGTATCGTTGTCAATGAGCAAACCATTACGGAGATAAAGGAGGCGGGGATCATGCCGGAAGCAGTACGCAGAGTATTTAAAGAAGAGTTCCAGAAGGAACGCGCGGAAGGCCGCGCGGAAGGACGCGCAGAAGGACGCGCAGAACAGGCAAAGGAATTCTATGATCGTCTGATTGCAGATAATATGCCGGAAGAAAAGGCCCGAGCCCTTGCATTTGGTTAATATCGGAGGAATCGGTACCGCGATCTTCACGGTGACCGGCGGGATCATGACAGCGTTGGCCGGGGCGATCCTGACACTGAAGAAGCGGAAGGAACACGTCTGAGATAAGGCATGAGGTACGTGTGTGCCTCATGCCTAAGCCAGACGTATCACAAAACAGCATGACAAATACCGCGGCAGGCTCCGGAAACGGAGCCTGCCGAAACTATACAAACTATTGCCGGAGCTCATCTGAGCTTTATTGACTAGTGCAAGCAAGGCTCGATTGCCCTCCGAAAATATGCAAAAAAGCCGATAAATAATGTCCAAAAATATGCATAAATTCAAGATTTGACAGTCCAAAAATATGCATTCGGCTCTTGACTTCAGCTCTGCCGAACGTTATACTGCTTAATGGAATCGATTGTCCGGTGAGATATACCGATACTGCATTTCGTTAAAGGGTATAAGGTAAAGATAACGGCAGGAGGTGACGTCATGCTGCAGCGTAAAATCTATCAATTACTGCTGGACTGGAAGGCCAATAAGAATCGGGAATGCCTGCTCATCAAAGGCGCCCGGCAGATCGGAAAAACCTATATTGTTCAGCAGTTTGGAGCGGCCGAGTACGAAAGCTTTATTGAGATCAACTTTGTTCGCTACCCAAGCTTGAAGGATATTTTTGAAGGGGATCTGGATGCGGCCGAAATATATAAGCGTATGACAGCGCACCTTCCGGGCATCAGGCTGATTGAGGGGAAAACACTTATCTTTCTCGATGAGATTCAACGCTGCGCCAAAGCAAGGACAGCTTTGAAGTTTCTTGCTGAAGACAATCGCTTTGATGTGATTGCTTCCGGGTCCCTTCTCGGATTGCACTATGGGCAGGATGACGACGACGAAGTTGAAGAGATTGAGTCGATCCCTGTTGGCTATGAACGTCAGGTCGTCATGTACTCAATGGACTTTGAAGAATTCCTTTGGGCTTATGGATATGACAGCGATACCATAGATTATTTGCACTCTTTTTTCACAGGCTTAACCAAAGTGCCGGAAGATATCAACGAGAAGTTCGAGAGTATTCTCCGGGAATATATTGTTGTCGGCGGAATGCCGGAAGTGGTGGCTGCTTTTGTGAAAAACAAGGACTTCGGCGAAGTGCAGAGCGTACAGGAGAAGATCCTGGCTGCCTATGACGATGATATTGCCCTTCATGCAAAAGGTGTGGAGAAAGTCAAGGTCCGCGCGTGCTATGACAGTCTGCCCAAGCAGTTGGCCCGCGAAAACAAAAAATTCAAATACTCCGAGGTCGAAAAAAAAGCCACCGCCCGAAAGTACGGCGACAGCATCACATGGCTGAAAGACGCCAATCTCGTTCATCTCTGCTATAATGTCTATGAGCCCTATCTTCCGCTGAGTGCCAATGGGAAAGAAAATGAGTTCAAGGTTTATGTCAATGATACCGGTCTGCTGATGGCCCGCTATGGCATGCAGACCAAACTTGCTGTTCTCACGGGGAAAATCCTTGGCAACGCCAAGGGAGGGATCTACGAGAATCTTATTTCGGAGATGCTGGTGAAACGCGGGTATAACCTGAACTATTATAAGACCGACAACAGCTCCATGGAGATTGAGTTCATCATCGAGCGAAATGGAGAGGTGGTTCCTGTCGAGGTCAAGGCTGGGAACACATCCAGCCCTTCACTCAACCGATTTATTGAGCAGTTTGGCCCCGGCGAGGCTTACAAATTTGTCGACGGGAATATCGGAACTGCCAATGGGAAAACCACCCTGCCGCATTATATGGCAATGTTTCTTTGATTATCATTTGCTGTGCCACAAAACCGCACAACAAATACCGCGGCAGGCTCCGGAAACGGAGCCTGCTGTATTTTCGTCAATTCGACGCAAAGTTTTTCGGTTTATTGACGCTTTTCTTGATTCTTCCTGTGGTAGAATGAAGCAGAATCCCGGATCAGAGGTAAAAAACCCTGGAATTTTAATAAAAATCCAAGAAAAAAACCGTTGACCGTACCTTGAGAAATCCAAGATTATATGATATACTAAAGTGCTTAATGTAACCATATAACGGAGCAATAGATGAGTAAGAAGAAAAGACCTCTGACCGCAGAGGAAAAGAGAAGAAAAAAGAGATCGGCGTTGGGAACCTGGATCCTTGTCCTGATCATGCTGATCGGCCTGGGAATTATGGCTTACCCGACGGTGAGCGACTGGTGGAACTCGTTCCATGCATCCCGCGCCATCGCCTCCTACTCCAACGCCGTCGAGAACGTGGACAAGGAAAAACTGGATGAGATGATCCAGGCCGCGCATGAATATAACGAAAGACTGCTCAAGAAGCCGAATCCCTATACCATGACGGATGAGGACCTGGCGGAATACAACTCCCTGCTGGACCTCTCCGGCACCGGCATCATCGGATATATCACCATCAAGTCTATCGGCGTGTATATCCCCATCTACCACGGGGTGGAAGAATCCGTCCTGCAGATCGCCATCGGCCACATCGACTGGACCTCGCTTCCGGTGGGCGGCGAGAGCACCCACGCGGTTGTCTCCGGACACCGCGGCCTGCCCAGCGCGAAGCTCTTCACCGATCTGGACCAGCTGAGAGAGGGCGACACCTTCACCATCACGGTCCTGAACCAGATGATCACCTATGAGGTCGACCAGATCCGCATCGTGGAACCCGGCGACATCTCGGAGCTGGCCATCGCACCCGGAAAGGACTACTGCACACTGGTCACCTGCACCCCCTACGGCATCAACACCCACCGCCTACTGATCCGCGGCACGCGCGTCGCGAACGAGGCCGGCGAGCTGGTGGTACCGGCGGAGGCCTTCCGGATCCCGAACTACATCACCATCCCGGCCATCGGCGTGCCGCTGCTGTTCCTGACGCTGATCATCCTGCTTGTTGTCTCGGGACGCAGAAAACCGAAGATCAAGACAGCAGACCTGTACCGCATGATCGAGGAAGTGACGGAACAGCCCACGAAAAACAATAAACGCTCGGCACCGAAGAAACCCGAAGCAAAACCGAAGAACACCCCGGTGAAGGAGCCGGATGTAAAACCCGAAGACAAACCGGTTGAAGACCCGGAAGTGAAACCCGAAAGCGAACCGGCCAAAGAACCGGAAGCGAAACCCGAAGACGAACCGGCCAAAGAACCGGAAGCGAAACCCGAAGACAAACCGGTTGAAGAGCCGGAAGTGAAACCCGAAGACGAACCGGCCAAAGAACCGGAAGCGGAACCCGAGAAAGAACCCGAAATCTCAGCGGAAGAACCAAACCACAGCGCCGCGGAGGACGCTCCGGACGGCGGAGAAGAAAAGTGAGGAGAGACGGCCAATGAGAATGAATACACAGCGTATCCTGGCAGCACTGCTCAGCCTGGTCCTGCTGCTGGCGCTAGCACCGGCAGGCTGGGCGGAACAAGGCGGAGAGGCAGGTGCAGCGAACGAGCCTGTCCTGGAAGGCAGCGGTGACGGCGGGGCCGTTTCACTGCCTGCCGCGGGAGTGGTGCTGGTAGACGGAGCCTATGGAGTCAATGTCAATCTGGTTCCAGGCGATAAAGAAGGAACAGCCTACGAGACTGAAATCGTAAAAGCACAAGTTCAAGCCGATCTGTATCTGATTGCAAGTGCAAAGGCGGATCCTATGTATGATACCTACACCTATAGTTATGAAGGGTCATCCTTTGCGGGCTTGCAAGAAAGTATCAAAACAGCTTTGGTAGCAGATCCAGATAACCAGAATGATCGGAACACCATGCTGAAGAAATTCTCTCCGATTGCACAGGCCGCAGCGAAGCTCGTGCAGGAGCAGAGTATTACTCCGTCAATAGATCCGGTTGCGGCTGGAGGGGCAACTGAAATAAGTCTTAGCGGATTGAATGCGGGAATGTATTTGTTGATCCTTCGTGGAGCAAATTTGAAAAACGATGGGTCCGCAACGAGTTCTTTCACAACGACAACAAAAAAAGGCAGCAACGCGTATAACGAATTTGCAGAGAACACAGATGGATCAAAGGATGCCACAATAACTGTAACCAGGGCGATATCCGACAATTATGAGTTTCTGTTTGAGCCGCAGCTGATAACTGTACCAACTAAAGTGGATAATACCACAACTCCTGCGACTCAGAACTATAATACCGCCTATGGTGAATGGGAAAACATTTTAACGATCACAGCTAAGCCTGAGATGAAACCGCGATATGGAAAGGTTAAGATCATAAAGACCCTTGACAATTATATAGATCTCAGTGAAAATCAAATCAAAGAGCCTGCACTCTTCGTGTTCGAGATTACGGCAGTGAAACCCTCTGAGACAGAGGGGGAAGAGGGCACCGTCGTATTTAAAGATGTCAGAGGAATCGAGTTTACCGCAACTGGCCAAGAATCAATCGTAGTAGATCATATCCCTGCAGGTTCAGTTGTTACGGTAAAGGAAGTCTCTTCCGGAGCAAGCTATACTGCGGTATCACCGCTTACCGTTTCAGGCATAGAAATCACAGCAGAACAAGATCTGGACAAAATAGCAAAGGCGGAATTTGAAAACTATTTCAATGGACGAAACGGTGGACACGGAATTATCAATGAGATAGAATATGACGGTCAGAAATGGCACAGCGATCAGGAAGGAGAAGGTTGGCATGAATAAGAGAAAGCTTGTTTTAATACTTCTGGTTTTCGCTCTGATTACTTGTGCCAATATTCAGCCTGCAATTGCATACTTTACTACTTTCACCTATGCAAAAGGCAGCCATCCAATATACCTGCGTGATACGACGAGAATCGAAGAGCAGTTTTCAAACATGACTAAGCATGTCAGAATTAGCAGTGATGCCAATTCTGAACCAGTTTGGGTGCGGGCAAAAGTCTTTTATGCATATCAGGGAATAGATGAGATAAAAATAAATGAAGCAGGTAATCCTAAATGGCAAGAAGGGGAAACAGACGATAACGGATATGTCTACTACAACTATTCTGATCCATTGCCAGGGGGAGGAAAGACAGACGAACTCACGGTAACTATATATGCAAAGAGCAAAGAGATCATTAATCCTGATGATGGCGACCAGTATAATGTTATCGTAACTTATGAGAGCACTCCAGTACGCTATGACGAGGATGGAATTCGCTTACCTGTTGATTGGAATACACAACTGCTGCAATATGATAGTAACGGAGAGATTGTTCCTGTTTTCGAAGACAATGAGGAGGGGAATGGTTGATGAAGATGAAAAAGATTAGATCGTTTTCTCGTTCTCCTATGGGAACTACGTTTTTGTTCATGCTCGCGATTCTTTTTCTGATGACAGGCACAATCGGCGGCGTGCGTGCTGCACCCCAGATTTACAATGAGAACTCCGGCTATGGCGGGGTACAGTTGGATACAATCGGCGTTTCCCTATATGAAAATGATAAGCTGGTTGGCAGCAGAAACTATGAGCGCGACTACAGCAATGATAGTACTGCGAAAGCGGACTTCGTGGAGGGCGGTTCTCATGTGCTGCTGTCTAACATGCTGGGAGACGAAAATAAAATCCAACTGGGACGTAAATATACTGAAAAACTTCACGTAGTCAACAGCGGTAATATTCCGGAATATGTCCGAGTGACCATATATAAGTATTGGACAGATAGCGCTGGTAATAAAGTTGCAGCAACAGACAGATTGAGCCCGGATTTAATAGATCTTCATTTGCTGGTTAACAACAACAATGGTTGGGTAATGGACACAGAGGATAAAGAAACCAACACTAGAGAAAGAACTGTCTTGTATTATACTTCTTTGCTTGGAATTGGTAACCCAACCCCATATTTTACAGATACTTTAAAAATCGATGAAAGAATTATTGATTTGGTTGATATAAAAACCAGTACAACTACGGGCGATGGAAATAAAATAGTAGAAACTGTAACATGGTTGGCTGAGGATGGGTATCAATTCTGGATTGAGGTTGAAGTAGATGCTGTTCAGAATCATAATGCCGAAGATGCAGTGAGAAGTGCATGGGGACTTCAAGCAAGTGATTCTATGTATAAAGCTATTTTTGGGTCATGAAAGGAGTGAATCTAGATGAAAAAAATTATTTCGCTTCTATTTACACTCAGCTTGATAATTGCTTTTTCAACTGTTGCCTACTCCGATAATATGGGAAGTGTCAGTATTGGGACAGTATGGTTTGAATACGACGGTAAATCTATGGATAATAACTTCCAATATCTGGACGAAGACGACGAAGACACAATGAAAGCGAGAAAAGCTAACCCGAACATAGAAGATGTGCTTAGCAATCGTGCGCAAAAACTCCAACCTGGCGATGAGATCGAATTCACGATTAATATGAAAAATTACTATACTAAGGCATCTGATTGGTATCTTACACATGACATCATAGACTCCTTGGAGAGAGGTTCAGCACAAGACGGAGCTTATGATTATGAGTTGGGATACATGAAAACGAAGTCATCTGATCCGAAGATTTTATTCAGCAGTGATAATGTTGGCGGTGATAATACTCAAGGTCTTGAAGTAATCAACGATGTTCTGAAAACAGATTATACACATAATGGTCAAAAATATCTATTCCTTGATACCCTGAAAGCGAACGAAGGGAACAATGACGGCCCTTATGTATATCTGAAAATGACATTGGATGGTGAAACACAAGGAAACGGGTATCAGGAGCGTCTGGCTGACTTAAAAATGAATTTTGCTGTTCAAGTTGTCGAACCGTCAGGCGGAACTACAACCACAACACGAACCGCACCGAAGACAGGTGACGATCACAATTTACTTCCGTATTATATTGCGATGACAATCAGTGGCTTGTTGTTCCTTTATTTTGCATTGGATGCATATACGGACAGACTGTACAAGAAAGGCAAGGGAAGGCCATGAAACGGATAAATTCATTGTTATCCTTGCTGATAGTGCTTGTTCTGATTCTTGGGATGCCGTCTTTTGCGTTTGCTGATGAAAATTCAGCGACAGACCTCGGATATTACAGAATTCGTGTTTACGGCGGTAGAGTTGCACCAGGGTTGGTATATGATGAACTGATTGACCGCAGTGCAAATGTTATAAGCCTCGCAGAGGATATTGGAGTAGGAAGCAAGGTTACTTTCGGTAAAAAATCATACTATGTAAAAGACGTTTTACGTGAAAGCGGTAAAGAGAGACCTGAAGCAGTTGAACGTGATCAACTGTATAACGTCCCAATCGACAAAGACCGTGATTACGTTCGGGTCTATGAAGTGTTAAGAAATCAGGCGGTTTACTATGTTGACTATCTCGATGCTAGCGGAAACGAACTGAGACCCAGAAGCGTGCCGCGATATGCAAACGTTGGAGATATAGTATATGTTGCAGCACTTGAGATACCCGGATATACGCCAGATGCCAGATTCCGTACAAATACAGATGGAATAACAGACGGATATGTGTTTACTTTTCGCTATACGCGTACTCCCACGACAACCGGAGGCGGTACAACGACCACAACGACAACCGGCGGTGGCGGCGGCGGAGCTGCTGTAGCAGGCGGTGCAGCTGCGAATGCGAACGCTAATAATGCAGCAAACAACCCGAATGCAGCGAATAACCCGAACGACAACAATCAGAATCCCAATACCCCGACCAATAATACTAATACCGGAACACAGCCTGTTACACCGGCAACTCCGCTGGACATCATTGATGAAGCTGAAGTGCCTCTGGCTGCACCGGATTTCGGTATGGTAGGAACGGCATCCGTTCCGAGTGCGCCTCAGGTGATTGAACCGAGTCAGCATAGCAGAATACCGAACTGGATGTTGATTGCCGGCGCGGTGCTCCTGGTCGGACTGATCTCCGTTCTGTACTGGTATCTCCTGTTCTATCGCAAGAAGAAAAAGTACGCGAGCCTCAATGAGGACTATGACATCCTCGACTTCGACAGTAACGACGACTTCTGAGGGGAAAACCAATGGCAAACAGGACGTCCTCTTCGCGGCGCCCGATCAAAAAGGGCGGGATGTTGATTCCCGCCCTTTGCAATATTATCGGGACGCTGCTTTTGATTGCAGTAATCGCGACAAGTATTCCCCTGGCGATCCCCACTCTGCTGGGATATGAGATCTATAACGTTACGAGCGGGAGCATGGAGCCTGAGCTTCCCGTAGGAAGCGTTATCTATGTTGAACATGTTAAGCCGGAATCGATCAAAGAAGGAGAAATTATAGCCTTTTACAGTGGTGGAAGTGTAATCACACATAGAGCTGTGGAGAACTACCTGTTTGAAGGTAAAATATCTACAAAAGGTGATGCCAATCCAAGGGTCGACTTCAACGATGTCCCGTATGCAGATGTAATAGGCGTTGTGAAATACCATTTCCCTTATCTCGGCAATTACCTGATGATCTATTCTCATCAGCTTACAAAGGTTTATCTCATTGTTCTGGCCTTCTGCGGCGTGATGTTTAACGTCCTGGCCGGGCGGATGCGGGCGCATTCGGAAGAGAAGTTCCGCGTCCAGGTGGAGCAGTGGGAGCGGCGGCAGGCCGCACGCAGCAGGGCCGAGATGGAGCAGATCCGCAAGCAGAGCCGCTGAACAATATGGATCATAAAAAAGCGTCGGGCGATCAATAGAGATCGCCCGGCGCGCTATTTACGCGAAGAGATCGTCCAGCGTGACCTGAGAATTTATCAGGTTACTGTACTGATTCTGCCTGAGACCGTAAGTGGTGATCATGGTCGTCTGGATCGTCTTTTTTGTCTTTGTCGTGCTGAGAAACGCGTGGATCTTATTGCGCAGATTCCGGTCATAGTCCTTATCAATCGCGTATTCCTGTGTTGAAAACTTGATTTCACAGAGGTTGATGACATGATCGCTTCGATCAATCAGAAGATCGATCTGCGCACCGCTGTGCTCTTCGCTCTCCCGGACAAACCACGAGGATTCCTCCGCCAGAACACCCAGGATGCCGAGTTTCCGTTTGATCTGGGGAATGTGATCCTTGCAGACCTGCTCAAAGGTGAGACCGGCCCAGGCGTACTTTGCCGGACTTCCGTAGGTATGGCTCCAGAAGTGTTCATCCCGGCCGTGATCGTCCCGAAGAAAGCGAAAATAGAACCAGGTGTAATAATCGCACAGCTGATAAAGGGTCTGTCCTCTCTTTTTCCCGAAGAAGGAATACGCGCGGACAAAGTCACTGTGAACGAGATCAGACAGCATTTTGCTCAGAGCTCCGTTTTCCGCGATTCCGGCTCTGTCCGCGATTTCGGAGCGGGTCAGGCCCATTCGCTTTGCCGTCAGGGCTTCCACAATCCGGATATATTTCTCACTGTTGCTGAACAGCGTACGGTAGAGGTGATTGAATTCATTCCAGAGCTCGGCGCGTTTTCGGAAGAAAAGCATGTCGATGTTTTCATTCAGAGTCTTTTCACCGGTCAGAAGGCTGAGATAAAAGGGAATACCGCCGAGAATCATGTAGCACTCCGCAATGTCATATCTGGACCACCGGATTCCACGGGAGGCGAGGTAAGCTTCCGTTTCGCGCAGGGTGAACGGGCGCAGGAAAATGCTGCAGGTCTGGCGATTGAACAGCCCACCTTTGTTCTCGGCAATGTTCTCAATCATCCAGGAGGTCGCGGAGCCGCAGACGACGAAAACCAGATTGTGCACCGCACAGCCGTAATCATTCCAGAAATGCTCAAACGCGGGCAGAAAACCGGACTGCGGCGTATCCAGCCAGGGGAGCTCGTCAAAGAAGACCACATGCTTTTCGTCCGGCGGAAGGTCCGACAGATACTCCCGCAGCATGCGAAAGGCGGAAATCCAGTCGGACGGAGTTTCAACAGGGCGCTTCAGATGGGCGGACAGCTCCTCCGTAAAATTACGCAGCTGAACTTCACGGGACGCCTGCCAGGCGCCGGTCATCTTGAAGTCGAATCTTCCGTCGAAGAACTCGTTGATCAGAAAGGTCTTTCCAATCCTTCGGCGACCGTAGAGAATCACCAGCTGGGCATCGGTTTCATTCAGACACCGGTTCAGCCGGCGGATTTCTTCTGACCGGGCAATGATGCGATCCTGTGACATGTGAATTCCCTCCCGTTACATGATATGATACAAACTGGGCTTATTTTATCAGCAAAAAAGACGGATGTCAACGTCGACGGCGTCTTTTTCACGCGGAAAATCCTTGCTTTAGACGAAAGGTTG
This sequence comes from Oscillospiraceae bacterium, assembly GCA_017458335.1. Lineage (GTDB taxonomy): Bacteria > Bacillota > Clostridia > Oscillospirales > Oscillospiraceae > Limivicinus. Next base: position 112,586 of record JAFTFT010000027.1, read on the forward strand.
CAGTCATTTTGTCTTTTTCTCAAAAAATTTCTGAGTTTTAGACGAAAAAGGTAGTCGATTCCGTCTAAAACTCTCTTTACGCGGATGGCCGGAGAAGTTCAACTGAGCGAGAGTCGAAATGAAATCCGCACTCTTGGCAAAGCCCGCGGAATGTGGTATTGTACACATATCAAACAACGACACGGAGAAAACGCCTATGTGGAAGAAAATACGAAGAGTCCTGATGATCGTCCTGGCCGCGGTCTTTCTGTTCTGCGGCGGGACGGTGGCGGTGGTCCAGCACCAGTACAACGTCAGCAAGCGCCTCTACCGCGCGGCCTCCGATACCTTCACGTCCGCGGCCTCCGCCGAGGAGCTGACCGCGGAACAGACGCCGGCAGCCGCCCCCGCACCGGAGGAGAGCGCACGGCCCTCGCGGCTCAACGACGGGGTCTACCGCCTGCCGGAGAAGGCGCCGATCAAGGTTGACTTCGCGGCCCTGCAGAAGGTCAACCCCGACGTGGACGGATGGATCTACTGCCCGGGCACGGTGATCGATTACCCGGTGATGCACGGCGCGTCCAACGATACCTATCTCCACCACAGCTATGACGGGACCTACAACGCCTCCGGCTCGATCTTTGTAGACGAGCGGAACCAGCGCTACTTCGCCGACCCGGTGACCATTCTCTACGGGCACCACATGGCAAGCGGGGCAATGTTTGCGACGCTGCAGTGGTGGGGGCTTAAGAGCTACCTTGACGAGCACCCGATCATGTGGCTGCTGACGCCGGATCAGGACTATAAGGTCGAACTCTACAGCGCCTATACCACCTCGGCCTACAGCAATACCTATGAGATCCCGCTGGCCGGGACGGATCCGTCGAACTATATCTGGATGGCGGAGAACTCCTCCGACTGGCACATCTTTCCCGATCTGGACCCCACCGCGCACTACATCGTCATGTCCACCTGCGCCTATATCTTTGAAGACGCGCGCTCCGTGCTGCACGGAAAGCTGGCGCCGGTGATGACCGCGGGCGGCGAGCTGATCCGGTAACGGAAACGGAGATCACAAACCGGTAAAACAGGCACAAAACCCGGGCAAGGCCACGAAGCCCGCGCAAGGTCCGGACAGGCCGGAAGACAAAACAGAACAAACTAAGAGAAAACGCAGCTTCTGTCAGAAGACGACAGAGGCTGCGTTTTTATTTTTCGCCTTTTTTAACGGTTGCACAATCTGCCACCTTTAAGTCCTACAGTACGGCCATGATCAGAGAGGGGAGGCGAACAGGTGGCTTCAGCGGAGCGTCCGCAGACCGGCGCCGGCGGGATTGCCACGGAAGACGAGGCCTTCCGCTTCCTGAGCGACGTGATGCGCGGGACGCTCACGGAGCCCGGCGGCAAAGCGGTCACCATCGGGGACCGCCTGAAGGCGTGCAGCGGCCTGATCAAGCTCTTTGAAACACATGAGGAAGAGAGCGCCGCCGGCGAGCGGGAGCTTGCCCTGGCCGCGGCGGCGGAGCGGATCGGACAGAGCATCGCGCCGGGATTTGCGCCGGTGCTGGGGGACGTGCTGGTCCACGGACACACGCACTATGACCTGCCGGGCGGGCGCGGCAGCATGAAGAGCAGCTTCGTGTCGCTGACGGTGGTGTATCTCCTGCTGCTGCGGAAGGAGGCCCACGCCCTGGTTCTGCGCAAGGTGGCCAACACCATGCGGGACTCGGTCTATGCCCAGTATCTCTGGGCGCTGGAACAGCTGGGCGTGCAGCAGTTCTTCGACTGCCGGCTCAGTCCGATGGAGCTGGTGTTCCGGCCCACGGGACAGAAGATCCTCTTCCGCGGCGCAGACGACCCGATGAAGATCAAGTCCATCAAGGTCCCCTTCGGCAGCATCGCGGTGACGCACTTTGAGGAGAAGGATCAGTTCGCCGGACGGGCGGAGATCCGCACGATCCTCCAGTCGACCATGCGCGGCGGAGAGCGGTTCTGGAACTTTGAGAGCTACAACCCGCCTCTCAGCCGCGACAACTGGGCCAACCTCGATTCCAACCTGGAGCGGCCGGACCGGCTCTGCCACCGGAGCACCTATCTGGAGGCGCCGAGAGAATGGCTGGGCGAGCAGTTCATCACCGAGGCGGAGAGCCTCCGGGACAGCGACGAGAGGGCGTATCAGCACGAGTATCTCGGCCTTGCGGTGGGGACCGGCGGAAACGTCTTCGAGCATCTGGAGCTGCGGGAGATCAGCGACGAGGAAATCCGGCAGTTCGACCGGATCTATATGGGCGTGGACTGGGGCTTTGCGCCGGATCCCTTCGCCTTTATCCGGCTGCATTATGACGCGGCGCGGGAGACGGTCTTCCTGATCGACGAGCTCGTTATCCGGCGTCAGACCAACACCGAGACCGCCGGGGAGCTGCTAAGGCGGGGATACCAGGACGGCGTCGTCACCTGTGACAGCGCGGAACCCAAGAGCGTGGCGGACTATCGCAGTTTCGGCCTGAACGCGCGGGCGGCGGTCAAGGGGCCGGGCAGCGTGGAATACGGGATGAAGTGGCTGCAGGGCAGGAAGATCGTCATCGACCGACGCCGCACCCCGGAGGCGTACCGCGAGTTCTGCGGCTACGAATTCGAACGCGACCGGGACGGGAATTTCATCTCCGGCTATCCCGACCGCGACAACCACACGATCGACGCGGTACGCTACGCGCTGGAGCGGGTGTACGGGAAGTACCGGAGCAGGGCGTGACGTCCTCACAAGCTCCGGATCGTCTCGCTTCCGGCAGGCATGCCGAAAGCTCGCTCCCTCCGCTGCTCGTCCTTTTCAAATCGAAGCCGCTTTGCCGGGCTTCGATTTGAGATTACGAATAAAAAAGAGGTAGAGGCGGATGAGAGAAGAGATTTATCGGAAACTGAATGAACTGGGGTTCCCGAACGGAGGGGACGGCACGACCGAGGAGCGGCTGAACCTCTGGCGCAGCTGGTATGAGGGCAACGTCAGCCACTTTCACAGTTACCGGGTATACAACGGACAGAAGCGGGTTCTCTGCCGCCGGGCGGGCCTCGGCATGGCGAAGAAGATCTGCGAGGACTGGGCCAATCTCCTGATGAACGAACGGGTGCGCATCCGCCTGGAGGGAGAGCGGGAGCAGCGCTTCATCGACGGCGTTCTGCGGGACAACCGCTTCTTCCTGATGGCCAACCGCCTGCAGGAGCAGAAGGCCGCCCTGGGAACGGCGGCCTATGTGCCCCGCGTGACGGACGGGCGGATCCGGATTGACTTTCCCTCGGCGGAGGGGATCCTGCCGCTGAGCTGGGAAAACGGACACGTGACGGACTGCGCCTTCGCAAGCGGGCGGAGGCAGGGCGACCGGGAACTGCTGTATCTTCAGGTGCACCACCGGGCGGGAGAAAGGTATCGCATCGAGAATCTTCTCTTCGAAACGGACGGGGAGCGGCTGGAGCGGGTGAACCTTACGGAGGCGCCGGGTTTCAGCGGAATCCCGGAGACCGTGGACAGCGGCCGGGCGGAACGGGGTTTTGTCCTGGACCGGATGAACATCGTGAACAACCTGGATCCCGCGTCCCCGATGGGCCTGTCGGTGTTCGCCAACGCGCTGGACCAGCTGCGCGGGGCGGACGTGGCCTATGACAGCTATGTCAACGAGTTCATTCTCGGGAAGAAGCGGATCATGGTCAAGCCGGAGGCGACGAAGGACTTCGACGGGGCGCCGCTCTTCGACGCCGACGAACTGGCCTTCTACATTCTGCCGGAGGATTCCGGGAACGAGAGCATCATCAAGGAGATCGACATGACGCTCCGTACGGCGGAGCACCATGAGGGCATCCAGGATATGCTGAACCTCCTGGGACTCAAGTGCGGCCTCGGGGAACAGCACTACCGCTTTGAAAAGGGAAGCGTCCTCACGGCGACGCAGGTGATCAGCGAGAACAGCGTCCTGTACCGGAATGTCCGGCGCCACGAGCTGGTCCTGGAAGCGGCCCTGAAAGAGCTGACCGGCATCCTGCTGAGACTGGGGAACGACCACTTTTCTCTCGGCCTGCGGGAGGACGCGGAGGTCACGGTCGACTTCGACGACAGCATCATTGAGGACAAGAGCCGCGACTTTGAGCGCGACTGCAGAATGCTGGAGCTGGGGGTGATCGGAAAGGAGGAATTTCGGGAACGGTGGAAACGGAAATGATAAATGTTAAATGTTAAATGAGACCACGAAGCAGAAGGGAGGAAAACGATGAATACAGAGACGGATGAGATTGTGAGAACGGAAGAAGCCGGCGGAGCGGAGAGCGGGACCACGGAAATCGAAGCCGTGGGCGGGACGGAGCAGAACGGAAACAGTCCGGAAGACAGCGCCGCTTCCGCCGTCGACGGAAACGCGGCCGCGGAGCTCCGGGCGGCGCTCAGCCGGGCGGAGGAGCGGGTGACCCAGCTGGAGAGAGAAAGAGCCCTGCTCTCGCAGGGCGTACCGGAGGAGGATCTGGACTACTACATGTTCAAGATCGGAAAACTCGTGACCGGGGAGAAGGACTTCAACACGGCGGCGAAGGAGTTCCTGAAGCAGCACGGAGCGGTGCACCGGGCGCCCGCGCCGCGCAGCACCGGCGCGAGCCTGGCCGGCCGGGCGTCATGCCCCCGAAGCACCAACGACACCATGAACCGCATTCTGCGCGGGGTGTAACCAACCAAAAAAGAATAGCTGCGCGAAATCTATATTTATTAGCGTCATTCCTGAAATCGTGGAAGAGCCCAGCGCAGCGGGTCTTTCACGAAAAGGACGAGCAGCGTAGTGACCGAGCCTTCGTCACGCTTGACGGAGGCGAGCGGATACGGAGCTTGTGAGGACGCAGATTGTGAGGAACACATGGCAATGATTCAGCGAAATGACCTGGCGGGCCTGATCCCCGAACCCGTCAGCCGCGAGATCTTTCAGGGCGTGGTGGAGCAGAGCGCCGTGCTGAAGGCCGGGCGCAAGCTCCCCAATATGACCAGCAAGACCCAGAGCATCAACGTTCTGGACATGCTGCCCATGGCCTACTGGGTAGAGGGCGACACCGGCTACAAGGAGACCGCCTCCATGGCCTGGGGCAAGAAGCGCCTCTACGCCGAGGAGCTGGCCGTCATCATCCCCATCCCCGAGGCGGTGCTGGACGACAGCAACTATGACATCTGGGGCGAGGTAAAGCCCCGCATCGTGGAAGCGATGGGCCGCCGCATCGACGAAGCGATCCTCTTCGGC
>JAFTFT010000028.1 GCA_017458335.1 Oscillospiraceae bacterium
ATTTTAGCGAAAGCGGGCAGGAATGCCCTTTACAGGATTAGTAGTAGCAGAAAAAGAGAAACAAACTTTTGTGGTTGCAGTTTTCCAAAAAAGTGGCGGACGGAAGTGAGAGAAAGTTTGCAGTCACGGAGAGCAAGTTTCGCCCTGTTTAACAAAAATGCAGTTTCGTATCACGGCAGCACCGGCGATCTTGCTTAGAGCAAGATTCGCCTTGGGATGCAAAAACTCATTTTTCGCCTTTGCCCCCCCCGTCAGAAACTTGCCAGAGCAAGTTTCGCCTTGGCAGACAAAAACTCAATTTTCGTTTCCTATCCCATGCCCTTGTTGGGGTTATCTGCACCCCAAGCCCGCACAGTTCAATCCTGCGGATTTCACAGCCCCAGCCATTTTACAAAATGCGCTGCGGGATCGTTTTTTCAAAATGATAGTTCCGTCATCCGTGACCATCGGGAGCGATCCCGGAGGCCACGGATTTTTTGTTTCTTCATATGCTGCGCACGGCCATAATTCCAGAGAAGAATTTGAAAAATCCCGTTAGAGTTGTGCGCCCTGCGTCCCCACTTCTAAGTGGAGGGCCTTTCAAAAAAACAGATTTCCGACGCCAGATTTTCCAGAATCCGTCCCCACTTCTAAGTGAGAGGAGTATTTCTGGTACACCCGTTAAAAACTCCGCGGCTTACCCCCCACTTATAAGTGAGAGGTTTCCCCAAAAATCCTGTTAGGGTTGGCTGAAATCCGTCCCCACTTATAAGTGAAGGGAAATTTTTTCGGGAAGGGTGCAAAAGTCTCCCGGATCTTCTCCCCACTTCTAAGTGGAGGCGCTTTGAAAACTGAATATGCAGCATCCCAGTTACTTTCCGTACAGAGCGGAGCGACATTCTTTCTGCCGCCACGATCCGGCCAAGCCGGGGAGCGATCACCAGAGAAGATAAACTGGCCGGGTGGCCTGGCCAGATCGCGGTGAAGCCTGTACGGGACAATGATACTCCTGTCCCAACCGGGCAGCTCGGAGCGATCCTCGGAGAGGTAAAACGGCCTGTGACGCATTCGCCAGATGCGAGCTGGGGTGTTCCCCATCATCCGGGGGCGGGCGGCAAATAGGATGATGAAGAAAAAGCCAAAAGAGAGGGGGATGCCAGATGAGCGATATACAGCAAACACCTGTTTACATCCGGCGCGATACACAGCGGCCACAGTACATTCCGTTCCCAAATTTCCTTATGGATCTCCCGTTGTCATTGACGGCGAAATTGCTTTATGCGCAGATGCTGAGTCGCGCCCTGCTTTCCCAGAAAAACGGCTGGATGGATAAGGAGGGGCGGGTATATATTCTGTTCCCGGAATCGGAAATGTGCAAGGCAGTCCACAAGGGGCTGACCACGGTAAAAACGGCGCTGCGGGATCTGGAAAAAGCGGGACTTTTGGAGAAAGCGCCGCATCCTCACAGCAGCGTCAACCGCATCTATTTGAAGATCATTCCAGATACAAAAACAAGGAAGAAAAAACGAGCTGTCAATCCGGGAATCAGAGATTACAGCTACGAGGGGGAGGACAGCTTATGAATATAGAAAACATGATCCACGTTCCGACGGTAGAGCCGAGGGAAAATGATTATCGCGGCGAGGATGGACTGCTCCGATGCGGCGTATGCGGGGAGCCGAAAGAGGCTTTCTTTGAGGGCGGGTTTCATCTCGGCGGGAAAGACCGGCATCCGGCCCAATGCCGTTGCCAGCGGGAGGCGCAGGCTAAACAGGAAAAGGAATATCGGGAACAGCAGCACCGGCACACGGTATTCCGGCTGCGGCAGCAGGGCTTTCAGAATCCGATTATGCGGAAGTGGACGTTTGACGCCGCGCCGATCCGCACGGAACGACTGGAACAGTGCCGCCGCTATGCAGAAAGCTGGGAAGCCGTCACAAGCCAAAATGCCGGACTGCTTTTCTGGGGAGACGTTGGAACGGGGAAAAGTTACCTTGCCGCCTGTATCGCCAATGCGCTGATCGAGAAAGAGGTGCCAGTCTGCATGACGAATCTCTCCGCTGTGATCGACCACGATTTTGAAGGCCGGACGGAGTACATTCAAAAGCTCTGTGCCTATCCGCTGCTCATTCTGGATGATTTCGGCATGGAGCGTGATACCAAGTTTGGGCTGGAAACCGTATATCAAGTGATCGACGGGCGGTATCTCAGCGGGAAGCCGTTGATCGTGACCACCAATCTGACGCCGAAGGAGCTGAAACATCCGCAGGACACCGACCGGGCGCGGGTATACGACAGGGTGCTTTCCATGACTACGCCCGTTCTATTTTCGGGGCCGAGCCTCCGTCACGGGCAACGGGAGGAAAATCTGCAATTACTGAAATCCATTTTCGGGAAGGGGGAGATTGATTGAACGGTGAAACGGAGCGCGTGCCAATTCCGCAGAAACTTACGCTTACGATCAAAGAAGCTGCTGAGTACAGCAATATTGGGATTAACAAGATTGACAGCATGCTTCGGTCTCCCAACTGCCCCTTTGTTCTCTATGTCGGCAGCAAAAAGCTGGTAAAGCGGAAAGAATTTGAGGACTTCATCAGCAAAAAGCTGGTCATTTGAGGAAAGCCAGTATTGAGAATGGAGCCTGTTTGTGCTATAATTACTCTGTTACAGCAGGCTCTTTTTCTCTCACTGAGAAAGGAGCTTATAATGGGCAAAAACCTTAAAGGCAAAGAATGCGGTAAGGGTATCTACCAAAGAAAGGACGGTACATATCACGCCAGATTTGATGATAGATTTGGCAAATCACACGGAAAATACTTCAAAACACTTCCCGAAGCGCGCAACTGGTTAGAGGAAGCCAAATATAAGGACAAACATGGAAGTGTGTTTGTCCCTGTAGGGGAAATGACGGTTGATGAATGGTTTTCTTTCTGGATTGAAAACATCGTTGGCGATCTTGCCCCGAATACACGCAGAAACTACCGGGAGCGGTACAAGCACAACATTCAGCCGATAATCGGATCGTTGATGCTCGCAGATGTGAAACCCATGCATTGTAAAATGGTGCTAAATCGGATGGAGCCTAATTATGCGGGATCTACCATCCGGCAAGCGTACATCACAATGGGTACAATGCTGAAAGCGGCAAAGATGAACGATATGATCTCGAAGCACCCTATGGATGGTGTGCGGTATACAAAGCCTGTGCGGGCGGTGGACGATATTCATTTTCTCACTGTAGAGGAACAAATTAAGTTTTTGGATGTAGCAAAGCGGTCTCATAATTATTATCAGTACGCGCTTATTCTGGAAACAGGGCTTCGCACAGGTGAAATGATCGGCTTGACGTGGGATGCGATTGATTTCAAAAAGCGCACACTTACGGTCAATAAGACGCTCGAATATCGTCACAAGCAGATAGAATGGCGGGCTGGCCCGCCTAAGACGCAGCAAAGCTACCGTACAATTCCTCTTACAAATCGGGCAATCGAGATCTTGCAAGAAGTGAAAGCAAAAAGCGTTGGCCGGAAAGAATCCCCCCTTCTGGACAAAACATTGGAGTATATAGACAGGCGTACAGGTGTGACCTCGAAACTTGTCATGCGTGATCTTGTCTTTATCAACTGGCGTACAGGGGAGCCTGCAAAAAACAGCTCCTACGATACTCACCTGTATAAATTGTGCGACGAAGCTGGTATAGACCACTTTTGCATGCACGCGCTACGCCATACCTATGCCACGCGAGCGATAGAAAGCGGGATGCAGCCGAAAGTGCTGCAAAAGTTATTGGGACATGCGAGCATAAAAACAACCATGGACAGGTATGTTCATGTAACTGACGAATCTCTCGACAAAGCCGTGCGGCAGTTCGAGGCTTGTCAGCCTTTGATTCCGGCCCAAAGCGCGTAAAAGTGCGTAAAAAGTGCGTAAACGCCGAATGGGGGAAACCCGGAAACCATTGAAAATACTGGATTTTTGAAGGAGATGTAGAGATATATGAAATTAGGTATCGTGGGGCTGCCTAATGTAGGAAAGACAACACTGTTTAATGCGCTGACCGGTTCCAAGGCAGAGACCAGCGCCTATTCCAACGCGGGGGCCAAGCCCAATATGGGAACCGCGAAGGTGCCGGATGAGCGGCTGGACTGGCTTGCGGAGTACTACCATCCGAAGAAGTACTCTCCGGCGACGGTGGAGTTTGTGGACGTGGTCGGTGTCAGCACCGGCGGCGGAAAGGGGAACGAGGTATTCCAGACCATCCGCCAGGTCGACGCGCTGGTGGAAGTTGTCCGCTGCTTCGACAATGACGACATCTTCCTGGAGAAAGCCGATGCCGTGCGCGATGCACAGTCTTTTGAGCTGGAGCTGATCCTCGCCGACCTGGAAATCGTGGAGCGCCGCCTGGAACGTGCGAAGAAGAATGCCAAGAGCGGCGATAAGAAGTACAAGCGCGAAGTCGAAATGTGCGAAGCGCTGATTGCCCATCTTGAAGCCGAGAAGCCTGCCCGTGAGTTTGAGTTCACCGAAGAAGACCAGGACATCCTCGCCGATGGCGGTCTTCTGACCGTAAAGCCCGTGATTTACGTCGGAAACCTGGATGAGAACGGCATGGCGGACTGGAAGGCAGACCCGAATTTCAGCGCGCTTGCGGACTATGCCGAAAAGCAGGGCGCAGCGGTGCTGCCGGTGGCGGCCAAGTTCGAGGAGGATCTGGCGGAGCTGGACGAGGATGAGGCCAGAATGTTCATGGAAGACCTCGGCCTTACCGAGCGTGGTCTGGACCGCCTGATCAAGACCTCCTATGACCTGCTGGGCTACATCTCGTTCCTGACGGCCGGGGAAGACGACGTTCACGCCTGGACAATTGTCCGCGGAACAAAAGCTCCCAAAGCGGCGGGCAAGATCCATAAGGACATCGAGCGCGGCTTCATCCGTGCTGAGATCGTGGCCTTCGAGGACCTGAAGAACTGCGGCAGCATGGCCGCCGTGAAGGAAAAAGGCCTGTTCCGCCTGGAAGGGAAAGACTACGTTATGCAGGACGGCGACGTGACGATGTTCCGCTTCAACGTTTAAGGAAGCGGGAATTCCGAAAAAACGTTGACAGAAGCATTTTTCGATGCTATATTAACGTGGAATTGAAAAGGCAGTGACGGAGAACACGCTGTCTGCGGAAGTCCAGAGAGAGCGGCCTTTGGCTGTGAGCCGCTTCTGAAACAGACGGCAGGTGACCGCTCCCGAGCCGGAAGGAGGAAATGCCTTCCCGCGGGCACGCGTAATGTGCGTCAAAGAGTGAAAGAACAAGGTGGAACCGTGTATTTTATGCACCCTTGGCGAGAGCTGAGGGTGCTTATCTTTTAGGAGGAAAGACGATGAAAATCATTTACAAAGACGGTACGGTCGGCGAATGCCCGCAGGAAGAGGAGCTGCATGTGCTTCGCCACACGGCGGCCCATATCATGGCACAGGCCATCAAGCGTCTGTATCCGCAGGCGGACTTCGCTTTCGGTCCGGCTACCCAGAACGGGTTCTATTATGACGTGGATCTGGGCGATACCAAGCTGACCAACGAAGATCTCGAAGCCATCGAGAAGGAAATGAAGAAGATCACTAAGGAGAACCTGCCGATCAAGTCATTCATCCTTCCGCGTGAAGAGGCCAAGAAGCTCATGGAAGAGCGCGGCGAGAAATACAAGGTCGAGCATATGGAGGACCTGGCGGATGAGACGGAGTTCAGCTTCTTCCAGCAGGGTGAGTATGTGGATATGTGCCTCGGACCGCACCTGACCTACACCAAGGCACTCAAGGCTTTCAAGATCACCCAGCAGTCCGGCGCCTACTGGCGGGACGACAGCAGCAACAAGATGCTGACCCGCATCAACGGCGTGGCATTCCGCTCGGCGGAAGAGCTGGAGGAGTGGGATCGCCAGCAGCAGGAAGCCAGAGAGCGCGACCACCGCAAGATCGGCAGGGAAATGCAGCTGTTCATGACGGATGATCTGGTGGGCAAGGGCCTGCCGATGTTCCTCCCCAACGGATATATCGTCTGGCAGGAGCTGGAGAATTACATTAAGGAAAAAGAGCGCAGGCTCGGCTATCATCATGTCATGACCCCGTGCGTCGGCTCAGTGGACCTTTACAAGACCTCCGGCCATTGGGAGCATTATAAGGACAACATGTTCCCAGCCATGGAGCTGGAGGGCGAAGCCTATGTGCTGCGTCCGATGAACTGCCCGCACCACATGCGGATCTATGCCAACCGTCCCCGTTCTTACCGGAATCTCCCGCTTCGTATCGGCGAGATCGCCCATGACTTCCGCTTTGAAGCTTCCGGTGCCCTGAAAGGCATCGAGCGCGGCCGCCACTTCTGCCAGAACGACGCGCACCTGTTTGTCACGCCGGAGCAGATCAAAGACGAGGTCGCGGCGGTATGCGACCTGATCTTCGACGTCTACAAGGACTTCAACATCACGGACTATCGCTGCGTGCTCTCGCTGCGCGATCCCGCGGACAAGAAGAAGTATCACCAGGACGACGAGATGTGGAACACCGCGGAGAGTGCTCTGCGCGAAGTACTGATTGAACTCGGCATCGAATTTACCGAGGAGATCGGTGAGGCTGCCTTCTATGGGCCGAAGCTGGATGTCAACGTAAAGCCTGCCGTCGGTGTGGAGTATACGCTGTCCACCTGCCAGCTTGACTTCTGCCTGCCGGCGAAGTTCCAGCTGACCTATATCGACCGCGACGGCAGCGAGAAGTGCCCGGTCGTCATTCATCGTGCCATCCTGGGCTCCCTCGACCGCTTCATGGCCTATCTGATTGAAGAGACCAAAGGCCGGTTCCCGGTGTGGCTGGCCCCGACTCAGGTGAAGGTGCTTCCCATCAGTGAGAAGACGCTGGAGTATGCCGATCAGGTGAATGAGCAGTTGCTGGATGCCGGTGTGCGTTCTGTGCTGGATACCTCCAATGAGAAGATCGGATACAAGATCCGCCAGGCTCAGCAGGAGGACCGCGCGCCCTACATGCTGGTCATCGGCGCGAAAGAGGCGGAAGCCGGCGCCGTTGCCGTCCGTACCAGAGACGGTAAGGACCTGGGGGCAATGCCGCTCAGCGACTTTATGGCGATGGTGAAAAAGGACATCGCGGAAAAGAACTAAAGTTTACATTCAGAAGCTTGAAACAAAGCCAAAACGGCGTAGAATAGATCCATAACGGCAGGAAGCCGGTACTCGTCCGGCAGAGACAGAACAGGAAGGGGAGGCTGCACATATGGCATATTGTGTAAGATGCGGTGCGTATATCCCGGAAGGGCAAAGCATCTGTCTGGCCTGCGGCTATGATCCGGAGGCGGCCCAGATAGCGTTACGCGAGAAGGCAGAAAAGGAACAGAACGCGAAATCCGGAGCCGCTGCGGCTGCCCGACAGTATGGAAGCAAGAGCAGCAACGAGGAGCTCCGCCGCCGTCTGGAAGAACAGAGAAAGCGCAGCCAGGAGCAGAACCGCCAGTGGGCGGAACAGGAACGCGTCAGACGTGAGGAACAGGCTGCCCGGGAAGAAGCCCGCCGCAGGCAGCAGGAAGACGACCGACGTTGGGCAGAAGAGCAATACCGCAGACGCCAGGCGGAACAGAGTACGCGCTCCGCATTCGATCCGGATCAGACTGTACGCAGCGGAGCAGGCGTGTCCGGAACCGGTGAGGGGAATAAGGCTCTCGCTGCTCTCAGTTACCTGAGCGCGTTGTTTCTGGTGCCGTATATCTTCACGCCCAATGACGAGTATGCCAAGTTTCATGCCAAACAGGGACTCAAACTTTTTGTCTTTGGCATTGTGATCGATGTGATCGGCGGATTGACAGGGATCGGCTGGATTGCAACGCTGATCAGACTCTACCTCATTTATAAAGGAATGAGCAATGCATTGAACGGAAGGAAAGAGAAATTGCCCTGGATTGGGAACATTCTGGAATAGGTAAAAAAACAGAGACAATTTATTAAAAAAGTGATTGACAAATCGGATCGCGTGGTGTATATTACATCTCACCTCGCGATCCGAGCTTTTTACAGCTCAACCGGAACTCAAAAGTTTTTTCAAAAAAGTGAAAAAAGTTGTTGACAAACGGAAGTTCGTGTGGTAATATAATCAAGCTGTCGCGAGAGAGCCGAGCGGTTCAAAAAAGGACAGCGGATGTACCTTGAAAATTGAACAATGTAAGATAGCTTATGCAAAAATAAGCACCAGAACGGGTTTATATATGGAGCATATATATGACTCCGAAATTCTTTTGAGAGCTGGAAAGCGAACAAGAGATTGATTAGATCACCGAGCTGACGCTCAGGTGTTTTAATACAATTAATTGAGAGTTTGA
>JAFTFT010000029.1 GCA_017458335.1 Oscillospiraceae bacterium
ATTTTTTGATTTTTGTCAAGCACTTTTTTGCAGTTTTGCAAAAATATTCCGCTCTCCAGCATTTACCGGAGAACGGATGGAGGTTGTATTAACCCGGCAGATTGCCGGATAAACTGGAGTGAGAACTTTTCACTCTCAAGTTTGTTACCAACATCGCCATCTATCCCATCGTGTATTTTCTCTTCAAAGAGGATCTGGCGACGCTGAATGTTGTTCTGGTGCTTACCGCCCAGCTGGTTGTATGGGTCCTGATGCTGGTCATCCTCTACTCCGTCATCTCCGACACGCTTGCAATGTCGAAAATGAGGGAACAGAACCGGATCATGGAACTGAAGGAGAGTCAGTTCCGCTCCCAGCAGAAGTACATCCAGGCTTCCGAGCGGACACGGCATGATTTCCGGCATAACGTTCTGACCCTGACGGAGCTTTATGAAGCAGGCGATCTGGAGGAACTGGGAAAGTATCTTCATCAGTTCGTCGAATCTGTCCCTGCAAACGAAACGGCCGCCTTCTGCGCCAACGCCGCGCTCAACGCCCTGCTCAATTATTACGTCCACGTTACCGCCCTGAACAAGATCCGTTTTACCCTGCAGATCAAGCTTCCGGAAGAGCTGCCGGTCTCGGATGTCGATCTGTGCAGCATGGTGGGGAACATCCTTGAAAATGCCGTCATCGCCTGTCAGGAAGCCGAGGAAAAGACCATCCGGCTTGCGGTGATCGGCGAGCCGGGCGGACAGCTCTATCTTGTCGCGGTCAACAGTTTCAACGGCATTGTCCGGCAGAAGAACGGGACATACTATTCCACCAAACGGAAACAGGCCGGCGTCGGTCTCTCCTCCGTCGCCGCAACCGCCGAGAGCTACGGCGGCGTTGCACAGTTCTCCCACGAGGGGAAACAGTTTTTCAGCAATGTCGCGATTCCTCTGGTGTAACTGGAAAAGAAAAAGACACGCTGCCATGATCCGTCCCGCAGGGATCCGGCAGCGTGTTTGCAATCCGTCCGGCTCAGAGAGGCTGCCGGTCAAAGCGGATGTCGATCCGCGGATTCCGTTCCGCCAGGGCTGTACGGAGCTGCGTCTGCAGTTTCGTGCATTCTTTTTCGTCTTCGGTCAGCAGGGCAAGATACTGTCTGCTTCCATACCGGCAGAGGACGTCCGTCGCCCTCAGGCAGCTGCGCAGCATCATTTCGACTTCCTCTCGAAGCCATTGCTGCCCGGCATCGTTTTCCCGCGTCTGCTCCCCGGATTCCGTCAGCGTGCAGAGCATCAGGAAAGCGGGAAACCCCTCCGCTTTCGAGGCTCGCTGCACCATGCGGCAGATGCTTTCAAAGCCGTCATAGCTGCAGATCAGCGCTCCATACGCGAAAACCGGTTTTTCCGTCAGTTTCTTTCGAAAGGAATCCAGATCGGTCGGGGCCGGCCGCAGCAGCTCAATTTGATTCCGCAGCTCGATCATATGCCTGCCGGGAAGCACACTGAGTTCTTCCCGATAGACGCGCTCTGTTTCTCGATAAAGCAGATCGGCTTCCGCACTGCGCTTCAGCCCGATCAGGGCTTCTATTTCGAGCGTCTCCCAGTGGCAGAACGGCTGTACCTGAGCCGCATGTTTTGCGAGGGCTTTCAGGGTGTCAAACTTTTTTTCCTTTTTCAGGAAAGTCGCTGCACCAATGACGCAGTCATGGAAGAGCTCCCGGTAATGCCTTGCTTCGTGAGAAGCCCAAAGGCTGTCTGTGCGCATCGGCAGAAACTCCCCGGGATACTGATAACAAGCCGTGAGACGTGCTCTGCACCCCTCCTCCGGATCCTCGCACGCTTTCGCGGCTCGGCACAGCCGTTCGAAGGCTTCGGTATCACGTATGACCGGAATTTTTTCGGTCCAATAATACCGGCCATCCCTTTGTTCGATATAATCACCGTCCGGCAGATCAAAAGCCTTCAACCGCTGACGCAGGTTATAGAGCAGCACGTTCAGAGAATGCGTGACATTTCTCAGATTCCGGTCGTAGAACAGCTCCTCCACCAGTTGACCGCGCGCCACGCCCTGTTCCGGATCAAGCAGGAGCATCTGCAGAAAACAGAGCATCTGAGTTCCGCCGGTTTTGACATCGCTGAAGATCTCCGCGCCGTTCCACCTGACGGAAAAAGAGCCTAAAATTGTACATACAGTGTGTTGTTGTCCATGTCTGCGTTACCCTCTGGGCATCGAAAACCGACGAACCCTCTTCCATGTTTGTACAGTTTTATACCGCTGTGCCCGGAAGAACACAAGCGTTCTGGGATTACCGGCGCGCAATCCGTGAAAATCGGCATACCCGTAACGCCGCGACACCCCGCCTTTCGGCGGGGTGTCGCGGGTTATGAGTTGAGAAATCCGGCATCCGGGATCTTCCGGATGCCGGACTGAGTTTTACTCCGCAAAGAGCGGCGTGGAAAGGTATCTGTCGCCGGTATCCGGTAAAAGGGCGACGATCGTCTTACCCTTGTTCTCCGGCCGCTTTGCCAGCTGAACCGCGGCCCAGACCGCTGCGCCGGAGGAGATTCCGACCAGGACGCCTTCCGTACGGCCGACCTTTTTCCCCGCCGCAAAAGCATCTTCATTTTCCACGGCAATGATTTCATCATACACGGCCGTGTTCAGTACGTCCGGGACAAAGCCGGCGCCGATCCCCTGAATCTTGTGGGCGCCTGCCGTTCCCCTGGAGAGCACGGGCGAGCCGGCGGGTTCCACCGCCACAACCTTCACCGCCGGATTCTGTTCCTTGAGATACTCGCCAACTCCTGTGATCGTTCCGCCGGTTCCGACGCCGGCAACAAAGATATCCACCTTCCCATCGGTATCCGTCCAGATCTCCGGACCGGTCGTCGCCCTGTGGACGGCGGGATTCGCCGGGTTGACAAACTGCCCGGGGATGAAGGCATCGGGGATCTCCCCGGCCAGTTCGTCAGCCCTGGCAATGGCGCCTTTCATGCCCTTGGAGCCCTCGGTAAGCACCAGCTCTGCGCCGTAGGCCTTCATCAGCTGTCGACGCTCCACGCTCATGGTTTCAGGCATGACGATGATAATCCGATAGCCTCTTGCCGCCGCAACGGAAGCAAGTCCGATGCCGGTGTTGCCGGAGGTGGGCTCGATGATTACAGAACCCGGCTTCAGCAGTCCTTTCGCCTCCGCGTCGTCGATCATTGCCTTGGCGATGCGGTCTTTGACGGAGCCGGCGGGGTTAAAGTATTCCAGTTTCGCAAGAATCGTGGCTTCCAGGCCTTCTTCTTTTTCAAGCTTCGTGAGCTCCAGCAGCGGGGTCTTCCCGATCAGCTGATCTGCGGATGTATAGATGTTGGACATGGTGTTATCCTCCTGTTTTTATCGTATTGTTTTGGGGTATCTGTCTTTCGGGCAGGGGACAACATCGTTCTTTCAGCAGTATCATGGTCATGATTCCTTCCTCCCTGTTTGAACGCGGTCATGTTGTTTTCAGGTCACTCAAAATAAAGAAACCGGGAACCCCATCGGGTCCCCGGATAAAAGCGGTTTCACCGGAGGTCAAATGGGTATGGCAAAGCACACGCGCCTCTCACAGCACATGTCACAACACATCATTCTGTTAACGATTGCCCTACGCATAGCTGCCTCCGGGTAAATTACCTATTAACATAGTATGTTTATAGCACATAAATTTTTTCCTGTCAACCCTTTTTTTAAAAAAACACCCCGCCGGATGGCGGGGTGTCATTCTTTCTGTGGACTTGTGTCTTACTTCTTGATGGAGAAGAACGCGGCCTTGCCGGGATACTGCGCGACGTCGAAGAGCTCTTCCTCGATGCGGAGCAGCTGGTTGTACTTCGCGACGCGGTCCGTGCGGGACGGGGCGCCGGTCTTGATCTGGCCGGCGTTCATGGCAACGGCGATGTCGGCAATGGTGGTGTCCTCGGTCTCACCGGAGCGGTGGGAGACGATGGCGGTGTAGCCGGCGCGGTTGGCGGTCTGGATGGCGTCGAGGGTCTCGGTCAGGGAACCGATCTGGTTGACCTTGATCAGAACGGCGTTGGCAGCGCCGAGCTCGATGCCCTGCTTGATGCGGGCGGGGTTGGTGACGAACAGGTCGTCGCCGACGAGCTGGACTCTGTTGCCCAGACGCTTGGTCATCTCAACCCAGCCGTCCCAGTCGTTCTCGCCCAGGCCGTCTTCGATGGAGATGATGGGATACTTGTTGACCAGGTCTTCCCACATGTCGATCATTTCCTTGCTGGTCATGACCGTGCCGCGCTTCGGCAGGTGATAGCACTTGTCGTCGGCGTTCCACCAGTCGGAGACCGCAGCGTCCATGGCGATCATGAAGTCCTCGCCGGGCTTGTAGCCGGCCTTCTCAATGCCTGCCACGAGAGCCTTCAGGGCATCCTCATCGCTGGCCAGGTTCGGGGCATAACCGCCCTCATCGCCGACACCGGAGGGAGGAACGACCTTCTTCAGGGCGTGGAAGACTTCGGCGCACATACGCAGGGCTTCACGGAAGTTCTGCGCACCGACCGGCATGATCATGAATTCCTGAATGTCGACGCTGTTGTCTGCATGGGCGCCGCCGTTGAGAACGTTCATCATCGGGACCGGGAGGGTCTTGGCATTGACGCCGCCGATGTAGTTGTACAGGCTCTGGCCGGTGGCTTCGGCAGCGGCCTTTGCGCAGGCGAGGGAGACACCCAGAATGGCGTTGGCGCCGAGACGGGTCTTGTTCGGGGTTCCGTCGAGCTCGAGAAGGAGCTTGTCGATGGCGGTCTGATCCAGAACGTTCAGGCCCACAACAGCCTCGGCGATCTCGCCGTTGACGTTCTCAACAGCCTTGAGGACGCCCTTGCCGCCGTAACGGCCCTTGTCACCGTCGCGGAGCTCGCAGGCTTCGTACATACCGGTGGAAGCGCCGGAGGGGACGGCCGCGCGGCCGATGGTGCCGTCGTCGAGGGTGACTTCGACTTCAACGGTGGGGTTGCCGCGGGAGTCGAGGATCTCACGCGCCATGACATCAACAATCTCAAAATACTGCTTCATGTTTCAGTAATACCTCCTGTAATATGGTGGATAGATTATAACCCAAACCGGTATAAAAAGAAAGACAAAAGCATGAACCGTCCGCGAATTTGTCAAAAATGACGAATCTTTGGCAAAAAATATGAAAACACGGCTTCTCTCTTGTGCAGGAAGATTGCGAAGAGCGGAAAAGTGTGGTATGATGCGCCTTGAACTCTTCGTCTTGATAGGAAAGGCAGACAAAACATGAACAAACTTCGCCGCTTTTTACCGATTGTTCTTTTGATCCTTGTCCTGGCGTTTTATCTCTATCCGTCCGGAGACGGCGCCGTCACGCCCTCTGCTCCTTCGGTCGCCGCTTCCACGGATGCACAGAATCTCGCCGCTTCTTCTCCGAAGGCCTCCGCGAAGCCCGATCCCTCGCCGGCGAAGCCGAAGTCGGATGCACAGAAGACTTCCGCAGACTCCGCTTCCGACGGTGAAGAGGAGGAACTTCTCCCGGAGGACGGCAGTTATACCACCAAGGATGACGTGGCGCTGTATCTGCACCAGTACGGGCATCTTCCCTCCAACTTCATCACCAAGAAGGAGGCACGGGCAGCCGGCTGGCCCGGCGGAAGCCTGGAAGAGTACTTTCCCGGCATGTGTATCGGCGGTGATTATTTCGGCAACTACGAAGAGAAGCTCCCCAAAGCAAAAGGCCGCACCTGGACCGAATGCGACATCAACACCCTGGGCAAGCGGTCCCGCGGCGCGGAGCGCATCATTTTTTCCAATGACGGTCTGATCTATTATACCGACGACCATTACGAGAGCTATACCCAGCTGTATTGATTGGAGAATATCATGAACAAATTTCAGGAATTTCTGAAGCGGAAGAACATTGTCTTTTCCGGAAAACGTTACGGCATTGACGCCCTCGGTGCCATGGCACAAGGCCTGTTCTGCTCGCTGCTGATCGGGACGATCATCCGCACGCTGGGCAGCCAGCTGAAGATTCCCTTCCTGGTGGATATCGGCACCTATGCGATGGCGGTCTCCGGGCCTGCCATGGCGGTTGCCATCGGCTATGCCCTGCAGGCGCCTCCGATGGTGCTCTTCTCTCTGGCGGCGGTGGGCTGGGCCTCCAACGCGGAAGGCGGCGCCGGCGGACCGCTGGCCGTCCTCATCATTGCCATCATCGCGGCGGAATTTGGAAAGGCCGTCAGCAAGGAGACCAAGATCGACCTGCTCGTAACGCCGGCCGTCACCATCATCGTCGGGGTTGCGCTGGCAAAGCTCATCGCGCCGCCCATCGGCAAGGCCGCCTCTGCCTTCGGCATCGTCATCGACAACGCCACCAGGCTCCAGCCCTTCTGGATGGGCATCGCGGTTTCGGTCCTGGTCGGTGTTGCGCTGACGCTTCCGATCTCGTCTGCGGCCATCTGCTCGGTTCTTCAGCTGACCGGCCTCGCGGGCGGCGCCGCGGTGGCGGGCTGCTGTGCCCAGATGGTTGGCTTTGCCGTGATGAGCTTCCGGGAAAACCGCTGGGGCGGGCTGGTATCCCAGGGACTCGGAACCTCCATGCTCCAGATGCCCAACATCATTCGCAACCCCCGCATCTGGATTCCTCCCATCGTCGCTTCGGCCATCACCGGGCCCCTCGCCACCTGCCTCTTCCGACTGGAAATGAACGGCGCCCCCATCAATTCCGGCATGGGGACCTGCGGTCTCTGCGGGCAGATCGGCATCTGGACCGGCTGGGTCGAGCCCAGTGCCGAAGCCGCCGCCAAGGGCGCCGTGGCCATCACGCCCTCCGGCTTTGACTGGCTGGGGCTTGTGCTGATCTGCTTTGTGCTGCCGGCGGTGCTCTGCCCGCTGCTGAATGCCGTATGCCGGAAACTCGGCTGGGTAAAAGACGGAGATCTCAAGCTGAGCTGAATGGACCATAACAAAAACCGGCATCGCAGAAAACGCTTTCCTGCGATGCCGATTTTATTATTTTTATTTGATTTCCCAGGAAACATAGCGATAGAGCGGGTCTTTGGACTTGATGCTGTAGTTCAGGGTGTCATATTCCATCTGATCCCGCAGCAGGGCATAGCGCGGTGCGTATCCTTTCCGCGCCTCCGAGTAGTAAGGCTGCTTCTTGTACCATTCCAGTTTTTCCCCGGTGAGGTTCGCCCCGCGCCGCCAGGCACCCTCGGAGCTCTCCCAGTACTCATTCTCCACCTCGCAGTCCGGGTGCAGTTCGCGGTAGTGATCCACCTGCTCCTGCGGTACCGGGCACGAGATAAACGGGCCAAGGAAAAAACGTTCCAGTTCCAGATCATAGATCGGGCTGATATCCTTCAGCATGGGGCAGTGCCCAACATTCAGATGCTTCAGGTTTTTGAGTCCGGCCAGCGGCGTCAGGTCATTCGTCCGGGAGTAGAACAGCTCCAGATACTCGAGCTTCTCGCAGTCTGCCAGCGGCGTCAGGTCTCCAAGCGGGTTCATCGCGATGATCAGGACCTCGAGATCCGGCAGATACCGCACAAAAGAGAGATCGGTGATGTCTTCGTTATGGCCGATATCCAAAAACCGGAGTTTCGTAAAATATTTGAATTTTTCCAGATCGTGATTCGTGACATTTCCGCCGATGGAAGGGCTGGAGGCCAGGATGCGGGTCGCGTCGGTCCGGGCGGTATACTGCAGGCCGAAATTGATGCGCCAGACGACTTCGGTCTCCGGAAGCGCGTCCCGGATCACCGCCATATCTTCATTTCGCACGCCGCAGCTGTCCATCACCAGGCGCTTCAGGTTCGGCATGCGGCTGACGATTTTCAGCACATCCCGCCAGCCGTCTCCGATTTTGATATAGCTGAGGTCAAGTTCTTCATCCTCGAGGCTGAAGTCCACGCCGTAGAGGTTCAGCCGTTCCGTCTTCTCCGCGGACAGCGCCGGCTTCGCAGCTCCGCAGCCGATCAGAACCAGTCCCAGAACCAGAAACAGAAGAAGGATCTTTTCTCTGCTCTTCATACCTGTTTCCCCCATTTCTTACCAGCCGACATACTGCCAGGTCGGATCGTTCCATTTCGTGCTGTATCGAAGCCCGTCATACCCCAGCTGATCCCGCAGGAGGGCATAACGCGGTGCATAGTATTGCCGCTCCTCGGAGTAATAGGGCTGCTTCTTGTACCATTCCAGTTTCTCGCCCTCGAGACAGGCCGCCCGGCGCCAGGCGCCCTCGGAGCTCTCCCAGCTCTCGTTGTCCACTTCGCAGTCGGGGTGCAGCTCACGATAGTGTTCCACCTGTTCCGGCGGCACCGGGCAGGAGGCAAAGGTTCCGAGATAAAAGCGCTCCAGCTCGAGATCATAGATTGGTGAGATATCTTTCAGATACGGGCAGTGCCCTACATTCAGGTGCTTCAGGTTTTTGAGTCCGGCGAGCGGAGACAGGTCGTCCGTCATGGAATAGAACAGTTCCAGATACTCAAGCTTCGGGCAGTCCGCCAGCGGACTCAGATCACCCAGCGGGTTCATGGCGATGATCAGCACCTCCAGGTCCGGCATATACCGGGCAAAAGACAGGTCCGTGATCAGCTCATTGTGGCCGATATCCAGGTATTTCATCTTCGTGAAGTATTTGAACACCGCCACATCGCTGTTGCCGAGCGCCCCGCCTACCGAGGGGCTGGAGGCCAGGATCCGGGTTTCGTTCGTCCGGGCGGTATACGCGCCGCCGAAGTTGATGCGCCAGATGACTTCCGTGTCCGGGAGCGCGTCGCGGATTTTCTCCATGTCCTCGTTTCCGACGGCGCAGGTGTCCATCAGCAGGGTTTTCAGATTCGGCATGCACTCCGCGATCTCCAGGACTTCCGGCCAGCCGTCGGCAATGTAGCGATAGCTGAGGTCGACCTCCTCATCCTCCAGGGTCAGCGGTACGTCGTAGAGGGTGAACCGGTACCGAATCTTCGCATCCGGAGCAGCCTCCCGCAGGGCGCGGATCAGCTTCCAGCCCGGCGCGTTTTTCTCTTCGTCGCTTCCGAGTTCAATGGTTTTCAGATTCTTCATGCACGCGATGGCATCCAGGTTCGCCCGGATTTTGCTCTCCGGAACATTGGTCAGATCCAGCCTTGTCTCGTCCAGGGTACTGTCTTTTCCCAGGAGCTGACAGTGATAGGCAAACTCCAGCTCCGGCCAGGTCTCCCGGAAACGCAGCATGCCGGCAGGAGAGAGTCCGTCCCTGTCGCTGCCGAGATTGACCGTCTTCAGCTGCGGCAGGTACGCCAGGTTCTCCAGCGCTTCCTCCAGATCCGCATCCTTCAGCCCCGTCAGGTCCAGTTCATGGGCATTGTTTTCCGCGACCGCTCCGTTCGGAAAGGCAACGGTATAGCGAATCTCAACCAGCGGATGCCGTGCCGCCCAGTCAGCGAGCTCCGAATAGCAGCTGCTTCCCGTGAAGTCCGCGGAACCCAGCTGCTCGAAGCTGTCCAGTTTCTCCAGATCTTCCGGGGTAACCACGGCGGTGATGCTCTGGAGGTTGTCCTTGACCGTCCCGCTCGAGAGCTCGACCTTCGCGGCGCAGCCGCAGAGGGTCAGCACGGTAAAAACCGTCAGAATCAGCAGGCCGCGCTTTTGCACAGGGTTTGGGACGTTTTTCATTCTGTCAGGCCTTGTCATTTTTGTCCTCTCCCATCCGGACGACCATGACGCCGTCCAGAATCTGCATACATCCGTCAGACGGATAGGTTGGAAGCTCCGCCACGCGGGGATCCTCCTGCATCCGGTTCCACAGTTCCCAATCCGCCATGGCGGCGGGATTGTTCAGCAGGTAGCGGAAATATGCCGCATAGATGTTATAGTTGTACGACGCGGTGGATTTGACGATCGGGGAGGCCGTCTCGCAGCCGGTGATGTCATAATAGGCCTCAAAACCCGGGATCTTCTCCCGCAGCTGATCACTCACGCCCGCGAAGACCAGCGGCGTCTCTCCGGGCACATAGTCCTCCCGCTGCTCCAGCCGCATCAGCACCCTTGTCATCAGGGATTCTGCAGCCTCCTGTTCCAGCTGCTTTTTGGTGTAAACGATGTTTGCCGTCTGGATGTTCGCACAGAGCAGGAGCAGTACCAGGACCGCCCCGATGCCCCGGATCGTTCCGGACGGCTTCTCCCATGTTCCCGCGAAGCAGGGCAGAAGACAAAGCACGTAGAACAGCCAGAAGGAATACTTCATCAGGTCATGTACGTCCCCGGAGAAGCTCAGCTGCGCCGTGTTCATTCCCACAGGCAGCAGGAGGAGCAGAACACAGAGCAGAAGCTTTTCCTTTCCGCCGGTTTTTCCCTTTGCCAGCCACCTGATCAGCCCCCACAGGCCAAGGACAGCCAGCAGGATGTTGAGCACCAGCACCGGCGGCTCAACGTGTGCATGTGCCGGATTCCAGAACGCCCGGCTCCAGGTCTGATACACCTGGCCGATTCTGCCGAAGACCGTGCGGGAGACGTCCTGTTCCACACTGTTGTAGCCGTCCATGGCAAGGTTGATGCCTTTGAGGGCGCACATGAGTCGGACACCGAACCAGTAGAGCAGCGCGCCGCAGCCGAGCATCACGATCGCCCGGAGACCCTTCCGAAACACCTCTGCGAAGGGTTCCCCCCGCAGCAGCGCGGCGATGCAAAGCAGCATCATCAGCGTGACCGGGACGGAGACCATGCTCTGATAAGTCCCCATGCAGCAGGCCGTAAGCAGCGCCCCCATCAGGGCGCCCGGCCGGCCGTAACGGTCCCAGAGCAGCACCGCGCACACGCCCAGCAGCGCCGCGAAGAGGTCCGCGTCCATCTCGTAGAGATAGGTCGCCGTCATGGCGATGGTGGTGATGTTGACCGTCAGGATCCCCGCCAGCAACACCGGGAAGCCCCACCCCTTCACGCGAAACAGCTTCGCCGTGAGAAAGCTGGAGAGACTCAGCCACAGAAGGCTCAGCAGGCCAAGCTGCCAGGGCGCCGCGATCACGCCCCGGAAGATCCGCCGGTAGAGCACGATCCCGGGCCGGCCAAGCTGCATCTTCCAGTAGGTCTCCAGGGGCCCGGCTGTCAGGGCGTTGAGCATGTCATGGGAAAAGCTCGCGTGCAGGAAGCCGTAGGCATGCGCCGCCAGACCGAAGCCGAAGACCGCGGCAAAGCAGAGCAGCAGGAGCTTCCGCTCTTCCGCATCGCTCCGGCTGTCCCGCCAGCCCTCTGCTATTCTTTTTTTCCAGGATTCGGCCATCTTGTCGCCTCACAATACCGGGCAGATTTTGTTCTTTAATCTACGCTGTCCATACTACCACAGCTGCCGAAAAAACACAAGTTGAGAAGAAAACCATCCTCCGCGTGAGGTTCCTGAAAAGGACCTGCTCAGAGGATGGTTTTCTATATTGTCCCGGTATTCCGCGAAAAACCGGCGCTGTTTTCTTTTGTCTGTATTAAGCCGCCGCGGCGCCGGTGCCGCGTTTGAATCCGAGATACTGCCAGGCAAAGGCAAGGGCGAAGATCACGATGCCGATGACGTCGGTGAGGGTCCCCGGATACATCATCAGCAGGCCGCCTGCCGCGAAGAGGATTCGGACCAGCGGATTCATCGGCCGGAACAGGAAGCCGTTGAGGGCTCCCGCCACACCGAACATTCCCACAAAGGACGTAATGATGACCATGACGACCTGCACGGCGGTGGTGTCCACGAAGAGCATTGCCGGGTTCAGTGCGAAGATATAGGGCACGATGAAAGCGGCGATGGCAAGCTTCGAGGCGTTGAACGCGGTCTTCATGGGCGGCGCCTTCGCAATGGCGGAGCCGGCGTAGGCGGCCAGCGCCACCGGCGGAGTGATGTCGGCGACGATGCCGAAGTAGAACACGAAGAAGTGTGCCGCGACCTGCGGGACGCCGATGGTAATGAGGATTGGGGCGCAGGTGGAGGCCATGATGCAGTAGTTGGCCGTGGTGGGGACGCCCATGCCCAGCACGATGCAGCAGAGCATCGTCAGCAGCAGGGCAATCATGATGTTGCCGCGGGAGATGGTGACCACCGCGGTGATGAGCTTGGAGGCAAGACCCGTGGAGGTGATGGATCCCGCCACAAGGCCTGCCATGGCGCAGGCAACAGCCACCGTGACGCAGCTCTTGGCGCCTGCTTCCAGCGCGTCGATAAACTTTGCGACGGTCAGGTTGTCGCTGGTGTCCCCGCTCCCCGTCATCTTGGTGACCAGATTGTTAAAGAGGCCGACCAGAATGGTGATCAGGATGGCGACCGCCGCGGAAAACTGCATGGTGCGCTTGTTCGTTGCGACCAGCCAAACCAGCACGACCAGCGGCAGAAGCAGGTATACCCGGGGCAGCAGCTCACGCAGGCGGGGCAGTTCATTCCGCGGGATGCCCTTCAGGCCCAGTTTTTTTGCCTCCAGATGGACGGCGATGTAGATACCCGTGAAATACAGCACCGCCGGGAGAATTGCCTTCAGCGCAACCTGGCCGTAGGGGATACCCATGTACTCGGCCATCAGGAAGGCTGCCGCGCCCATGATGGGCGGCATGATCTGGCCGCCGGTGGAGGCCGCGGCTTCCACCGCGCCGGCAAACTCCGGCCGGTAGCCCGTCTTCTTCATCATCGGAATCGTCACGGAACCGGTGGTCACGGTGTTGCCGACCGAGGAGCCGGACACCATGCCGCAGAGCGCAGAAGAGATGACCGCGACCTTGGCCGGGCCCCCGGAGGATGCGCCGGCGACGGAATTGGCCAGGTTAATAAAGAAGTTTGAGATTCCCGTTCGTTCCAGGAAGGCCCCGAAGATGATGAACACCACGATGTACTTGGCACAGACGTTGATGGGCGTGCTCATGATTCCGGTGGTGGTGTAGAACAGATCATAGATGACCTTGCCGAAGCGGACGTTGCTGAAGGCATAGATCAGCAGGATGCTGACCACACAGAGGATCGGGATGCCGACGCAGCGGCGGCAGAGCTCCATATAGGCCAGGATTGCCACCACCGCCATCACGACCATCTTCGGATCCCGCGTCACGCGGGCCGCCAGCTTGATGATGGAATGGGCGTTCAGCGCACAGTAAAAGAAGGGGATTGCCCCGGCAAGCAGAATGACGATGTCGTACCAGGGGATGTAGTTGGGGCGGACATGCTTCTTGCTGATGGGATAGTTCAGATACCCCAGAACGAGAATCAGCCCAAGGAAAAGATTCAGCTTCTCCTCCGGCATCATGGTGCTGAATAGCGTGACCCAGATGCAATAGACCGAAAAAGCCGCACAGAGATAGCGCACCACCTTGCGGGGAACCCCTGTCCAGATGCGGACATTGGACTCCCGGTCGTACTTCTTCATCATTTCTTCGACATCTTTCGCGGTGCCGACTTCGAGCTCCTCCGGACGGGTGTTTTGTTTGTTCTCTGCCACTTGCTCATCTCCTCCGATGGATTGAAACTGCGGATCCGAAATCCGCGGGAATGAAAAGCAGGGCGCCGTATAAGCGGCGCCGCTGCATCAAAAAGGCTAAGAAAGCGCTAAAGATTCGGGAAAGCGAAGCGATTACTCCGCGGGAACCTCAATGCCCTTGTCGGCAAAGTACTGGACAGCACCGGCATGGTAGGGAACACCGACGAAGGAGGAGGCGAACTCCAGGCTCAGCTCATTGGCCTTGTCATGGACCTTGGCCAGGTCGTCAAGATTCTCATAGACGCCGCAGAGGAAGTTGTAGACGTCGACATCGGCCACATCGTTGGAGGCGATGACCACGGCGCTGACCGCGACGGTGGTGGCATCCTCAGGCATGCCGTAGGTGTCGGCGGGAATCACGGCCTTGGAGTAGAACGGGGAGGCCTCGATCAGGGCGTCGATGTGCTCGTCATCCAGGCTGACCAGGTACACGCTCTTGCTGGCCGCGAGAGAGGTGATGGCGGTGGTGGGAGCGCCGGCGACGACGAAGGCCGCGTCGATCTGACCGTCCTGCAGCGCTTCGGCGCTGTCACCGAAGGACTGGTAGGTGGGCTTGATGTCGTCTTCGGTCAGGCCATAGGCGCCGAGAACGTCGATGGCGTTGAAGTACACACCGGAACCGGCGGCGCCGATGGAGACGGCCTTGCCTTTCAGGTCGGCAACGGTCTTGATGTCCGGGTTCAGGGTGACGATCTGGACCTGCTCCATGTAGAGAGGAGCCACGATGGAGAAGCTGTCGATGGCGCCGATCTCTTCAAAGGTGCGCTCACCGGCATAGGCATAGGCCAGAACGTCGGACTGGGAGAAGCCCAGCTGCGCATCGCCGATGTCAATGGCATCAATGTTGGCCGCGGAGCCGCCGGAGGTGATGGCCGTGACATTGGTGCTGGTCACATCGCTGACCTTCTGGGCCAGGACGCTGCCGAAGCCGTAATAGGTGCCTGCTTCGCCGCCGGTGGTGAAGGTAACCTTGCTGCCGCCGTCTTTCGGGGCAACCGCGTCATCCGCGAACGCCGTCACGCCGAGGGCGCAGATCATGGCAACCGCGAGCAAAACTGCGAGCAATTTTTTCATCTTTGTTTCCTCCTGTATCTTGCGAAATTTAGATTTGTACGATATGATAATACAACAAATTTTATCAGAATGCAAGAGTAAATGTGTGACAATATTTAAATATACATGTATACACAACGCGAGGTACGAAACCATGCCTGTAAAACTGATCGCCTTTGACCTGGACGGAACCCTTCTGGACGACGACAAGCACCTTCCGCCGGAGAATCTCTCCGCTCTGCAGGCGGCATATGAGCGGGGCATCTTCCTGGTCCCTGCCACGGGACGGATCCTGAAGGCGCTGCCGGAAGAGCTGCTGGAGCCGGGTCTGTTTCGCTACTTTATCTTCGCAAACGGCGCGCTGGTCTACGACCTGCAGGAACAGCGGGCTCTCTATCAGGCCCGGATCGATCCGGAGCTTGCGGTCCGGCTCTGCGCGTATATGGACACGCTGCCGGTGCTCTACGACTGCTACCGGGGAGACTGCGGCTATATGACCGCGTGGATGTACGACAGGGCGCCGGAATTCTTTGAGACCGAACCGCATATCCTGAAGCTGGTCAAGAGTCTGCGACGTCCGGTTCCGGACCTGAAACAGAAGATTCTGGAGGACCAGGTTCCCTTGGAAAAGCTCCAGATGTATTTCCGGCAGGAGCACATGGACGAACGTGCCCGGCAGCTGGAGCTGGTGCCGCAGCGGTTTCCGGAGCTGATCGCCTCTTCCTCCCTGCGCAACAACATTGAGATCAACAGCGTCCGCGCCGGAAAGGGGAATGCCCTGCGTGCGCTGTGTGAGCAGCTGGGTGTGGATGTTTCCGAGAGCGTCGCCTTCGGAGACGGGCTGAATGACGCGGATATGCTCCGGGCGGCCGGCCGGGGCTGCGCGATGCAGAACGCAGTCCCCTCCGTCAGGGAGGCCGCCGATGTGATCGTTGAAAACAACAACGACGCCGGCGTCGGGAAGGAGATCTTCCGGCTGCTTCAGGGCGGAGAACAGGAAAAGAGTAAGAATTAAGAATTATTCATGGAAGGGTGCGGCTTTTGGTGTTATAATGCGTATCATACAGATCATAAGCAGATCACCATAAAGAACGTTTCCGCTCCCCGCCGAAAAAGGACCGGCGGGGCACGGAAGAACAATCAGGAGGATAATGTGAAAAAAACTGTACGGATTTTCAGTCTGTTTCTGACGCTCGCTCTGCTGGCCGCCGTGCTGAGCGGCTGCACCCTGTTCCGGCGAAACGCCCCCGGCGCGGCCGTCACAGTCACACAGACCGCCGCTCCGACCCAGGCCGTGATTCCGACGCCTGTCCAGACCCAGGCGCCGGTTTCGACCCCGGTGCCCGCGGCAACCCCGGTTTCGACCCCGATGCCGACGGCGACGCCGGCCCCCACACCGGTGCCGACTCCGACCCCCACCCCGACGCCTGCTCCGACGCCGGTCGCAACCCCGGTTCCGACGCCGGCACAGACGGCGTCCAACCTGCCGCGCGTCACCAAGAGCCCCACCGGTGAGACAGTTCCGGTCGGAGGCAAGTGCCAGTTTGTCACGAGATATGAAAACGCCAACTGGGCGGAGTGGCACTTTGTGAGCCCGGACAACAGCCGCGACATCGACTACACCGTCGCGGAGAAAGAATTCCCGACGATGAAGATCGTCAACGGCTATGCCAAGGACATGACCCTCGAGAACATTCCCGAGGCGCTCAACGGCTGGAAGGTCTACTGCCGCTTCAGCAACAACTACGGCTCCGTCAATACCGATAAGGCCTCCATCACCGTGACCGGCGGCACCGGCAACGCCGCGGGCACCACGACGGCCGCCAATACCGCAGGCCTCCCGAAGGTCACCAAGAGCCCCACCGGTGAGACCGTGAACGCCGGCGGCAGCGCCTGGTTTGTGGCCAAGCATCAGAACGCCATCTGGGCCGTCTGGCACTTTGTGAGTCCCGACGGCACCCGCGACCTCTCCTACAGCGACGCCGCGGCCGTCTTCCAGGGCCTGAAGATCATCGGCGGAGATCAGAGCACCCTGCAGCTGCAGAACATCCCCAACGACTTAAACGGCTGGAAGGTCTACTGCGCGTTCCGGAACAACGCCGGCTCCGTCAACACCGACGCTGCGATGATCACGGTCTCCGGCGCCCCCGCCCCTCAGAACACGACCTCGGCCCAGTCCCAGCCCTCCGGCACCCTCATTGTGGCACAGAATACCTCTTCGGGCTACACCGGGAGCTACGTCGAGAGCGTCGCCGGGCGCGGGGTGATGGACATCACCGGCTCTCCCGCCCTCTACAAAGTCCATGTGAGATGGTCTGGCAGCGCCTATGCCTATGCGGAATGGGACTTCAGCGGAACCTTCAGCGATACCGGCATCCTCTCTTATAATGACGCGGTCATGACCTATTACGACATGTCAAACAACACCTCCCAGGTCGTTTTCCGCAACGGATCCGGAACCCTGGCCTATATCGACAGCGGCCTTTACGGCGTCTACTGGACGGAGTTCCGCTCCGACGCTTCCGCCGACAACACCTTCTTCCAGAAACAGTAACCGACTGTAAGAAATATCGCTGTGTAAAGAAGCAGCATCGGGTTTTCAGATAAGAACCCGGTGCTGCTTTTTTGATTCACTCACAGTGCAGCTGAACGCAGAAGCGGTTGATCCCGTCCCGGCTCTCTGCCCAGATTTTTCCTCTGTGACTTTCGACAATCTGCTTTGCAATGGCGAGGCCGAGTCCGTAACTGTGGTTCATGCTCCGTGCTCTGTCCAGCCGGTAGAAGCGCCGGAAAACATTCTTCAGATCTTCTTTGCTCAGTTCTTCTCCGCTGTTTTCCACCGCCAGCAGCGTCAGGACGATCAGCATGTTGATGCAGACGAATTTCAGACGCAGCCGGCGGATCACGCTTCATCGACCTCCAGGTGATATCCCAGCCGGCGGATGGCTTCGATCCGCAGGTTGGAGCCGATGCTTTTCAGCTTTTTCCGCAGGAAGCCGACGTATACCTCCACATGATTGTCCACCGCGTTGGACTCCAGCCCCCAGACCCGGGAGAGGATCACTTCTTTCGGCAGAATCTGGTCCTTCGACTGGAGCAGAAAGCGCATGACGTCGAATTCCCTCGCCGAGAGCCGGATCCGTTTCTCTTCGCAGATCAGCAGGCAGGTAGAGAGATCCAGACGGGTATTGCCATAGCAAAGCTCATCCACTTCGCTGCCCTGACGGCGCAGCAGCGCGTTGATACAGGCCAGCAGCTCTCTGGAGTCAAAGGGCTTCGTCAGATAGTAGTCCGCGCCGGCATTGAGTCCTTCAATTCTGTCCTCAGTCTCCGATTTTGCCGTGAGCATCAGGATCGGCGTACTGCAGCGTTTCGCCCGGATTCTTCTGGTCAGTGCATATCCGTCCAGCCCCGGCATCAGCACATCCAGAATCATCAGATCATAGATTCCGAGCTCCGCATATTGCGCGCCGCTCTCCCCGTCGTAGACAACTTCTGTCTCAAAGCCTTTTCTGCGCAGCAGGCAGGCCAGAGAATCGGCCAGCAGTTTTTCATCTTCGATAATCAGAATGCGCATATCCATCCCCTCCTGCTCTTCGCTTATCATACTCGCTCATGCTGAATTGTTTCTGAAGAATTTTGTTCTCTTATCCCAGATGATTTCCCCGCAGATCCGGCTGTTCACCTGTTCTCAGATAAGCACAAGGACTGCGCTCCCCATTGGCGCAGTCCTTGCTTCTTTCATCCGGTTACTTCTGTTTTCTTATTCACCGATCAGGGTCTCGGCGATGCGGTACAGGTCGTCTTCCGCGCCGACGTTGCCGGGGAAAATCACGTAGGGGAGGCCGGGAAAGGTGCTCTCCTCCCCGGTCTGCCAGACGGGGATACCCGGGCGGATCTGGCCTTTGACCAAAGCCTTCCGGACCCGAAGCGCTTTGACGCCCACATCGCTGGAGGTGATGCCGCCCTTGGCCACGATGAAGGAGGGGCGGACCGGGAGCCTCCTGATCACGCCGGTCAGCGCGTCGGAAATCTCCGTGGAGATCTTGAGCTGGCGGTCCTTGTCTGCCGTGGGGAGGTCCAGGCGCTCCCGGCGTGTGAAAACCGCGACCGACTTCCCTGCCGGCAATAGCTCTTCCACCCGCCGGAGCACGCGGGCGACCTCGTCTTTGAGGCCGTTTTCCTCCAGCACGCGATGCTGGTTAAATTCGATCATCTCAATCGGCAGCTTGCTGTCACGCAGCGCTTCCAGCTGGCGGGTCGTCTTATTCACATGAGAACCGACGAGAATAATGCCCCCGTTCCGGTTGTCACGGTCCACCAGCTCTTCCCGGGCAAGCAGGGGACGGTCTTTTACGCCGCCCAGCACTTTCGGCAGGGCCGCGGCACTGCGAAAGAGGAATTCCTTCCCGTCTGCGACGGCTTCGCAGAGGGCCGCGGTAAATACCGCGACGTCCTCGTAGTCCGCGCTGTCCACCGTGATCTTTCGAAAGCCGGTGACCGCTTTCAGTTTTGCGGCGATCCCGTCTACGTCTCCGGCACGGAGTTCTTCCAGGGAGATACGGAAGCAGGAGGCGGCGGGAAAACGGCCGCCGGATTTTTCCTCGCACCATTCGGACAGAGAGGAAGCCGTATAGCCGAAGCTTTTATCCTTCGCAAACTCGGTCTGTCCGGCCGGGACCAGCTGCTCGCCCTGCAGGACATAGTGGACGCCGTTGAGGGTATAGCGCCCGCCTTCCGGAAAGAACGGATAGATGACCTCGCCGTCAAAGCGCTTCGGGCTCTCCCGCTCCAGTGTCTCCCGAAGCACTTCCGTCTCCATGGGCCAGTGGCCGCGCAGCGTCGAGTCCCCCCGGCTCAGCAGGATGAAGTCGGTCCCCGTCTCCGCCGCGACCGCCGCCAGGTTTTCTGCGATCTCGCGGTGCTGGGCCCGGCTCTCCGGCGCGGTGAGTCCGCGGGAATTGGTGAGGAGGAAAAACATCTGCCCCGGCGCCCGGAAGGCATCCCGGATGGTCTCCCGGTCCCAGCAGGTATAGACATAGACATCGTGCACGGTCTGGACGCCGGTGGGATCGTCGTCCAGGACAACGATCTTTCGCTTCAGGCGGGCAAGGGCTTTTTCCAGCCGCAGCTGCACCTTTTCCGCGTGAGGCGGAAGCTGCTGTAGGGCATCCGCCGGGAGCTCCGGATAAGAAGTCATGGCAATGCCTCCTTTTATAATGTTATATGAGGGCATATATTTTTTGTGTAAGCTCCGCCTGTCCTCCGTTTTCTCTGTACAGACAGGAGGCTTGCCGGAAAACCGACACACACTCTTCCTCGCCGGCATCCGCCAGGAGGACCAGAAACCGGCCCCTGCTGATTTCCGTCAGGGCATCGACCGGGCGGGCGGCCTGCACCAGGGCATCCCGCAGAAGAATTGAATCCTGCGGACCGTTCTCCGTCTCCGGGAGTTGGCCGGGCGAAGGATTCAGCGCTACATAGAGCAGGAAGGACGGATGCTCCCGGCGGTTTATGCGGCGTTTTTCCATGCGGCAGATTCCCTCAAAAACAGGGGTGCTGCAAAGATAAGCTCCGCCTTCTTTTTCTTCCTCGGTCATCTGCTTCCACAGGCGCCCGGGATCGGAAGCGGCGGCTGCATTCGGGATCGGAAGCTTCTGGTACAGCTCGGTCATCTGTCTTCCGACGGGTAAGTCCATATCCGTGCGGTAGTGCTGCGCCGTAATCATATACAGCTTCTTTGCTTCCGCATACCGCCCCTGTTCGATCAGCGCCTCCATGGTCAGCCGTTCCCAGTCAAAGAACGGCTGTACGCGGGAAGCATGCTGTCCAAGCTGTTCCAGCTCTGTATAGTTTCGATTCTCCCGCAGGCGTCCGGCGGCGCGTTCGGTACAATCGATAAAAAGCTGCTCGTAGCGTCTGGCCTCCCGTGCGGCCCAGCCGTTATTCGTCCGAACGCCGAAGAAGTCGCCGCCGTAAACCTGGCAGGCCTGCAGGCAGAGACGAAGCTCCTCCTGTCCGGAGCCCGCTTTTCGAACATCGTCACAGATCCTCTCAAATGCTTCCGCATCTTCCCGAACGGGAATTTCCGTCGTCCAGAAATAGGTGTCATTTTCCCTTCGAAAATAATTCGTATCCGGAAGGCCGGCCTGCCGAAGCATTCTTCGCAGGTTATGCAGCTGAACATGCAGGGAATGGGTGGCGTTCTGAACGTCTCTGTCCTCAAACAGATAGTCGATCAGCTGAGATTTTGATACGCCGCTTTGGCGGTAATGGAGGATCATCTGCAGCGCGGCAGCGGGCTGGGTCATGCCGGAGCGAAAGAGACCGATAATCGGCTTTCCGTCCCAGTACACACAGAAGGTCCCAAGCATACATACCGATAAGCCTTTCTGTTTTTCTGCCGGCATTCTGCGCCTTCCTCCTCTCTGTCTTTCCCGGATAATATCCTCTCAACTGTATGGGTCCTGCTTCCGAAAACCTCCGTTCATGTGCTTTTCTTCGGAAGTGTAATCGTTGCGCTCGTCCCTTTCCCGGGTACCGAGTCTATGTCCAGCTGCCCGTTTACCGTGAACCGCAGCCGCTCTTTCACATTCTCTAAGCCGATATGCGTCTTTCCGTCGCTGTGTTCCTGCTGCGGATCAAGCCCCGGGCCATCATCTGTGACCACGATTTTGTAACACCCCGGAAATTCCCTGGTAGAGATTGTCACCGTTCCCCGGCCGCTGAGCTTTCCCCGCACGCCGTGCCGTACCGCGTTTTCCGCCAGCGGCTGCAGCGTCAGGGTCGGAATCTGAAACTCCGTACAACCGAGGTCATAGCAGACCTGCAGCGCATCCTCATACCGCAGCTGCTCCAGCTCCAGATATAATCGGGTATGTGCCAGCTCCTGCGTGAAGGGAATCGGCTCTTCCTGATTGAGCGCGTTCATGTTTCCGCGCAGATAGCGGGAGAATTTGGCCACGGCTTTTTCCGCGACGGGCGGATCCGTTTTGCAGAGGCTCTGGATCGCGCCCAAGGTGTTATACAGAAAGTGCGGATGAATCTGGCTGAGCAGGACCTCTGTCCGCATCCGGGAATTCTCCTGAAGCTGCCGATAATAGTGCTCCGTCTGGTCCATCGAGATCATAATGAACATGAAAAACACCGCGATTGAGGAACCGAGCAGGATGGTATAGATGCCGTAGAATCTCATCTGAATCAGCATGGAAACCGTCGGGACCACCGTATAGACCCAGAACGCAATCCTCTGTTTCCGTGACAGACTGCTCCTTCTTTTCCAGAGCACGATGACATTGACCACCATAATGAAAATCGCAGGCACAAGGAGCAGCGGATAATAGGGGCCGCGCTGATAAATGTTGTTTTCATCGATGCTGTAGATCTGGGTTGAGAACTGGGTGTAGATCAGCAGCCCGCAGTATACGGCTCCTATCACCGCAGTCACGTGAAAGACTCTGCTCCGCCTCCAGTCCGGCTCTCCGCAGGAATACAGCAGAAACGCCGTAAGCAGGAGTATGATCACCGCAGGCAGCAGAGATTCCCAAAACAGGGTAATTCGGGCCAGCCGTGCATAGATCGGCCCCCGATACATGCTCAGATACTGATCGGTCACACTGAAAAAAGCACCCCCTACCATCATGCTGAAAAACAGAATAAAGAAAGCCTTTACCGTTTTTTCAAAGTGCCGGCTGATCAGCACCTGAAGCAGCCCGAGCGTGCTGATCGTCAGGGCTGCCGTACCAATACAGAAATTGATGTAATCGATCATGCTTCTTTCTCTTTTCTTCTCTGTTTCGTTGATTCTTGATTATAGTCCCGTCGGCGCACAAGAATGTCACAGCATTCCTGTTGAACCCTGCGCAGCCCCATCTTTACCGGGTACAGAAACACCGGGAGAGGTCGCATAGCCGAAGCCCGCATTCTCTCCCGGTGTCCGTTCTTTGATTCATTTTATGCCTGCTCCTGAAACCACAGGTTCCCGGCGGTCAGTTCCGCCCAGCTGTACTGCGTCATATACTCGCCGCGGTAGGCGTTGATGGCCTTCGGATCGCCGCGGAGCATCTGATAAAAGTCACATTCCAGCTGTTCGGCATGAATGGCCAGGATTCCGCTCTTCCGGATCAGCAGATCCTCCATGCCGATTTTTTCCAGCGTCTGGCGCAGATCGCTGACCAGATTCCGCAGCTGATGCTTTGTTTTTCTGAGATCGGCCTCATCCTCCCAAAGAACCGCGCCGATCTCTTCGGCGCTGCAGGTCGCGCCCCGTCGGTCAATCAGAAACGCGAGCAGCTCCTTGGTCTTGCGCCGCTGAAACAGAAGCGGTCTGCCCTGTGAGAACACCTCGAAAGGTCCGAAACAGCGTGCATACAGCCTGGAGCTTCCAGGCATGGACTCCTCGGGCATCTGGTCCAGCTCTTCCCGAATTGCCGCCGTATCCACCGGCTTCAGAAGATATCCGTGCGCATGAATCCGATAGGCCTCCAGCGCATACTGATCAAAGCCTGTCACGAATACAAGCCTTGCCTGCGGTGCAGCCGCCTTGATTTTCACAACGAGCGTCAGTCCGCTTATTCCCGGCAGATCAATATCCGAAAAAACGACATCCGGTTTTTTCCCCGGATCAGACAGTGCCTCCATGACTTCGGGCGCACGGGAAAAGTCCAGAATCTCCGCTGACGGCTCCGCCTCGGCAATCGCGTCGTGGAGCATCCTGAGCATCTTCGGTTCGTCATCAATGGCGTAGATCCGCATCGGAAACTCCTTTCTGTTTCTGAGGTGTTTTTCAGTCCTCTTGCGCTTCCTTCATCCGGTGATTGACCGGATGGAAGGGACAGCGCTTTGCGATGCACTGGTTGTTCTCGCCGCAGCGGCTGCAGATGACCTCGTGCGTTTCCATCTCCACACCGAAATGATCTCTGACAAAGTCCACGGCGCTGAGGATGGCGAGGTAGGAATCCCGCTTGCAGCAGCGCGGCCCTCCGATTTCGCCGATGGCGCCGAGGGCTTTGGAGGTCATGAGGTTGCTGAGGCCCCAGGCCTCCGTCGCAAGCGGGGAAGCCCCTGTGACCAGGGAGACAAAGATTCCCGTGCTGATCCCCGCGCCGCAGGCACCCCAGAAGCCGCACACTCCGCCCGGAATCTGCTTTCCGCGCTGCAGCATGGCCATCAGCCGCTTTTCCAGATCCACTTCGCCGCCGGCGTTCCGGTACGCGGTGAGCAGAGCCGCGCCGACCATGGTATGGTGTTCCGGCCCGTGCATGTGGCAGAACGTCTGCGACATGAGCTTTTCCATGATGTCAACGGGATCCTTCGATGTTTCCTTCAGGCAGACCGAGACCATCGCGTCCATTCCGGCCGAGTGGCACTCGTCACAGACATAGTGGCCCTTGACACAGCACGTCAGGGAACGGACCTTCTTGTGGCAGAAGAAGCATTCCATCAGGGTCTCTTCCTGCAGATACTCCAGCGGCGCTCCGCAGATCAGGCACTCTTCGTTCATATTCTTCTTCACCCTTTCTCGAAAGTCACAATCTCATTATAGAGTGGCATCTCACAGGATGTCAAGACGCAGGAACGCAAAATGCGTAAGCCCCGGGCAAAACGGGACTTCCTGAATGCCCGGGGCTTTTTCTGGTGTTTCTATGAGAGGCCGGTCTGCGCTTTCGGTTTATTCGCCGAGGTAGGCGGCGCTGAGGGTGTCGTCCGCCAGCAGCTCCTTGCCGGTGCCGTAGCGCACCACCAGGCCGGTTTGCAGGATGTAGGCGTGGTCGGAAATCTGCAGGGCCTTGTTGGCGTTCTGCTCAATCAGCAGGATGGAGATCCCCTCCTGGTTGAGTTCCTTGATAACCTCGAACATCTGCGACACGATCACGGGGGCAAGGCCCAGGGACGGCTCGTCAAACATCATGAGCTTGGGGCGGGCCATGATGCCGCGGGCGATGGCCAGCATCTGCAGTTCACCGCCGGAGAGCAGGCCGCCGTACTGACGCTCGCGCTCCTTCAGGCGGGGGAACATCGCGTACACGCGCTCAAAGTCCTTTTTGACGCCGTCGGGGTCCTTGCGGTTGCCCGCGCCGACACGCAGGTTCTCCTCCACGGTGAGCTTGGCGAAGATCTGCCGGGCCTCCGGAACCTGAACCAGGCCGGCTTCCACGATCTCATAGGGCTTGTTGGAGATGGGCTTGCCGTCAAACTCGATGGTGCCGTCGGTGCGCTTCATAACCGCCGAGATGCACTTGAGCAGGGTGGATTTTCCTGCGCCGTTGGCGCCCAGGACGGAGACAATCTCGCCCTCTTCCACTTCCAGAGAGACGCCGCGGAGGGCGTGAATGCCGCCATATGCCGCCTTCAGATTTTCAATCTTTAACAGTGTGGCCATTATTCATTCCCTCCCAGATAGGCGCGGATGACGTCCGGATTGCTCTTGACCTCGGCCGGGGTGCCGACGGCGAGGGTTTTTCCGAATTTCAGCACCGTGCAGTAGTCGCAGAGATTGGTGACGACGTCCATATGGTGCTCGATCATCAGGATGGTGATCTTGAAGTGATCGCGGATCTGCCGCACGAAATCCACCAGTTCCAGCGACTCATCGGCGTTCATGTCCGTCGATGCAAAGCTCTGTCGCTTTGCGTGCTTCAGTCCGGCGTGATCTGGATCTGGATCTGGCGCCTTGCGGCAAAGGCCTCAAAGCTCTCCGGCACGCGTTGGTCGGTGATGACCAGGTCGACGTTCTCCAGTCCTTCGAACAGATGATTGGCTGTCCCTTCAAACTTGGTGTGATCCACCACCAGGATCTTCATCTTTGCGCTTTTGAGCATCTGCCGGCGGACATTGGCTTCGCTGATGTGGTTGTCGGAGAGGCCCTGCTCCGCGCTGAGCTTCGGGCAGCTGATAAACACCTTGTCGGCATAAAAATGATGCAGCGCCTCCACGGTGTTCGGGTCAGCGAAGGAAGACGTCCTGCGGCGGAAGACGCCGCCGATTCCTACCAGATTGACATTGGAATTGCGGTCTGCAAAGAGATTGCAGATGGCGAGGGAATTGGTAATGAGCGTTACCGTCAGGTCCAGGGCCAGAATCGCCTCGGCAATGGTGAGGCAGGTGGTAGAGGAATCCAACATCACCATGTCGTTTTCCTGGATGACGGAGACGGCCGCCGCCGCCATGCGTTCCTTCGTATGCAGCAGGTAGGACTTGCGCAGCTCGATGGGGTAGCCCTTGTCATACTTTTCCACCAGATAGGCGCCGCCGTGGGTCCGGACCAGCTTCCCGGCCATCTCCATCTCCCGGAGATCACGCCGCACGGTTTCCTCGCTGCAGCAGAGCATCTCGCTCAGCCCCGGCACCAGAACATAGCCGGCTTTCCGAAGCTCCTGATCGATCAGGTTTTGCCTTTCAATTTTTAACATAAGGTCTGCTCCCTTGTCGTCGTAACGGCTTTGCGCACGTTTGTTCTATTTGTCGATTTCCCTGCAGGTTTTTCTGAGTTCTATTATATATATTGAACGGCAAAACGTCAAATCATTCTTTTTCCGGTCAGATTTTTGTCTGTTTCTTTGGCTTAGTGTTGACTTTTGACCGTTTGTGGTGTAAAGTTTCAGATGGGTAGGATTGTTCTGCCTATGCTTCGGCTGCTTCCAGCCTGACAGGAGGATTTCATGCGTACCTTCGATTCCTTCTTTCTCATGAATACGGACGATGTCCGGCGCTATGCCGTGGAGGTGCTTCACCGCTTTGACGCGGACGAGGAGACCGAATGCCGCGAAATCGGCGACGGCAACATCAACTATGTCTTTCAGGTCCGATCCCTGCGTGACGGCCGTTCCGTGATTGTCAAGCAGGCGGATCGTCTGCTCCGTTCCTCCGGCCGTCCGCTGGACCTCTACCGCAATAAGATTGAAGCTGCCGTCCTGAAGCTGGAGGGGGAGCTTGCCCCCGGCCTGGTTCCCGAGGTTTATTTCTATGACGAGACCATGGCCGCCACCTCCATGGAGGATGTCTCGGCCTGCCGAAATCTCCGCCGGGAGCTGATGGCGGAGCGGTTTTATCCGCATCTGAGTGATAGGATCTCTTCTTTTCTGACGGACACCCTTCTGCCCACCACGGATCTCGTCATGGACGCGGAAGAGAAAAAGCGCCGGGTTCGCTTCTATACAAATCCGGAACTCTGCAAAATCACCGAAGATCTGGTTCTGACAGAGCCTTATTACGACTACAAGGGCCGTAATATCCTTACGAATGGGAATGAGACTTTTGTCAGGACCTTTCTCTATTCCGACGAGGTGCTGCACGCAGAGGTTGCCGGGCTCCGCCTGGGTTTCATGAACAATGCCCAGGCCCTGTTGCACGGAGACCTGCATTCCGGATCCATTTTTCTCAACGAGCATGATCTCAAGGTTCTGGACCCCGAGTTTGCCTTTTACGGTCCGATGGGCTATGACATCGGAAACGTCATCGGAAATCTCTTCTTCGCCTGGGCCAACAAGGCCTTTACCGCGCCGGAAAAGCAGCCTTTCTGTGATCAGCTTGCCGCCTGCATCGAGGAGGTCTTCGACCTGACGCGGGAAAAAATCTCCCGGCGCTATGACGAGCTGGTGACGCTCCCGCTCTATCGCGTCCCAGCCTTCCGTCAGAGCTGGCTTGACGGGGTCATGGCCGATTCCGCCGGCTACGCCGGGACGGAGATCATCCGCCGTACCGTAGGCGACTCCAAGGTCATGGAGCTCGATTCCGTTACCGATCCCACTCTGAAGATTCCCATGGAGCGTGCCCTCATTAAGCTCGGCATCGCCCTCATCGAACAGCGGCGGCAACTCCGCACGGGCCGGGAGATCACGGCGTTGTTCCGTTTGATCCTGAGCTGAGAAAGGAACGAAGATCATGGAACGCAGAGATCAGAACATGCCCTTCCTGCTCCGCTATGAAAACGTCGCTTGGTACGAAGCCGGCAAGGTCCGGATTCTGGACCGGCGGGTCTATCCGACGGAGGTCCGCTTTGTCGAATGCGAGAGCTATCAGGAGGTGGCGCAGGCCATCGCCGACATGGTGACCCAGAGCGCCGGCCCCTACACCGCCGTCGGAATGGGTATGGCTCTGGCCGCCTGGCAGGTGCGCGGAGAGGGGAAGGAGAAACAGATTTCCTTCCTCCGGCAGGCCGCCTTTGATCTGGCCCACGCCCGTCCCACGACCGCCAATCGCTACGGTCAGATCACCTACCGGGCGGCGGATCTGGCGGAGGCCGCGCTGGAAGCGGGGGAGAATCCCATCGACGCCATTGTGGCCTCGACGGTCGAATCTCTGAACCGCCGCTACGGCACCATGCAGATTGTTGGAGACTATCTCGCCGGCCTGATCCCGCAGGGGGGCAGTATCCTGACCCAGTGCTTCGGCGAGACCATCATCGGCACGGTCATCCGCGCCGCCCGGGAGCAGGGAAAGGACTTTCGCGTCTACTGCGCCGAGACCCGCCCCTATCTGCAGGGCGCCCGGCTCACCTCCAGCTGCTTTGCGGAGATGGGTTTTGAAACCACGGTGCTGACCGACAACATGATCGCCTGGGCCATGCAGCACGAGGGCATCGACCTGTTCACCTCCGCGGCCGACACCATCGCCCGTGACGGCCACATCGCCAACAAGATCGGCACCTTCCAGATCGCGATTCTGGCCAAATACTTTGGCATCCCCTACTACGTCACCGGCATCCCCGACCGCGACAAGCACACAAAGGACGACATCGTCATCGAGATGCGGGATCCCGAGCAGGTGCTGCGCTACCGGGGCATTCCGAACTGCCTGCCCCAGGTCAAAGCGATCTACCCCTCCTTTGACATTGTGCCTCCGCACCTGATCTCCGGCGCCGTGACGGACAAGGGAATTTTTGTTCCCTATCTGCTGGACCGCTATTTTGATACCGTGGTCCGGGCCTTTTACTGATCCCCTGCATGAAGCCTGTTTTCTTTCCGTTTCATGATCCCTTCTATTCGGTCTGTTATTTAAAATTTTTAAAATAATTGATAAAGGAGTACTGCCATGAAAGTCTATGTCCGCGCCCCGTGTCCCGAAAACCGTCTCGCCGAGCTCAAGGAGCTGTTTGACGAGGTTCTGTATGACCCCTGGAACGACAATGACACCATACTCGTATGCTGAACCATGGACTACGTTCTCCTCATCGACCTCGGAATCAGTAGTACTCATGCCGCTCTTGTAGACATCAGTGGTAGCATTCTCTCCATGCGCAGTTTTCTGAACCGCTATTACCGGGACGAGGCCTATCCGGATGCCCAGTTTTTCCTGCCCCAGGAGTGGCAGTCCGAGATTCTCCGTCTCTGTCTGGATCTTCATGCAGAGCATCCGGACATCCAGATTCGCTGCGTCTCCGCCGCTGGGGCAAGACAGAGCATTGTCCTCCTGGACGCCGCGGGAAAGCCCTTCTACGGTCTGCCGAATATCGACAACCGCGGCCGGGAATTCATGGGGGACATCGGTCAGCAGGATCTGATCTATCGGCGCTCCGGAAAGTGGGTCACGGAGGATTTCCCCGCGGCGAAGCTCCTTGGCCTGCGCAAACGGCGTCCGGAACTCTACGGAAAGATTCACACCGTTTTGAGCCTCAGCGGCTTCATCGCCTGGATCTTTACGGGCATCGCCTGTTTTGAGCCTTCCCAGGCCTGTGAAACCCAGCTCTATGACCTGGAAAAGGGCTCCTGGTCCGATTTCCTCTGTGAGACCTACGGCATCGACCGTGCCTTCCTCCCGCCCCTCAAAATGGCAGGGGAGTCTGTCGGGCCCATCCTTCCGGATCTGGCGGAAGATCTCGGCATGAGAGCGGATGCCTGCTTTGTCGCCGGCGGGGCCGACACCCAGTGCGGCCTGCTGCAGACCGGAATCATGCCCGGGGACATCGCCATTGTCTCCGGCACCACCACCCCGGTTACCGCGCTGACGGATCACAAATTCTATGACGAGCAGCAGCGCGTCTGGGTGGATGCAAACCTCGGCGCACAGGGCTATCTGATTGAGATGAACCCCGGTGTTACGGGACTGAATTATCAGCGCATCAAGGACGTTCTGGCTCCGGACCTCAGCTATGACCAGCTGGAGCAGGAGTACCGCCGCAAGCAGACCTTTCTTGCCACGGCCTCCTTCAGCTCCCTGCTCTTTTACGAGCGCCGCTCTCTGCGCCACGGCGGATTCTTTCTCCCCTCGCCCTGGCCGGACAGCATGACAAGGGTCGACCTGCTCTGGGCGGCGCTTGCCGACATCGCCTGCTCCACCTATGAGCAGCTGCGGCGGCTCATTGAACTCAGCGGCCATCAGAGAGACTATGTCTTCGGCTGCGGCGGGGGAC
Organism: Oscillospiraceae bacterium; assembly: GCA_017458335.1. Lineage (GTDB taxonomy): Bacteria > Bacillota > Clostridia > Oscillospirales > Oscillospiraceae > Limivicinus. Next base: position 29,863 of record JAFTFT010000029.1, read on the forward strand.
TCCGGTCCGGGACCCTCTGCCAGATGATCGCCGATCTCTCCGGTCTGGAACTGCGGCTCCTTCCCGGCTTTGAGCAGGCCACCCTCTACGGTCTGACGGTGCTGTGCAACCACGCCTGTCATACGGACACCCCCGCCGCGGAGGATTATGTCCTGCGCTATACCCCGGGCGGCGGCGATCTCATCCGCCGCTACCACGAGCGCTGGCGCGAAGAGCGCCTGCTGCTCAACCCACCTGTCAGCAACAACTGAACAATATATTGTATTGGTGGAAACAGAACATGTTAATGCAAGAAGAACGCGAACTGATCGTTGAAATCGGCAAGCAGATGAGCACATCCGGCCTCTGCCCCGGCACCAGCGGCAACCAGAGCATCTACAACCCCGAGCTCGGCCTGATGGCCATCAAGCCCTCCGGAATCGGCTACATGGAGACCACACCGGAAGACATCGTCGTCATGGACCTGGAGTCTCACGTGGTGGACGGCAAGCGCAAGCCCTCGAGCGAGTGGGATATGCACACGGAGTTCTATAAGAACAAGCCGAACTGCCGCGCCATCGTCCACACCCATCAGCGCTTCTGCACCACCTTCGCCGTACTCGGCATGCCGATCCAGGCGGTGCACTATGTGCTGGCCGACGCCAACTGCTACGAGATTCCCTGCGCCCCCTACCACACCTTCGGTACGCCGGAGCTGGCCCAGGATGCGGTCAAGACCTGCGGCACCGGCGACGCGGTGCTGCTGGCAAACCACGGCATCGTGGTCTGCGGCAAGAACCTGAAGAGCGCCTTCGGCCTTGCGAAGAACCTCGAGTACATCGCCGAGCTTCAGTACCGCGCCCTGTGCATCGGCAAGCCCAACGTTCTCGGCAAGGCGGAGATGGACGAGGTCTTCGAGGGCTTCAAATCCTACGGACAGCCCGCCAGCGGCAAGACCGGGTACTGATCCCCCCGGTCCTGAACAGAGGAGCCGCGTATGAATAATTTTGATTTTTACAGCCCCACGTAATTTGTCTTCGGCCGTGACCGCGAAAACGAGGCCGGCCGTTATGTCAAAAAGTTTGGCGGCAGCCGTGTCATGGTCGTCTACGGCGGCCAGTCGGCCAAGAAGTCCGGTCTGCTCGACCGGGTGAAGGACTCCATCACCGCCGAGGGCCTGAGCGCCATCGAACTCGGCGGCGTCAAGCCGAATCCGCGCAGCGGCCTTGTCTATGAGGGCATCGAGCTTGCCCGGAAGGAGAAGGTCGACTTCCTCCTGGCCATCGGCGGCGGCAACGTCATCGACACCGCCAAGACCATCGCCATGGGCGTTCCCTATGACGGGGACTTCTGGGACTTCTTCTCCGGCAAGACTCCGGAGACCGCCCTGCCCGTCGGCGTGGTGCTGACCATCGCCGCCTCCGGCAGCGAAGGCTCTCCCAACGCCATCGTCACCAACGAGAAAACTCTTGAGAAGACCGCCGCGGAGGCCGACTGCATCCGACCGAAGTTCTCCATCATGGATCCGGTTCTCACCGAGAGCCTGCCGCCCTTCCAGACCGCCTGCGGCATCACCGACATCATCTCCCACGCCTTTGAGCGCTACTTTACCCCCACGAAGGACGTGGAAACCACCGACAGAATGCTGGAAGGCATTGTGCTGGCCATGATGCACGAGGGCCGCCGCGTGATGAAGGATCCCCACGACTATGAAGCCCGCGCCAACATCATGTGGGCCGGCATGGTCGTGCACAACGACGTGATGGGCGTCGGGAGGAAGCAGGACTGGAACAGCCACCATCTCGAGCATGTTCTTTCCGCGGTCTTTGACTGTGCTCACGGTGCAGGCCTCTCCGTCATCATGCCCGCATGGATGAGCTACTGCGTGGAGCACAGCGACGCCCTGCGCTTTGCCCAGATGGCCACCCGCATCTTCGGCTGCCAGATGGATTATGACGATCCCAAGCGCACCGCCCGCGAAGGCGTCGAGGCCTTCAAGAACTTCCTGCGCGAGCTCAATATGCCCCTGACCTTTGCGGAGGTCGGCGCGGATCCCGCTTCCATCCCGCGTCTCGTGGAGATGAACAACATCGGGGACGGCGTCACCGGCGGCTATGTCGGTCTCGACCGCGCCGCGCACTTTGAAATCTATGAAACTGCCGCCGGTCTGCGCTGAGCAGAGGCGGAAGCGTTTTCCAATCCATTTACACAACCGGAAAGGAGTCTCTGTGTCATGATTGATCTTGAAAAATGCGGATTTGCCACCAAACAGATTCACGCCGGAAAGCATGAGAACGCGGCAGGTGCTCTGACCCCGCCGATCTACCAGACCTCCACCTTTGAGTTTGCTTCCGTCGAGGAGGGCGGCAGACGCTTTGCCGGCCAGGAAGCGGGCTTCATCTACTCCCGTCTCTCGAACCCCACCGTGAACGTGGCCGAGGAAAAGGTCGCCGCCCTGGAAGGCGGGGAAGCCGCTCTGGGCACGGCCGCGGGCATGGGCGCGATTTCGGCCGCCCTCTGGACCTCGGTTGTCAGCGGGGACGAGATCGTCGCCTCCGACACGCTCTACGGCTGCACCTTCTCTCTGATGAACCACGGCATGGCCAAATTCGGCGTGAAGGCGACCTTCGTCGACTTTGCGGATCTGGACGCGGTGAAGGCCGCTCTGACGGAGAAGACAAAAGTCGTCTATCTCGAATCCCCCTGCAACCCCACCCTGAAGGTGGTGGACATCGCCGCCGTCGCGGCCATCGCCCACGGCTATAACCCCGCGATCCGGGTCATCGTGGACAACACCTTCGCCTCCCCTTATCTCCAGCAGCCGCTGAAGCTGGGCGCCGATGTGGTGGTTCACTCCGCCACCAAGTACCTCAACGGTCACGGCGACGTGATCGCGGGCTTCGTGGTCGGCAAGGCAGACTTTATTGGTGAAGTCCGCTCCTTCGGCCTGAAGGACATGACCGGCGCCGTGCTGAGCCCCTTTGACGCGTTCCTGATCGCCCGCGGCCTCAAGACCCTGGACATCCGCATGGAAAAGCACTGCGCCAACGCCATGAAGGTCGCGCAGTTCCTCCACGATCACCCGGCGGTGGACAAGGTCTATTACCCCGGCCTGGAGGACTTCGAAGGCTATGAGATCGCGAAGAAGCAGATGAAAAAGCCCGGCGGCATGATGAGCATCGAGCTCAAGGCCGACCGCGACACCGCGGCCGCCGCCCTCAACAAGCTCAAGCTCTGCACCATCGCCGTCTCTCTCGGCGACGCCGAGACCCTGGTGGAGCACCCCGCCACCATGACCCACTCCACCTACACCTCCGAGGAGCTCAAAGCCTCCGGCATCTCCGAAGGCCTGGTCCGCATCTCCATCGGTCTGGAGGATCCCGAGGACATCATCGCCGACTTTGAGCAGGCCTTCGCCGGTCTCGTGTGATTGAAAATCTGAATCACCGCTTCCCTGACGGGGGCGGAAGGGGCAAGAGGATCTTTGACCCTCTTGCCTTTTCTGCTTTTTCATGAATTCACGTTCAATCTGTGCCATATAGCTTAACAATTCGAGCACAATATCCCCCTTGAGAGGCAAATTGATACAAGCACACGATGAACCCAGACTGAACCCAAAAACAGCCTGGATTCACTATCGTTGGGTTCAAACGGGCACACGATTGCGCATACAGGCAGAAAAAGAGCGTCCCTTCATGGAGAAGAGGCGCCCATAAATTTATATTCCTTTTTCGTTTGCCATTTCTTCTAATGCTCGGTAATTGACCTTGCCCGCACGTGTAATGGGGAATTCCTCTAAAAAGACATATTCATCAGGCCAGTGGCTATCCGGCAGATTCTTACGACAATATGCTTCAAGCTGTTTTCGTATACTCTCTTTATCGGTCACTTTTTCTGACAGAATAATATAGGCAACAGAACGATATGCCAGGAGAGCATCCTTCACTCCGATAACTGCACATGCATGAACCAGTTCACATTTTATAAGTGTCTCTTCAATTCGCATCGGATAGACTCTTATCTGTATCTTATCTAATGTGAGGCGCGAATAGATCCGCTTTATTCTACCCGTTATTGTAATGATCCCATCCGGGGATATCGTAGCCAAGTCATGAGTCTTGAGCCACCTGATGCCGTTCTCTATAAAGATGACAGCGTTTGTTTCATCTTCATTCTTATAATACCCATTCATTATTGTGTCAGCAGATAAGCATAGTTCACCCTCAGTGTTATATCCGTATTCCTTCGAGCTGTCCTCTGGATCAACTACTTTCACGTTGACATTTGCAAAAGGAATGAGCCCGTTTGTCTCATTATCAGGCGCGACTAAGATTGCTGCTGAAGTCTCTGTCATACCATATCCGTTTAATACAGGAACATGGAGATTATGTTTTCTTAGTCGTTCTGTAACGGTGTTCTCCCAGACTTTATTTGTTTCTTCACCGCCGTACATGATCGACTGAACAAAAGATAAGTCAGCATGAGTTTTGTGTGCTTTTTCCACCAAGTCTTCAATCATCAGTCTTCCCGAAACAACGTGATTGACCTTTGACTTTAGTATGATCTTTGTTCCTGCTTTAGGAGTTGGATCAGGAGAAAGAACCAATTCAAGAGAATGACAAAGAGGCCCATGGCAGCAAGTGGTCAGACCAAATGCCAGAAAAAGAGGGACTCCGCTCAAGTATTTTTCTCCTTTCTGATAGTTTGTGATCCTATTGTAGTTAATCCCAGTAAAATTGGTATAATATGAATTTACAGATTTGTTGCTAAGCATGACTCCTTTCGGAATTCCGGTTGACCCTCCTGTATACTCTATCACTGCCATGTCTTCCGGGTTCGTGTCGGCTGTAGAAACTTTGGTCCCAGTATTTTTGATGAATTTCTGCCATTGAACCACATCACTTTTAGGGCGTTCGGTCTTTAACCTTACTGCAATTTGTAATAGGGCAGGCATTGAATATTCTATGGGGACATAAATAATCTTCTCAACTTTGGTACCATTTGCGGCTTTGGAAATCTGCTCATATGCAATGCTTATTGTAAAGATAATCTTGGTATTGGTAGACTTCAATTGCATATTTAGATCCTCTACAGGAGAAGTTAAACCTATCCAATTACATATAGCCCCGATTTTATTAAGTGCGTAAAGTAGATAAACAAATTCGGGGGTGTTCAATGCGCAGAGACTTACTATATCCCCCTTTCGAACACCATATTCATTTAATGACGAAGCTACATTATCAATATTTTTGAACAGCATGCGGTAAGAAATCTTATTCCCATAATAATTAATAGCTGTATAATCAAGATTATCCTTATTGTTTTCATACAGGAAATCATACATATTCATATTGGCTGATGGCGTGCGAGGAGCACCTTTCTTATAAAACCGGAGCCAAGGTTTGTCAATGGACGGGTATCCGGTCATGGGCTTGTTCTCAGACATGATTTGTTTTCTCTCCAATCTTTATTTTTACTGATGTCCCAGAAGGCAGGCTTGCCGAAACGAACTGGAAACCATTATACGATATATCGTCCAAAAAGTCGATATATCGACCGCGGAAAAAATGAAAAAATGCTACGCTTTGTTCTGTTAAATTCACAGGAAGAGAGACATTTCTATGAATACCAGGCAAAGTGTAGCAAATCGTTTGATGAAATTATGTGATGAACGCCGTCTCGCTCTAAATGCACTTGCAAACCTTTCCGCGGTTCCACCATCCACATTGAAGAGCATCATCAATGGTGACAGCAAGAATCCTGGAATAGTCACTATCAAACTTCTGTGTGAAGGACTTGGAATTACGCTGCACGAATTCTTCGATGATGATTCTTTTAAGACTGACGAGCAAGAAGATATATAATGCGCCCTGCCAGATTAACGCAATCCTGCAGGGCGTTCTTTTCTGTTCAGCTTTCAATCTCCATCCCGCACGTCAGCCTGAACACGATCCGGTCCTTGTTGTGCACCGTCATGCTGTCCACCAGCCCGGCCCACAGGCTCTCATCGAACTCGGTCTCAGGGTTCCCATCAAAATACGTTTTGATGGGAGAAGGACGAGCAGCGGAGCGACTGAGCTTTCCGAACGTGTGAGGGAAGCGAATGGATGTGCAGCTTGTGAGGACGCCCGGCAGGTCCTTCACACTCTCGATGAAGCGCTCGATCTTCCTGCGCCGGATCATAATCTGGTCGATCTGCTCCATGACGGCATCGCGCTTGTGCTCGGTTTCTTCATACCGGTTGACCAGCGCATCATAGCGCGCGTTGTACTCCTTCTGGTCCTGCGCCACCCGGGCGTTGCGGGCAATCAGGTCGTTCACCGCCTTGGCGTCGATGCCAAGCTGCTCGTCCAGAATCCTGCGTTCCTTCTCCAGCGCCGAGGTATCACCGAGCCGGTTTTTTATGGCGGTGAGCTCCGTGATGTAAAACTCCCTGTCCGCGTAGAGCTTGTTCACCATCCTGATGAACGCGGCCTTGATCTCATCCTCAGTCAGGTGCGGTGTTTTGCAGCGGGTTTTGTCTTTGAACTTATGATTGCACTGCCAAATCACCCGGCGGTACTTATCGTTGCTGTGCCAGACCTTCGAGCCGTACCACCCGCCACAGCACCCGCAGCGGATCTTCCCGGAGAATATGGTGACCCCGCTGTGTTTTGGATCACGGGCTCGCTCGGCGAAAATATCCTGCACCAGAGCAAACTGCTCCGGCGCGATGATGGCCGGGTGGCTGTCTTCCACATAGTACTGCGGTACGGTGCCGTCATTGGCCACAGCCTTTTTTGTCAGGAAGTCCGGTGTGAAGGTCTTCTGCAGCAGAGCACAGCCTTTGTACTTTTCGTTTTTCAGGATGCTGCGCACCGTGCCCTCATACCATTTCTCCCGGCCGGTCGGTGATGGAATCCCGGCATCGGTGAGCTTCTTGGCAATTGCCAAGGGAGAAAGCCCCGCGATGAACAGCCCATAGATCTGCTCGACCACCTTCGCCTGATCCTCATTGATGACCATCCGGCCATCCTCGCCCTTCTCGTAACCGAGGAACTTGCTGTACGGCATGGAGAACTTGCCGTCCGCCATCCGCTTCCGCTGGCCCCATTTCACGTTTTCCGAAATGCTCCGGCTTTCCTCCTGCGAAAGGCTGCTGAGGATGGTCAGGAGCATTTCGCCCTTTGAGTCAAAGGTCCAGATCGACTCCTTCTCGAAATAAACCTCGGTGCCATGCTCCTTCAGCTTCCGGATGGTGGTCAGGCTGTCAACCGTATTCCGCGCAAAACGGCTGACGCTCTTGGTGAGGATCAGGTCGATGCGCCCGGCCAGCGCGGCCTCGACCATCGCGTTGAAGCCTTCCCGCTTGGCCATGCAGGTGCCGGTGACCCCTTCGTCACTGAATATAACATACCATAATTCCTCTGTTAATGAAAAATACTTTTGTTTTGCAGCAGACGAGAAAAGTGCCCCACTATAAGGGTGAGGCACAGTCCCAACATTGCTTTTTCAGCCTTTTATCTCCCCCAGGCCAAGGCCGTCGCGCACGTCAGCCGGAATACGATCCGTTCCTTGCTGTACTGGACAATTTTTCACTTAATGATAAAATTGTCCAGTAGAAGTGGACAAAACAATAGAATCATGTTAGACTGTCCAGTAGCATTAGGAATTTCTGCCAGGAGGAACATAAAATGATTAAACGCGAAAAATATATGAATCCTATCCGGGAATTCTATAACGGGGATTTGATCAAAGTCATTACAGGTATTCGCCGGTGCGGAAAATCCGTTATTCTGAGACAGATATTGGAAGAGATCAGGGAGCGCTCAGACAATATCATTTTCCTTGATTTTGAAGATACTGCTGTTCTGAATGCCATTCCGGATGAAATGGCATTGTTGAATTATATTGATAGTCATCGCAAAGACTCTCTGTGCTATGTGTTTCTTGATGAGGTTCAGCGCGTAGAAGGATGGGCAGGAGCATGCAGGACACTGCGAATCAGGAACTGTTCTGTCTTTATCAGTGGTTCAAACTCAAAGCTTTTGTCCAGAGAGTTTACAAAAGAGCTGTCCGGCAGATATGTGCCCTTCCGGGTGCGGCCTTTCGTGTACAGAGAACTTGCTGAATACGGGAAAGAGCTTGGTAAGGAAATCACCATCACCGACTACATTATCTGGGGCGGCTTCCCGAAGCGGATCGAATACAGCGGTGAAAGCGGCCAGAGAATCTATCTGAATGAACTGAACGAAACGATTATTCTTAACGATATCATCAACCGATATAAGATCAGGAAAACCGAGGTCTTCAAACGCCTGGCCAACTTTATCTTCCTGTCGAACGGCAGAATCCTTTCTGCCAGATCCGTAGAGAAGTACATGAGAGGGTCAGGCCTGCCATGTTCCATCACAACGATTACCAAGTATATCGGGTACCTGGAAGAAGCATATGCAATAGGAACCGTAAAGAAGTATTCTGCCAAGGTCAAACGCGAGCTGGAATACTATCTGAAGGTCTACGATGAAGATGTGGCTTTGAATTCTATACGGGTTATCAACAATCGATATGATCTTACCCATAATTTTGAAAATGTCGTCTATAATGAGCTCCTTTATATGGGCTACAATCTTCAGGTGTATCATGACGGCTCTCAGGAGATCGACTTCGTGGCCAATAAAGGAAATAAGCAATATTTTATCCAGGTTGCCTATTCGGTTGCGGAAGAGAAGGCGTATGAGCGGGAGTTCGGGGCTTTTGCAAAACTGGACAACTCCTGTCAGAAGATCGTAATTACAAATGACGATATTGATTATAGCACCAGTACGGTGCGCCATATCCGGTTTAGAGACTTCGTGCAGATGGAAGAACTGTGATGGTATCAAATCTCTGCACAAGATTTCCCCATTCCGAGGCAAATTGATACAATCACACGATAGTGCATACAGGCAAAAACAAGCGCCTCTTCCGAAAAAGGAAGAGGCGCTGATATGTCTAATTGTGTCTGTAAAAAACAAGTTCTGTCCCGTTTGGAAGGTATTCTTCATAATTCCAATTGGTAATCGTTACAACCAAATGGTCGCCTTCTGTTCTCACCTCTCCGAGCTGCCGGCAAGATATAAGCCTGTAGACGATGAACCCTGGCATTCCAGAGGCATCCGGCGAATCATAGTGAACAACTTTTTTGTCTACTACCGCATTGATGAAGAGGGCAGGCGGGTCTATATTCTGAACGTTATCTATGCTCGGCGTGACCAACTTCGTGTGCTTGAACAAATGAACATTGACTGATGAAAGCTCCTGTCCGTATTGCGGTCGGGAGCTTTCATAGCGGTGAGCTCCGAGATGTAGAGTTCTTTGTCAAGAGGAGAGCCGTCTCCATAGATTGGCTTATTTATATGTTCTCTCTGTATAAATCCTCTCCTGTGTAGTAGCGATACCCGGCTTCCTGCTCCTCAAATCCGGCGACGGCGATAAATCCCATCCGGACGACTTTCAGCGCTTTGATCTCTCTGACCTGGCCCGCCTCATGGTGGATTTCAGCAAGTGTCATCGGCTTTTTATAGTACTTCGCCTCGCAGATTTCGTATTCATCCCCAAATGCGAGCGCCACATCGAACTCCCCGTTTTTATGATTTGCCGGATCGTCATAATAGTATGTGCCGATATTTGTGATTCCGGGAAGCTTTCCCGCCCGCGCAAGAACAGAGAAAAAGCTGCGGCACTGCTCTTCGAATCGGCGTGGAACAAAATCCTTCAGCAGCGTCTGCGAAACAAGCTGCTCAAAGAACGTCCGTTCGCCGATCATCTGCAGCGTACTCTTGTTGGGATATACATAAGTATAGTAGAACCGCATCAAGTTGTCGTTGATCTCGTAATATTTCTTCTTTGGATCCTTCGCCTTATTGATCGGCGCGTTCTGACATACCAGCTCCATGGCCACAAGAGATTTCAGCTGCTTGGCAAGGTTTCCCGTACTGTTCATGTCCAGCTTGTTTTCCAGCTCAGAATACTTTTTCTTTCCGTTGCCGAGAGCGGACAAAATACGCTCGGCATTTACCGCATTGCTGTAATCGGACAAAAGAAGGTTCGAGGCATACAGATGGACGGGATTGCTCGGCGACAGTATCGTGCGAACGATGTTCTGCTCCAGTGTTTCCTCCTCGCGCAGCTGTTGAAGCACAAAAGGAGATCCCCCAAATACGCTGTAGAACGCAATTTTCTCATAGGCTGTCTTGGACGTGTAAAAGGCTGCCGCTTCCCGATAGTTCAGCTCCTGCAAATGGATGATCAGTCCAAAGCGGCCGTACAGCGCGTCTTTTTCCTCCAGCAGATTCTTCATCACACTGATCTGTGAACCGGAGAGAATCAGACTGATGTTTCCAAGTCTGTTGTCAATGATGTTCTGGAAGATCGAATCGATCTTCTTCGATTCCGCAAAAGTACTGAGATACGGGTATTCATCAATGACCACAACAAACTCCCTGGGAAAAGAGTTGAGAAGGGCAAACACGTCCTGTATTGTCTCAAAAGAAGGGGAGAAAGACAGAATATGTTCTTCGATCAGCACCTTCACAAACGCGTCCACGTTTTCCCTGATCGTTCCCCTGATGCACTCATAGTAAATGGCCGTCCTGTTCTGCGCTTTCAATGCTTCTTTGATCAGGCGCGTTTTGCCGACGCGACGTTTTCCGTACACCAGAGCAGCATGATTGCTCTGCTTCATGGCCGCGGCAAGCTGGGCGAGTTCTTCAGATCGTGCTACGAACAAGGGAATCACCTCTTTACTGAATTAAAATTCAGTGAAAATAATTTCAGTTAAATAGTACACTCGGGAACCGGCTTTGTCAAGAGGGAAAAAAGCGGCCGTTTTCGGCTGCACCGCCCTTGATGTCAAAGGTAAAGATAGACGCGCCGCTGTGTTTCGGATTGCGGGCTCGCTCGGCGAAAATATTCTGCACCAACGCGACCTGCTCTGACTCAATCTGCCGTATATTTTGTGCCTCTGCCATTCCCCAGAACACGAATATATCCTGCCTTGGCAAGGCCATTAAGGATTGAAACTGTTTTTGATTTTCCGAATCCTGTTGCTTCTGCAACCATGGAACTTGACAGCAGTTTACCTTTCAGCAGAGAGAAAACTTTGTTTTCGTCAGCCGTCAATTCGCTGTTTTCCTGAATCACAGGCAGAGATATTTTGATTGAATTTTCGGTAATCTCAAACAAGGGCTTGATACTGCTTTCTTTATATGATTCGTGTATCCTTCTTATACCGGTTCCAAATTTTTCAATCATTTGCAGCCTTAAGAAGACACCCCCAATAATACGATTTCTCAGAATGGAAATACCGCCGCGAAGATATTCTTCCTTGCTGATTCCTTTGGGTAATCCACCGGGGGATATAATGTCGATGCGATCAGCAAACATTGAAACATTGATGCTCGCATCTACATCCCAGGTCCGGTGAACCAGCGCATTTGCAATTGCTTCACGAAAAGCTTCTTCCGGAATCAGAGAAACCGTTTCTCTGAAAGCGCCTTTTATTTGCTCATATTGATAATATTTCCGGTACATTTCCAGAGATAAATCATATTGTTTCAGGATTGACTGATGTTCAAAAGTAACCCGGTCAAGAATAATGCTGATACTGTCTCCAAAACGAACAATGTCAGTTCCACAGAGATCGTTGGTATCTGCAAGCAATTCTCCCGCCTTGTTATATCCCGTTTCATCGTTATATAGTTCCAGTGTCTTTAAGGTATCTACCGAGAAGTTTTCAATATGCAAAGCAGTAGTAAGCTTGTCTCTGAGAATTTCGAAAGAAAGCTTCTGATTGGAAGAAGGCATCTCCTCGAAAGAAAGATTTTGCCCCTCGAGAATCAGACGGGATAACTCTAAGCGATCCGCCGCGACTGTTGCAGAATCGTTCCGCCGGTATGCTTTGGCCTTGTAAAGATAAGGTTTGTGAAGCCCTTCCAGGACTCTTAGCGTGATGACAGATGTTTTCCTGTTGATGCTGAGCTGATATTCAGGAACAGGGTCAATACTGTCATTAATTCGGTTTTCGATATCCAGGCAGGCTTTTTCCGGTTCATCAATTCCCTTAATTGATCCATCATCCGCAACACCAAACAGAATTACACCGGTTCCATAGTTGGCAAAAGCGCTTACGGTCTTCAGGAACGTGTTCGTAACAGATTCTTTGTATTCAAGATCTTTTGTTTCTCGCATTATTACCTTCCTCCGCCATGTCGCCATGTTTTATGAGTGTATTATATGTGATATCGCCCGTAAAATCAACCGTAAAATTTTTCGTCCGTTTTTGCGACCGATTCTGACCTTTCATAATCAAACAGCACGAACGCAGAAATACATTTTGCGCAATAGAGCAAGCGCGTTTTGCGCAAAATAATAACCGCTGCCCGTTTTTCAGGCAGCGGAGAATTGTTTGGCGAAAGCCTATTTCAGGAGATGCGGCAGTTTTCGGCTGCCTGGGCGCAGTCTCCCTGTAGGCGCCTATGCTTTCGTGCAACGACAGATCCCGGCCTGTCTGCTTCTGAAGCTGCCCTTTGCCTTGCAGGATCTCATCCCAACGGATCCGGAAAGATTCATATGACGGAGGGAACGATGATCTCGCCCCGTCCCCCGCAATAGCGGGTGGTCAAGTCTATGATTCGCTGTGCCGTTTCCCTCAGCAGTTCATCGGGCGTGGCGTCGTTGCCCTGCACAATATAAAAGACATTCTGTGCTTCCTCGTCCACCTTGGTCTTCTCCACCTGGCGAATCTCTAAGCGGCAAAGCACTTCGTTGGCATCATCGCAGTAGCTGTACTCATGCGCCGCCACGGGGATCGGCTCGCTCTGGCCGATTGGGACGAAGCGCTCGCTGCCGTCGGTAAAGCGCAGCGTGATGTTTCCTTCTGCCCGGTCGATATTGTGGGCGCCCAACGCCAGCTTGCTCTCCAGCGAGATGAGATTATAGATATCCACGGCCTGGTTGATATAGAACATACCGCGGTTCTTTTTGAGAAGCTTGATGAGGTTCTCACTGGCGGGGATATTTTTTCGGCGCTTGACACCGGTGCGGTCGTGGAGGATGTTGAAGCCCTCCAGGATCGGATCGTCGTGTACCTCCAGCATCTCATATGCCGTGTACAGCTCCTCCAGTCGCTTTTCCCGATAGGACGCCCATTCCGGGTCTTCGCCGTGGTTGTCGATCCCGTATGCCGCGGCAAACAGAATTTTCACACCCGCATCCAAAACGGCCTGTTCCACATAAAAGTCCATGGTCTGCTCTCCCTCAATCATACAGGTGCTTGCTGAAATAGCGCTCGCCCCGGTCCGGCAGCAGTGTGACGATGTTTCCCCGCACGCCGTTTTCAATCAGCTTTTTGGCCGCAGCCACAGCTGCGCCGGATGAGGTGCCTACAATCAGGCCCTCCTTCGCAGCAAGCTCCTTCACTTCCGCAAATGCCGCTGTGTCACTGACCTTGATTACCTGATCCACCAGAGAAATGTCCATGGTCTCGGGGATAAAATCGTTTCCGATGCCCTCAATGTCATAATCCGCGTGCTCCCCGCCGCCGATGGTGGATCCCAGCGGGTCGGCCAGCACGCCCCGTATCGCGGGGTTTTGCTCCTTCAGATATTTTACCACGCCGGTATAAGTACCGCCGCTGCCCGCGCCCGCCACAAAGCAGTCGATCTTCCCTTCCAAGTCCCGGTAGATCTCCGGGCCGGTGGTCTCATAGTGAGAAAGCGGATTCGCGGGATTCCTGAACTGCCCCAGCATGACTGCACCGGGGATAGAGGCGCGCAGCTCCTCGGCCTTGGCCGCGGCGCCGAGCATCCCGTCCTCACGCGGCGTATTGAGGATCTCCGCGCCCAGGGCACGCATCAGCGTCTGCTTTTCCTGTGAGAATTTGGTGGGCACAACGAAAATCACCCGGTAACCCCGGCCCAGCGCGGCAAAGGCGATCCCGAGCCCGGTGTTGCCTGCCGTGGCCTCGATGATGGTCCCGCCCGGCCTGAGCAGCCCGTCTCGCTCCGCTGCGTCGATCATATATTTGCCCACGCGATCTTTGACGCTGCCCGCCGGGTTATAGGTCTCCAGCTTGGCGTAGAGCCGCGCGTCCGCGGGCAGTCCCAACTTAGTCAGGCGCACAAGGGGCGTGTTGCCGATAAGCTCCTGCATGGATTCATATACCGCCATGTTATCTGACCTCACTTTCCGTTATGGCCTGCTCCAGATCCGCAAGCAGATCTTCGGCATTCTCGATCCCGATGGAGAGACGGATCAAACCGTCCGTGATTCCCACCGCCTCCCGGATCTTCCTGGGAATAGAGGCGTGGGTCATAGTGGCCGGATGACACACCAGGCTTTCCACGCCGCCAAGACTCTCCGCCAGAGCGATCAGCTTCAGGGAGGAGAAAAACTGCCGGATCTCGTGCTTTTCGTCCAGCTCGAAGGAAATCATGGCGCCGCCGTTTTTTGCCTGCCTGCGGTTGATCTCATAGCCCTGCGCGTCAGGCAGGCCGGGATAATAGACGTTCTTCACCGCCGAATGCTTCTTCAGGAAAGCGGCGGCCTTCTCCGCGTTTTCCACATGTCTGTCCATTCGCACGCCCAGCGTCTTGATCCCGCGGATCAGCAAAAAGGAATCAAACGGTCCCAGCACGGCGCCCGCCGCGTTTTGAAGGAAAGCAAGCCTTGCTGCCAGAGCGCTGTCCCTGACCACGGCCAGTCCCGCGATCAGATCGCTGTGTCCGCCGAGATACTTGGTCGCGCTGTGCACCACAATGTCGGCGCCCAGCTCCAGCGGCCGCTGCAGATAGGGCGTCATGAAGGTATTGTCCACGATGGAGAGAAGCCCGTGTCTGTGAGCGATTTCCGAGACTGCGGCCAGATCCGTGACCGTCAGCAGCGGGTTTGCCGGGCTTTCCACCAGAACAGCCCGGACCTCCGGCGTAATGGCCGCCTCGAACACGGCCAGATTCGTGGTATCCGCAATGGCGTAACCGATTCCGAACTGTTGGAACACCTGATCGAGCAGGCGGAAAGTACCTCCGTAGACATTGCTGGAGATCAGGATCTTATCCCCCGAACGAAACAGACTCAGCACCGTCGTGATCGCCGCAAGGCCGGAGGCAAAGGCAAAGCCCGCTGTTCCTCCCTCCAGCTCCGCGATCAGCGCTTCCAGCGCGGCGCGTGTCGGATTGCCGGTGCGGGAATATTCCCAGCCCGTATTCTGGCCGAGCCCCTGCTGCTCATAGGTAGAAGTCTGATAGATCGGCACGTTGACCGCGCCGGTGGTCTTATCTCCGTAAATGCCGCCGTGGATCAGGGCGGATTCGATATGCTGATATTGCGCCATGTTGATTTCTCCTTGCTCTTGATTGAACCGCCCCGATGCCGGAAGACGGGCGCCGGGGCGATCACAGAAGAAAAAGAGGGATTCCTTGTAAATTATTCCTTTTTATACTTTAGATGCTGCGGCGAAGCCCTTCTCCAGGTCGGCGAGGATATCGTCGATGTGTTCCGTGCCGATGGAGAGGCGGATGGTGTTCGGGTGGATGTCCTGATCTTCCAGTTCCTCTGCGGTGAGCTGGGAATGGGTGGTGGTGGCGGGGTGAATGACGAGGCTCTTTACGTCCGCCACATTGGCAAGCAGCGAGAAGATTTCCAGCGCGTCAATGAAGGCGTGGGCCTCCTTCACGCCGCCCTTGATGTCAAAGGTGAAAATGGAAGCGCCGCCGTTGGGGAAGTATTTCTCGAACAGCGCATGGTCGGGATGCTCCGGCAGAGAGGGGTGGTTGACCTTTTCCACCTGCGGGTGATTCGCAAGATATTCCACGACCTTCTTCGTGTTTTCCGCATGGCGATCGAGGCGCAGGGACAGGGTCTCCACACCCTGCAGCAGCAGGAAGGCGTTGAAGGGGGAGATGGCGGCGCCCGTATCGCGCAGGAGGATGGCGCGCAGGTAGGTAATAAAGGCGGCAGGCCCGGCCGCGTCCACAAAGGAGATCCCGTGATAGCTGGGGTTCGCTTCCGCGATGGGCGCGTATTTTCCGCTTGCCTTCCAGTCAAAGTTGCCGGAGTCCACCACGATGCCGCCGAGCGTCGTGCCGTGGCCGCCCAGGAACTTGGTGGCGGAGTGCAGCACGATGTCCGCGCCGTGCTCAATGGGCCGGATCAGGTAAGGGGTACCAAAGGTGTTGTCGATGGCCAGTGGGATGCCGTGTTTGTGAGCGATGGCCGCGATGGCGTCGATATCCGGAATGTCGGAATTGGGGTTGCCCAGGGTCTCGAGGTAGATGGCCTTGGTGTTGGGCTGGATGGCGGCCTCCACCTCCGCCGGATTGTGGGCGTCCACAAAGGTGGTCTGGATGCCGTAGAGGGGCAGCGTGTGGGCAAGCAAGTTGTAACTGCCGCCATAAATGGTCTTCTGCGCGACAATGTGATCGCCCGCCTGCGCCAGGGCCTCGATGGTATAGGTCACGGCTGCGGCGCCGGAGGCCAGGGCCAACGCGCCCACACCGCCTTCCAGCGCGGCGATGCGTTTTTCCAGCACATCCTGGGTGGAGTTGGTCAGGCGGCCGTAGATGTTGCCCGCATCCTGCAGGCCGAAACGGGCCGCCGCATGGGCGGAGTTGTGAAACACGTAGGACGTGGTCTGATAAATGGGGACGGCCCGTGCGTCGGTGGCGGGATCGGCCTGCTCCTGGCCGACATGAAGCTGCAGCGTTTCAAATTTATAGTTAGACATGATATGTACCTCTTTTTCATGATATTTCCGCTTTTATGATCCGATCAAACCCCAGCGGAGCAGGTTTGATCGGGAGAGCAGGAACAAAGTCACCGGTCAATGGAGCAGCACTCATGCGGTCCCATGACCTTATGGCCTTGTTCCGACGTCATTCGTCCGTTCCTGAAATTGTGCCGGTTCAACAGCTCAAACAGATCTTTCATGTTTCACCTCAAAAACAAAAATCCGGAGAACCCATCGGGCTCCCCGGTCGTCCACAAAGCAATAGGAGAACTCAAACGGGCACACCAAAGCGCATGCGCATCTCACAGCGCATGTCACAACACATCATGCAGTTGAAGCTCGCCTGACGCATTTCAAGTCCTCCGTTAATTCTACTTTTCCTATCGAATTGATATGTTTATATCACAAACCTCTCGCTTTGTCAACGGAAAAAAGAAAAAAGATTTTCCCCTAATACTCCTCCAGGAAATGGTGCCGGACGCCGTCTTTCTTATACGCGATCACCGTGTTGAGATTCACATTGGAAACGCTCTTGAAAATATTGGCCTCGATCTGTGGATTTGTCTCTTTCAGAGCTGCGATCAGCTTTTTCGTCTCAAGGCGTTTTGAGGCGGTGGTGCCGTCCTCGTGGCAGGTGGTGCAGGTGTCGGTAAAATGACAGGCACACTGCAGAAAGTGCAGTTCGCTCCAGTCCCGCCAGCGGCAGATGTCCGCTTCTCGAATAAGATACATCGGACGGATCAGCTCCATGCCTTCAAAATTGGTGCTGTGCAGTTTCGGCATCATGGTTTGAACCTGTCCCCCGTGCAGCATTCCCATCAGAATCGTCTCAATGACATCGTCATAGTGATGACCGAGCGCAATTTTGTTGCACCCGAGTTCCTTCGCCTTGCTGTAAAGATACCCCCTGCGCATTCTCGCGCATAGATAGCAGGGGTTTTTCTCCACCGTATCCACCACGTCAAAAATTGTGCTTTCAAAAACAGTGATCGGAACCCCGAGCGTCTTTGCGTTGTACTCCAGCAGGCGCCGGTTGTCGCCGTTATAGCCCGGATCCATCACCAGAAACAGCAGGTCAAAGGAGATCTTCCGGTGCCTTTGAAGCTCCTGAAACAACTTCGCCATGAGCATGGAGTCTTTTCCGCCCGAGATACAGACCGCGATGCGGTCTCCGTCTTCCACGAGCCGGTATTCTTTGCAGGCTTTTGCAAACGGAGAAAAGAGCTGCTTATGGAATTTTCCGCGAATGCTGTCTTCGGCCTTTTCCTGACGTTCCTGCCTGTCTTCCATTTTATTTGTCGTTGCTCTCAGCCAGGCGAGATATCCTCCTGCCAGGCTGAAGCATTCTCTGCCGCAATCGGCAAGCGCTTCAGACACCGCGATCGAACGAACGCCCCGCTGACAGTAAACGATCAGCTTTCTGCCGTCAGGCAGCTCCCGGGCAAATCGCGCCGCGTTCTCCATCAGTTCCGTCTCCGAAATATGGATTGCCCCGGGGATCCTGCCATACCGCACATTGTCCGCACTTCTGGTATCGATCAAAAGGAAACTGCCTTCTTCCATACGCTCCAGCTCGGATATGGAAACTTCTCTCATGGCCTGACTACCTCTTTTTCACGTTACAAAGATCCTTTACCACTTCTCCCGCAAGGATCAGTCCAACGACCGCTGGCACGAAGGCCACAGAACCGGGAATATCCCGCCTGTCGGTGCAGTGGCGCTTTGTCCCGGGCGGGCAGATGCAGTGGGCACGGCAGCTGATGCTCAGATCCTCCAGCGGCCGGATGGGCTTTTCTCCGGAGTAGACGACCTTCAAATGCCTGACGCCGCGCTTTTTGAGTTCCCGCCGCATGACACGCGCCAGCGGACAGACCGAGGTCTGCGTGATATCCGCCACGCGAAAGGCGGTGGCGTCCAGCTTGTTGCCCGCGCCCATGGAGCTGATGATCGGTGTTCCGGCCGCCCGGGCCGCCAGCACCAGCTGTATTTTGCCGCTCACCGTGTCGATGGCGTCCACTACATAATCATATTGGGAAAAATCGAATTCCTCTGCCTTATCCGGCAGATAAAAGGTCTTGTAGGTCCGTACCGCGCAGCGCGGATTGATTTCACCGATCCGCTCGGCGGCCACATCCACCTTGTATTTTCCCACGGTCTTTCGCGTGGCGAGGATCTGCCGGTTGATGTTGGTCAGGCAGACCTTGTCGTCATCGATCAGATCCAGCGCGCCGATCCCCGTTCTTGCCAAAGCCTCGACCGTATAGCCGCCCACGCCGCCGATCCCGAAAACTGCCACCCGACTGTGCGCAAGCCTGTCCATGGCTTCCGGCCCCAGCAAAAGCTGGGTCCGCGAAAATTCATTCAGCATATCTCCGATTTATATCCTTTACCTTCCTTTATTCCGTCTTCTCGAGCGTCTCATTCATGCTTCCCGTGCGATAGCCGGTCAGATCCATGGTCACATAGGCAAAACCGTACTCCCGGAAGGCCGCGGTGACCGTCTCTCTCACAGACAGAAGCTTTTCAAAGTCCTCCGGGTCAGTCTCGATTCTAGCCAGCTGGCCGTGGATCCGGACACGCACCTGGCGAAAACCCAGATCCAGAAGCAGCTGTTCCGCGCGATCCACCATGGAAAGCCGCTCTTCATTGATCGTCTCCCCGTACACAAAACGGGAGGAGAGGCAGGCGAAGCTCTGCTTGTTCCAGGTGAGCAGGCCCAGCTCCCTGGACAGCTCCCGGATCTCCGCCTTGTTTAGGCCGACGTGACGCAGCGGGCTGAGCACGCCCAGCTCTCTGACCGCGACAAGGCCGGGGCGATAATCCCCGCTGTCATCCATGTTGGAGCCCTCCGCCACGGCATTCAGGCCAAGCTCACGGGCAATGTCCCAGATCTTTTCAAATAACTCGTGCTTGCAGAGATAACAACGGTTTTTCGGATTGTGCCGAAAGCCCTCGATCTCCAGTTCCTCCGAGCGCACCACGACATGATGGATTCCGTTTGTCTCGCAGAAAGCTTTTGCCTCTTTCAGCTCCCGCTCCGGGAAAGAACAGGAGGAGGCCGTCACGGCGACGCACTTGTCGCCCAGCGTGTCGTGGGCCACCTTCAAAAGGAAAGTGGAATCCACTCCGCCGGAAAAGGCCACGGCCATGCTGCCCTGAGACAGCAGATATTCTTTTAGTTGATTCAGTTTTTCGCTCATTGTCATTCAGATAAACAAACTCATATCCGACTGCTCGCCGGATCCCAGGAAAGTGGAAACACCGCCCAGCTCCACGCCGTCGATCAGTTCTTCCTTCCTGATCCCCATGATGTCCATGGACATCTGGCAAGCCACCAGCCGCACACCGTGAACGCGGGCGCTGTCGATCAGTTCTTCAAGAGAACTGACGCCTTTCTCTTTCATAATGCCCCGGATCATTTTGGCGCCGAGGCCGCCCATGTTCATACGGCTCAGCCCCAGCTTTTTCGTTCCTCTGGGCATCATAAAGCCGAACATACCCTCAATGAAGCTCTTGGCGACGGAAACCTTTTCCGGCCGCCGCAGGATGTTCAGCCCCCAGAAGGTGAAAAACATGGTCACCCTGCGCCCCATGGCCGCTGCACCGTTTGCCATAATGAAGGCGGCGATGGTTTTATCAAGATCGCCGGAGAAAACCACAAAGGTCTTGTCGTTCTGTGCGGCAGCGGGATTTTGAACAGGCGCCTCGGCTTTCTCGACCAGCGCCTCGATGCCCTCGGGCCTGACCTCCAGCCGGAGCAGCTTGTTGCCGGTCCGCTCGCACCATACCGAAATATCCGGGGCAAACGCGTCCTCCGTCGCCTCGATCTTCAGCTTTTGACCGCCCACCATCTCTCTCAGCGTGTCCGCGGTTTTTACGATCGGGCCGGGGCATTTGAGTCCCCTGGCATCCAGCGTGATCGGCTCCGCCTCTTCCAGCCACTTTTTCCACGCTCGCCAGCCGCCGTCCAGATTGGTCGCGTCATAGCCCCAATCCTGCAGCTGCTCCGTGATCTCCGTGCTCAAAGAGCCCTCCTGGCAAAACACATAGACAGGCTTATCCTTTGGCAGCTTCTCCAGCTCCTTGCCGACGCGGGAAAAGGGGATGTTGACAGCGCCCTCCACGGCCCCCAGCAGAACCTGGTCCGGCTCACGCAGATCCAGCAGTGTCAGGCTGTTCCGCTCCAGCTTCAAAAACTCCTCAACGGAGATATGTTTGATTTCATCCATGGAATTCTACTCCTCAATATCTAATTCTTCCCGATTCGCCTGCCCATCCCGAATCTGAAAGGACCGCAGTACAGGTTCGTTTTTCTCCAGCGACAGGATCAGATAACTGGCTGTCGGATCCAGCGCCAGACGGATGTCCTCCGCAGAGGGTCGGCAGGGCGTTTCCGGATGGCTGTGCCAGTTGCCCAGCAGCTCCAGTCTCCGCTCTCTCATATCCAGGATCGCCTTCAGTTGTTCTTCCGGCGCGATGGTGAAATGGGAGGCTGAATGATCTGCATTTTCCAGACAATAGACCTTTTCCACCCAGGCTTCTTCACCCCGGCTTTGCCCGGCGAGGAGACCGCAGGCCTCCTCCGGGAGACAGGCTCGGGCATGTGAGAGCATCAGAAGATAGTCCGCTTTTTTCAGATGGATCATTTGAGATCACACTCCACCACGCCCTCGTCGAAAGGCTGCAAAATGGTCGGATGCGCACCGCATACCGGACAGTCAGGATTGTCCGGCAACTGAATGACATGCGCCTCCATATCCAGCGCATCAAAGGTCAGCAGCCGTCCGATAAGCAGATCCCCCACGCCGACGATATATTTGACGGCCTCCAGCGCCTGCATACAACCGATGACGCCGGCCATAGCGCCGATTACGCCCGCCTCGCGGCAGGTGGGCACTGCATTCTTCGGAGGCGGCTGTCGGAACACACAGCGATAGCAGGGGCCTTTTCCTGGCACATAGGTCATCAGTTGGCCGTGAAAGCGGATGATCCCTGCGTGACAGAAGGGCTTGCCCGCCAGCACGCAGGCGTCGTTGATGAGAAATTTGGCCGCAAAATTGTCCGTCCCGTCAAGGATGAAATCATAGGGTTCAATCAGATCCATGATATTCTCTGCGTTGACAAACAAGTGATGCGTGATCACCTGCACGTCAGGATTCAGCGCCGCCATGGTCTCCTTTGCGGAGTCTACCTTCGGCTTGCCTACATCTGCGTTGCCGTGCAGGATCTGCCGCTGGAGATTGGAGAGATCCACCTCATCCGCGTCCGCGATGCCGATGGTTCCCACACCGGCCGCGGCCAGATACATGGCGGCGGGCGATCCGAGCCCGCCGGCCCCAATGATGAGGACCTTCGCGTTCAGCAGCTTCTTCTGCCCTCTGAGCCCGACTTCTTTCAGAATGATATGCCGGGAGTAGCGTTCCAGCTGTTCACTGCTCAGCGCCATCGCAACCGCCTCCCATAAAGTACAAAAACTCCACCGCGTCGCCTTCCTTCAGAGAAAAGCACTCGTAGCAATCCATCGGAAGGAATGCGTTGTTGACCGCAACGGTCACATATTGGGGCGTCTCCACCTTCTGCTGTTCCATCAACTGCATGACGGTTATTCCGTTTTCAACTTCTGTTTTCTTTCCGGAAACTTGAATCATCATCGTCTAAAATCCTTTCTTTTCCCCCTTGACAAAGGAAAACAAATGCAGTATAAACAAAATAACATATCAAGTCAATAGGTTAAATGGGTGAAATGAACGTGAAATTCTGCGAAAAAATGAGCTGCGGGATGCTGTGCATGTCTGAGCGCATGTGCATGTGTTTTCGCGCCCATTTTTTCGAGTTCACGTGTTGCTCTGTTTCATAACATCACAGGAACAGAAGCGCAAAACCGGGGACTCAAGATCGAGTCCCCGGTACTTTTTTCAGGGAAAGGGGAAAAGAAAATGGAAGCAGTCATCGGGAAAATTTTGGGGGATCTGGGCACGTTCCTGTTCGGCCCGATCATGCTGGCGGTGTTTTTTGGAGTTGGTTTGTACTTCACAATCCGCCTGCGCGGTGTACAGTTCACGCGCTTTGGAACGGCCTTCCGGGAAGTTGTCGGCAATGTCGGGAAGAAGACGGACGACGGCATCGGTCAGATCCGCTCCTACAAGGCGCTGGCCACGGCGCTGTCCTCCTGCGTAGGCAACGGCAACATCGTGGGTGTTGCCTACGCCATTGCCGTTGGAGGGCCTGGGGCGATCTTCTGGATGTGGGTCGCGGCTCTGGGCGGCATGGCGACGAAGTTTGCCGAGATTGCCCTGGCCATGCATTTTCGCATCCAGGACGAGGACGGCAATTTCCGTGGCGGTGTCATGTATATTCTGACCCGGGGAATGAAACACAAGACCATTGCCAGGATCCTGGGCGGCGCTTTCGCGGTGTTTACGGTCTTTGTCTCCGTTGTTTCCTGCGGGGCATTGCAGGTCAACACCATCAACAGCGCTGTCAGCGGTTTTGTAGGCAACACCACCGTGATTCCGTGGATTGTTGCGATTCTGATTCTGGTGGTCGACGGGCTGGTCATCTTCGGCGGCGTCAGAAAGATCTCTGACGTGACCACCTTTCTGACCCCCATCATGGCGCTGATCTATCTGGGCTTCGGTCTCGTGATCCTCATCATGAACATCACGCTTATTCCGCAGGCTCTGCGGTTTATCGTGAAGTCTGCCTTTACCGGCGATGCGGTGATCGGCGGTGTGGCGGGCGCCACCATGGGCATCGCTATCCGGAGGGGAGTCCAGCGCGGTGTGTTCTCCAACGAAGCCGGCACCGGCTCCTCGGCCATGGTACATGCCACGGCCAAGGTGGATGTTCCCGTCAAGCAGGCGCTCTACGGCATTATTGAGGTCTTTTTTGACACCTTCGTCATCTGCACCTTTACTGCTCTGATTGTCATGGTCAGCGGCGTGTGGAACAGCGGTGTCACAGACGGCACGGTGCTGGCCTCCACGGCTTTTCGTCAGAATCTGGGCGGGCTTGGGCAAGTCGTGATCGTTATTTCTCTGATTCTGTTTTGCCTCTCTACAGTACTGGGCTGGTATACCTACGGTGAATCCGCCTTTGCCTTTCTGTTCGGCACTCACAGGGTAAAGATTTACCGGGTGCTGCACATGGTGATCTGCGCCCTCGGCGCGCTCATCAGCGTGCAGCTCCTCTGGGACGCGGCGGACGTCTGCAACGGCCTCATGGCCATTCCCAACCTGTTCTCTTTGATTCTCTTCGGCGGGATCGTCGTAAAGGATACGAAGGACTTCTTTGCCGATTACGATCACACGCAATCCGGCGGAAGAGCGAAATAAAGCGTGCCATGTGCGGCGGCGAGGACAGCTCGGCCGCCGCACTTTGAACCCCCCGCTTTGCCGGGGAAAAGAATCGTCCTCCTCCGGGCTTGTCCCCGGGCGCGAAGTATGATATGCTGACGGCAGATTATTCCATCCCTGAGTAAAGGATCTGCCGGTATGAATCGAAGCACAGCGGATACGCTTTTTAACCGACGGATGCTCCGGGACTTTCTCCGGGGCAGTCGTCTTTTCTTTCTTTTGAGCATGCTGGCCTCGGTGCTGAGCGCCCTGGCCGACCTTGTCGCGCCCCAGATCGTCCGGATCGCGGTGGACCATGTGATCGGCGGCGCGCCGGCGGAGCAGCTCCCTGCCTGGGCCGCCCGGCTGCTGGCCGCGGCGCAGGGGCAGGGGACGATGCAGCGTCAGATCGCCCTGCTGACGGCCGCGCTCCTGCTGGTGGCGCTGGGGAAGGTCCTGGCCCAGTACGGCTATGAAGTCAGCAAAACCCGCGCCGCCGAGACCCTCGTGAAGACCATGCGGGACCGGCTCTTCTCGCATCTCGAGCGCCTGCCCTACGCCTGGCACATGCACAACAGCACCGGCGACATCATCCAGCGCTGCACCTCGGACATCGAGACGCTGAAAAACTTCCTGGCCGAACAGATGACCAATCTGATCCGGATTGTGATTCTGCTGCTGCTTTCCCTGAGTTTCATGCTGGGGATGGACCCCCGTCTGACGCTGATCGCGATGCTTCCGGTTCCGGTCATCATTCTCTATTCCTTTTTCTTTCACCGCCGCATCGGCGAAGCCTTCCTGGACTGCGACGAAAACGAAGGCCTTCTCTCCGCCATTGCCCAGGAGAACCTCACGGGCGTGCGCATCGTGCGGGCCTTCGGCCGCGAACGCTATGAGCAGGACCGCTTTGAAGCGCAGAACAGCCTCTACACAGACAAGTGGATGAAGCTGGCCCGGCCCCTCGCCGCGTTCTGGAGCATCGGGGACGTTCTCTCCGGGCTGCAGATTCTGCTCACCGTGGTCTTCGGCGCGCTGTTCTGCCTCCGCGGCCGAATGCGCCCCGGCACCTACCTCGCCTTTCTCTCTTACTGCGCCATGATGACCTGGCCGGTGCGCATGCTCGGCCGCATGATCGCCGACATGAGCAAGGCCGGCATCTCCCTCGACCGCATCCGCGCTATCATGCAGGCCCCGGAGGAAGAGGACGCGGGGCAGCGCCTGACGCCGCAGATCCGGGGAGAAATCGTGTTTGACCACGTCTCCTTTGCCTATGAGGACAACGCCGAAGTGCTGCACGACGTGAGCTTCCGCATTCCCGCCGGAACCACGCTGGGCATTCTGGGCGGCACCGGCAGCGGCAAGAGCACCTTGGTGATGCTTCTGGACAAGCTCTATGAACTCTCCGAAGGGCAGGGACAGATCCGGATCGACGGAGTGAACATCCGAGATATCCGCACCGACCACCTGCGCCGGAGCATCGGCATGGTCCTGCAGGAGCCTTTTCTGTTCTCCCGCACCATTGCCGAGAATATCGCCATCCACGACGGTGAGGTCTCCCGCGGGCAGATTCGGGAAGCGGCGAGGGCGGCCTGTCTGGATGAAACCGTCATGGGCTTTGCCAAAGGCTACGACACCCTGGTGGGGGAGCGCGGACTGACCCTCTCCGGCGGCCAGAAACAGCGCACCGCCATTGCCCGCACCCTGGTGCAGCGGACGCCCATTCTCATCTTTGACGACTCGCTCTCCGCCGTGGACACCGAGACCGACGCAAAAATCCGCTCCTCCCTCGAAGCCCGCTTCGGCAGCGCCACCGTGATCCTCATCTCCCACCGCATTACGACGCTCTCCAAAGCAGACCGGATTCTGGTCCTGGACCATGGACAGATCGCAGAGCAGGGGAGCCATGAAGAACTGAAGACCGCCGGAGGCCTCTATCAGCGGATCTGTGCCATCCAGTCCGGCCTCGGAGAGGAGGCTGCCGAATGAAAAAGAATCCCTACGGGCTTTTCGGCCTCCGCCGTCTGCTTCCGCAGCTCAGGAGCTATCGCACGCCTCTTGTTCTGATGCTGCTCACCAGCGCCCTCGGCAGCATCGTGGACATCGGTGTTCCGCTTTTTCAGCGCTACGCTCTGAACCACTTTGTCGCGCTCGGCACGCTGGACAGCTTTCCGCTCTTTCTGATCCTCTACCTGGCCGTGATTCTCGGCAGCGCCGGGCTCAATTACATCAGCTGCATTTACGGCATGAAAATTGAGGTCGGCGTCGATATGGACCTGCGCAACGCCGCCTTTTCTCACCTTCAGACCCTGTCCTTCTCCTACTACAACCAGAACAGCGTCGGCTATATCCACGCCCGGGTCATGAGCGACACCTCCCGCATCGGCGAGCTCTGCTCCTGGACCCTTCTGAACGCCGTCTGGCAGGGCTGTTATCTCATCGGCGCGATCCTGGTCATGCTGCTTACCAATGCGCGCCTGGCGCTTCCGGTGATCGCGATCCTTCCGGTCACCGCGCTGATCTTCAGTCTGTTTCAGCGCAGGCTCACCCAGGTCAACCGTGAGATCCGCGAAGTCAACTCCCGCATCACCGGCAACTTCAACGAGGGCATCACCGGCGCCCGCACCATCAAAAGTCTCGTGATCGAAGACCGCATGGAGAAGGATTTCACGGCGGACACCGAGGACATGCGCCGAAAGAGCATCCGGGCCGCCAGGCTGCGCGGTCTGTTCAGCAGCACCATGCACTTCGCCTCTTCCATGGCCCTCGCGCTGGTGCTGTGGAAAGGCGGCTACATCGCCGCCAGCCAGATCGGCACCTTCTCGATGTTCATGTCCTATGCCCAGGGGATGATGGAACCGGTACGCTGGATCGTCGACGCCGTCGGCGGGCTCATCACCACCCAGGTCAACATTGAGCGCCTCTGTACGCTTCTGGATACGAAGCCGGAGGTGCTGGACCGTCCGGAGGTGCTCGAGCGCTACGGCGACACCTTTCACCCGAAGCGCGAAAACTGGGAAACGCTCATCGGCGACATTGAGTTTCAGGACGTCAGCTTCCGCTATCCCGACGGGGAGGAGACCGTGCTGGAGCACTTCAGTCTGAAAATCCCCTTCGGGACCTGTCTGGCCATCGTCGGAGAGACCGGGGCAGGGAAGTCCACCCTCGCGAATCTGATCTGCCGCTTCTATGAACCCACTGACGGACGTGTTCTGATCGACGGGCGGGATGCCCGTGAGCGCTCCCAGCTCTGGCTTCACTCATCGATCGGCTATGTTCTCCAGGCGCCGCAGCTCTTCTCCGGCACCATCCGGGAGAACCTGCTGTACGGGAACCCGGAAGCCACACCGGAACAGATTGACCGGGCGCTGGAACTGGTTTCGGCCAGGGACTTTGTGGACCGCCTGGAACAGGGCCTCGACACCGATGTCGGGGAAGGCGGGGACCTTCTCTCCACCGGGGAAAAGCAGCTTCTGTGCTTTGCCCGCGCTATTCTCTGTGATCCCCGGATTCTGATTCTCGACGAGGCCACGGCCTCGGTCGACACCATCACCGAGCAGAAGATCCAGAGCGCCATCGACACCGTGATTCGCGGCATAACCTCGGTGGTGATCGCCCACCGGCTCTCTACGGTCCGAAACGCCGACTGGATCCTGCACATGGAGGACGGCCGCATCGTTGAGCAGGGCACCCACGAGCAGCTCATGGCGGCCCGCGGGGGCTACTGGAGACTCTATACCCGGCAGTATGAGGATGAAATCACCCTGGATGCCCTCGGGTAAGAACAATCACAGCGGGAACCCGGAGAAGCACATTCTCCGGGTTCCCGCTGTCTGTTTTCTTCTGTTATGCGCAGAGCTTCCTGTTCTTAGTCAGGGGCAATCTTTTCTCTTCTATTTTTTCTTCGGGATCACGGCGTGAACCCTGGCGTCACAGTTCTTGCATTTTGCGGTCTTCAGCCCTGTCGCGTCTTCGGTGGCTTCCTTCTCCACCACCCAGTCACCCCACTCGTGGTCCAGAAGGGGAAGCTCAACCACCGTTTTTGCGCCGCAGACCGTGCAGTGATAGACAACACCGCCGTGCTCGGAACAGGTGGACTTCCACGCGCCGTCCTGATGCTCATAGTCATAGACATGATACCGCGGGGATGCAAGCACCTCCTCGGTCCTCTCATCTCCGCAGCGGGTGCAGACATACCGCGCCAGGCCGTCATCCTGGCAGGTCGGCCGTTCGGCGTAGTCGCTGAAGGCATAGTTGTGGCCGAGGGGCTTTCCGACCGCGGGCGCGCCGATCTTCCAGGTGGCCGCGGCATTGCCGAAGAGGCTGCCGCAGAGGTCACACTCCCAGTACTCCTGCACCGCGCCGTTTTCACAGCCGGCTGCGGCTGCGGCATGATGGATCAGCCTGTGGCTCGCCGGCACCGTCACTTCCTGGGTCCGAATACCAAAGCCGGGATTCAAAAACACGGCGGCGGCCTCCACGCACCCTTTCTCCTCACAGGTCGGTTCCTCTATGACCAGAACATCTGTCCGGACCCTCTCATAGATCGGGCCGTGATTGTGGTGAACGCAGGGCGCCGAGGCGGCGCAGAATGTACCGTCCGCGCCCCAGGCGTAACTGGCAAAGGCCATGTTCGGGCGGTGCATGATCTTCAGATTCAGCCCTTCCGGAAGCATGGACGCTTTGATGCCGGAATCACACCAGCGGCACACCGCTTTCAGCGCACCGCAGCCTTCAAAGGCATCCGCCTCCAGCTCCCGCAGATTGGCCGGAAGGGTCAGGCTGCTCAGGCTTTCACAGTTTTGAAAGGCCTTCGCCCCGATGCGCCCGACGCTGTCGGGCAGGACGATCCCCTGCAGATTCCGAAAGTTCGAGAGGGCCCCGTCTCCGATCTCCGTCACGCCTTCCGGAACGGAAACCGCCAGCACGGAGAGCCTTGCATCCTCATTCAGTTCGGCGAAGGCCTCGGCATCCAGCGGGCCGCTTCCCTCCAGGGTCATGATTCCATGGTCATCGACCTGAAACGTAAAGCTTGTGCTTTCGCTGTTTCCCTCGGCAAAGGCAAGGCTCGCCGGCAGCAGAAAAAGCAGCAGGACGCAGAATGTGATGCTCAGCAGGCTGCGATGGGTTTCTGTCTTCATGATACATTCCTCCTGTATGACACTTTATCGGCTGTTTCTTTCTTCAACACCGGGTTTGTTTTTTCCGTCTCTTCAATGATGACAACATCAGCATGGTATTCGTCCTCTCCGGTCGATCCTTCTGCTCTTGCAATCTCGAGGTAGATCATCCGGACCGCCGTGCCAAAATAGGAGCGGACGGTGGCCACGTCCTTCGGGCGGATCTCTCCCACACAGCCCTGTTCGGTCATGACCCGGATATTCAGCTTTCCGCCGAAGAGGTAGTCGTCAAACCAGACTTCCACCACCATCATGTCCTCGCCTTCGCAAAGATTGCGGAGGGCCTCCTGGCGGGAGGAGCCATCGTCGTTGTTTTTCGTCACGCCGTCCACCGGAAAGGCCAGTCTGCGGTGATCGCTGCTGATACTGCGCACCTTTGTCAGCGGCGCTTCTACACGGACCCGCTCGCTGTCTGTCTCCTCATCCGGCTCTTCCGGTTTCGGTGTTCGCGGTTTTCCCATGAAGATTGCACCGATAACGATGCAGATCAGGGCGGGCAGGTATTGATACTGTGCAAAGAGAAGCAGCCCTGCCGCAATGATCACCGCGCCGAGAATTCTCATCCCATCACCACCGTTTTCCGTTTATTCCGCTCCCAGACAGTTTACAGGAGCCAGACGAAAAAAACAAGCCATTTTCTGGTTTTCTGTGGATTATTCTCGTGTATATCTGTAATATTTCTGATTATATTCTGAAATATTGCTTAATTATTTCGTTTTAAGGCTCTTTTTATATTAAAAAGTTCGAATCATTTCATTGACATCACGATTTCTCTGTGATATAGTGACCGCAACTTGAGGAACGATTTTGTTCCGGGAGGATTTTGCTTCGTATGACAGCTGCAGTTCTCAGCCTGAATCTGTTGCTTAGCGCTGCACTCGCTCTGCTTCTTGCGGACGAGGGCAGTGTGAAAAGTCATGCGCTGAGACTGCAGAGCATCCTGGCATAGCCGCTTCTGCAGAACAATACGGTTGATTACCGCACAGTATGACTTTTCATGCTGTGCGGTTTTATTTTACCCGAAAGGAAGACAAACACCATGGACAACCGCATCCGCATCTTTGACACGACCCTGCGCGACGGAGAACAGTCCCCGGGCTGCTCGATGAACCTGAAAGAAAAGATCCAGGTGGCAAAATGCCTCGAAAGTCTGAAGGTCGATATCATTGAGGCCGGCTTCGCCATCTCCTCTCCCGGCGACTTTGAGAGCGTGCAGACCATTGCCTCTGTGGTCAAGGACTGTTCCGTCGCCTCTCTCGCCAGAGCCTCCGTCAAGGACATCGACACCGCCTGGGAAGCCGTGAAACATGCCGCCGACCCCCGCATTCATCTGTTTCTGGCCACCAGTCCGCTGCACATGCAGTACAAACTGAAAAAAACACCGGATGAGATTCTGGAGATGACGGCCGCCATGACAGCCCATGCGGCGAAATACACCTCCAATGTGGAGTTCTCGGCAGAAGATGCCACCCGCAGCGACTGGGACTTTCTGGTACGGATTGTTGACGCCGCCATCCGGGCAGGCGCCACCACCGTGAACATTCCCGACACCGTGGGCTATACAACGCCCTCAGAGATGCAGGCGCTGATCGAGTATCTCCGGAAACAGGTTCCCGACAGTGACAAAGCCATCTTCTCTGTCCACTGTCACAATGATCTTGGCCTCGCCACCGCTAACTCCCTCGCGGGTGTGGCCGGCGGCGCCCGCCAGATTGAATGCACCATCAACGGCCTCGGTGAGCGCAGCGGCAACTCCGCCCTGGAAGAAGTCATCATGGCCATCAAAACCCGCCCCGGCATATGGCCTTATGAGACACGCATCGACACGACGCAGATCGCCCGCGCCAGCCGTACGGTCTATACCATCATCGGCCAGGCCGCTCCGCTCAACAAGCCCATTGTGGGGCGCAATGCCTTTGCCCATGAAAGCGGCATTCATCAGCACGGTGTTCTGGCCAACAAGCAGACCTATGAGATTCTCACGCCGGAGTCCGTCGGCATCCATACCAACAACCTGGTGCTCGGCAAGCACTCGGGCAAACACGCGGTCACCGACCGGCTGGAGACCCTCGGATACCGTCTGACCCCGGAAGAGGTACAGAGCATTTTTGAAGAATTCAAGGCGCTCTGCGATAAGAAGAAAGATGTGACCGACGCGGACCTGGAGGCTCTGGTGGAACACCGCAGCATCAAGCCGGTCTTTTCCTCCGTGGAAGGCTACGAACTGGACTGGTTCAGCGTGCACACCAGCAACTTTACCACGGCCACCTGCACCATCTGTCTGAAGAAGGACGGGGAGAAGTTCATGGATGTCTGTCTCGGCGACGGCCCCATCGACGCCGCCTACGGCGCCATCGACAAGATTGTCCAGCCGCCTGAGCACACCTTCGGCATCTGGAACATTCATTCGATCTCCGAGGGCAAGGATACCCTGGGCGACGTCACCGTCCGTCTCTATGCAGGGGGAAGGACCTATACGGGCAAGGGCCTGTCCACAGACGTCATTGAAGCCAGCATCAACGCTTATATCGATGCAATCAACAATTTCTGCGCCGCGGTGCGCATTCCGGAGGAGGCAAGTGCATGAGCATGACCATGACACAGAAGATTCTGGCGGCTCACGCGGATCTGCCGCAGGTTCAGGCCGGGGATCTGATCGAAGCAAAGCTGGACCTGGTCCTGGGAAACGACATCACGGCTCCGGTCGCCATCCGCGTGTTTGAGCAGACCGGATTCAAAAGCGTGTTTGATCCGGAGCGGATCGCCATTGTGCTGGACCACTATACGCCGTGCAAGGATATCAAATCCGCCGAACTCTGTCAGATCTCCCGGAACTTCGCCCGGAAACACGGGATCCGTCATTTCTATGATGTGGGCCAGGCCGGCATTGAGCACGCGCTGCTGCCGGAAAAGGGTCTGGTCGCGCCGGGAGAATGTATCATCGGCGCTGACAGCCATACCTGCACCTACGGCGCTCTGGGGGCATTTTCCACCGGGGTCGGCTCCACGGACATGGCCGCGGGCATCGCCGCCGGGGAAAACTGGTTCAAAGTGCCTGCCGCGATCAAAGTCACACTGACCGGGACTCTTCCGAAGCACGTGTGCGGCAAGGACGTGATTCTGCACCTGATCGGAGAGATCGGCGTGGACGGAGCACTCTACCGTTCGCTTGAATTTATGGGAGATGGCGTCGCCTCGCTCTCCATGGACGACCGCTTCACCATCTCCAACATGGCCATCGAAGCCGGCGCAAAGAACGGCATCTTCCCGGTGGATGAAAAGACCGTCGCTTATGTATCCGGCCGGGTCACCCGTCCGTATAAGGTCTACGAAGCCGACCCGGATGCGGTCTATGAGAGGGAAGTCGTCATCGACCTTTCCGCGCTGAGGCCGACCGTGTCCATGCCGCACCTGCCCAGCAACACCAAAACCATCGACCAGGTCAAAGGCCTCCCCATCGATCAGGTGGTGATCGGCTCCTGCACAAACGGACGCATCTCCGATCTGCGCGCCGCCGCGGCGATTCTGAAGGGGCGCAAGGTTTCTGCCGGTGTCCGCTGCATTGTCATTCCCGCCACCCAGGCCGTCAGCCTGCAGTGCCTGCGGGAAGGCCTCACCGAGATATTTCTGGAAGCCGGCTGTGCCTTTTCGACGCCGACCTGCGGGCCGTGTCTTGGCGGGCATATGGGCTGCATGGCCGCGGGGGAGCGCGCCGTCTCCACCACCAACCGCAATTTTGTCGGCCGGATGGGGCATACCGGAAGCGAAGTGATTCTGGCTTCGCCGGAGGTCGCCGCGGCCAGCGCCGTGGCTGGCTGCCTTGCCGACCCGGCAGACTATGACAGAGGAGGAGAAGAAGCATGATTACCGGAACGGTTCATCGCTATGGTGACAACATTGACACGGACGTCATCATTCCTGCGCGCTATCTGAACGCACCCTCTCCGGAGGAGCTGGCAAAACACTGCATGGAGGACATCGACGCCGCGTTTGTCTCTTCCGTCAGGCCGGGAGACATCATGGTCGGCGGTTGGAACTTCGGCTGCGGCTCCTCCCGGGAACACGCCCCCATCGCGATCGAAGCCAGCGGCATCGCCTGCGTGATTGCGGCGAGCTTTGCGAGAATTTTCTACCGGAATTCCATCAACATCGGTTTTCCCATTCTGGAATGCCCCGAAGCCGCTTTTGCTATCCAGAGCGGGGATACCGTCAGCGTTGACTTTTCCACCGGCGAGATCTTCGACGAGACCACCGGTCAGCGCTTCCAGGCCGCCGCTTTTCCTCCGTTCATCGGCCGCATCATCGAACACGGCGGTTTGCTTGCCTACCTGAAAGCAAAAGAGGAGGTCCGGTCATGAAATGCTACGACATCGCCTGCATTCCCGGAGACGGCATCGGTCCGGAAATTGTCCGGGAAGGCATCAAAGTTCTGAACGCCGCTGCAGATGTGGAAGGTTTCGCCCTGAACTATACCCATTACCCCTACGGAGGGTCCCATTATCTGGAAACCGGAATCGTCATGCCGCAGGACGGTTTTCAGCAGCTGCGGCAACATGACGCGATTTTCTTCGGTGCGGTAGGGGATCCCCGGGTCAAGCCCGGCATCATCGAACAGGAGCTTCTGCTCGCCATGCGCACGGAGCTGGATCAGTATATCAATCTCCGTCCCGCCCGTCTCTGGCCCGGTGTGGAATCCCCGGTCAAGGGCGCGGAGCACTTTGATGTTCAGATCGTGCGGGAGAATACCGAGGGCTTCTACATCCGTACCGGCGCGGCCTTCCCGTCCGAAACCGGAGAGCGGCAGCTCTGTGCCACGGTTTCCCGTGGTCTCTATGACTGCAGCTTCGACATTCGCTCGTCCCTTTCCAGCGGCGACGCCTATGGCTATAACCTGGGTCTGATTACCCGCAGCGGCTCCGAACGCATCGCCCGCTATGCCTTCGACCTTGCGCAGCGAAAAGGAATTTCAAAAGTTTCCTGCGTTACAAAGCGCAATGCCGTGCCGCAGATGTATTCCGTCTGGGAAGATGCCTTTGACGCCGTCGCCGCGGACTATCCCGGGGTCCAAACAGAAAAGATCAACGTGGACGCCGCCGCCATGTGGCTGATCAAGAAGCCGGCAGACTTCGGCGTGCTGCTGGCTCCCAATCTCTTCGGTGATATTCTCTCCGATCTCGCCGCCGGAATCTGCGGCAGCCTGGGCTTCGGAGCCGGCGGGAATATCAATCCCAATGGGGTCTCCATGTTTGAGCCGATCCATGGTTCCGCTCCAAAATATGCCGGAAAAAATATCGCCAATCCTGTTGCCACCATCCTCGCCGGTGCCCTGATGCTGGATGAACTGGGAGAACACGGCGCCGCCCAGCGGATTGAAAATACGGTTGAAACGGCCATGCGGGAAGGCGCTTTCCGTACCCATGATATCGGGGGCTCGGACGGCACGGATAAGGTCGGTTCCATCATCCGCGACCGACTGCTGCAGGAAGCCTGATCTTATCGTCGATTTCGACTACCATCTCTTTTATAAACGAAAACCAGACAGTCGATCCGTTCCATGATGGGAGATGGATTGCTGTCTGGTTCTCGTTTTTCTTTTCGATCCTTATTCGGGATGATCAGCTCTGCGGGATCTCTTTCAGGTCCCCGCCGTGGGCGGAGGCAAAGTAGATGATATCGCTGATTTCCTTTTCCTGTCCGAACTGGACGGGGTTGATCAGCTGGCCGCCGAAGACGGTGGTCGCGGTCTGGCCCCCGTCCAGGGCATAGGCCTTCCAGCAGCCGCGCTTCAGCATGGCGTCCGCCTCCTGGCGCAGCGTCGCGAGATTATAATACTCCGTTCCCGGCTGGGCACAGTTGATGTTCATGGTGAGATAATGGTGCCGCTCCAGCAGCCCCAGCGCCGCCCGGGCATAGGTGTCCGTAACTTCGCCCCAGGGATAGAGCTCCGGCGTGACGTCCTTCCCCTCGTCGATCAGAACGGGTCCGAAGACCAGGGAAAACAGTACGTCGTTCTCCGCCGCGAACTGCTCCGCCTGGGCCTGTTCGGTAAACTGGTTCCGGTAGGAAAAGAGCATGTCCCCGTCCGAGGTGATGTAGCAGGTGTCGCAGGTCTTTGGATCGAAGCGGTAGAACTCCCGCTGGTAAATTCCGATTCCGCAGGCGCGGCCGTGGTAATAGAAGTCTCCGCCGAAGGCCAGCACCGCGTTGGCGTCCGCGGCAAACTGGCTGGTGGTCTTGAAGGCAAAGCTCCATAGCTCATCCGCGGAAATTTTGCGCCGCAGCTGGGAGCCGTCCGCAATGATGACCTCGGAAAAGGTTCCGACCGCCTGCGCTTCCACTTCCTGCCACACGATGCAAAGGATGGTCTCGTCAAAATACCAGCGGACCGGGGTGTCGGGATAACGGACGATTTCCGGATTCCAGAGCAGCGTCTTGTCTCCGATCAGCTCCTGCACCTCTTCCAGACGCAGAAAGCTGCTCAGATCGGAAGCATCCATGCTCTCGTGATAACCCTCCGGATCCGGGATCATTCCCCGGAGCGCGTTCTCCGGAATGGTCTGGACATACACCGGCTCCGGTGTTGGTGTTGGGGTTGGGGTCGGCGTCGGTGTCGGTTCTGGCTCCGCGGCGGTCGGTTTCGTTGACGGAAGCGGCGTCTCGTTCGGGCGCGTATTCATCACCCTGTTCAGACGCATGTTCTGACTCACCACAAAGGCCAGGAACAAAAGCAGGACAATCAGGATCGGCAGCAAAATCAGATTGGTTCGTTTTTTCATGCAGGGTCCTCTGTCTTGGAAAAGAGGCTGTCTCGTTCGGAGGCAGCCTCTTTTGATGATTGTTTCACGTGAAACATTTTTTCTTTTGGAATTTCACCGTCCCACCGGGGAACAGGTTTCATTTTTCTCTTCGGTGTACAGAATCAGAAGTCCGCGTTGCCGGTGGTGCGCGGATGGAGCTCCACGTCACGGATGTTGCTGACGCCGGTGAGATACATCACCATGCGCTCAAAGCCCAGCCCGTATCCCGCGTGACGGCAGCTGCCGTAGCGGCGCAGATCGAGGTACCACCAGT
Organism: Oscillospiraceae bacterium; assembly: GCA_017458335.1. Classification (GTDB taxonomy): domain Bacteria; phylum Bacillota; class Clostridia; order Oscillospirales; family Oscillospiraceae; genus Limivicinus. Next base: position 66,171 of record JAFTFT010000029.1, read on the forward strand.
AGTCCTCTTTCTTCAGGCCAAGTTCGTCCATTCTCGCCTCGAGCAGATCCAGGCGCTCCTCTCTCTGGCTTCCGCCGATGATCTCTCCGATACCGGGTACCAGGCAGTCTGCCGCGGCAACGGTCTTTCCGTCGTCATTCAGGCGCATGTAAAAAGCCTTGATGTCCTTGGGATAATCCGTGACGAAAATCGGCTTTTTGAAGACCTCTTCGGTCAGATAGCGCTCATGCTCGGTCTGGAGGTCGATGCCCCACTTTACCGGGAAGTCGAACTTCTTTCCGCTCTTCTCGAGAATTTCAATCGCTTCCGTATAGGTCACGCGTCCGAACTCATTGGAAACAACATTCCCAAGGCGATCGAGAAGACCCTTGTCCACAAACTGGTTGAAGAAGGTCATCTCCTGCGGGCAGCGCTCCAGAACCGTGTTGATGATGTACTTCACCATCGCCTCAGCGGTGTCCATATAATCATACAGATCCGCGAAGGCCATCTCCGGTTCGATCATCCAGAACTCCGCCGCATGCCGCGGGGTATAGGATACCTCAGCGCGGAAGGTGGGCCCGAAGGTATAGACGTCACCGAAGGCCATGGCAAAGTTTTCGGCGTTCAGCTGGCCGGAGACCGTAAGGTTCGTGGCCTTGCCGAAGAAATCCTTGCTGTTGTCAACACTTCCGTCTTCCTTAAGAGGAAGATTGTTGAGGTCCAGCGTCGTAACCCGGAACATTTCGCCGGCGCCTTCGGCGTCTGAACCCGTGATGATCGGGGTGTGGACATAGACAAACCCGCGGTCCCGGAAAAATTCATGGATGGCCTGCGCTGCGACGCTGCGTACGCGAAAGACCGCAGAGAAGAGATTGGTTCTGGGACGCAGATGCTGGATTGTGCGGAGAAATTCCACACTGTGGCGTTTTTTGGACAGCGGATAATCTGGCGTGGAGACGCCTTCCACCGTGATCTCGCTTGCCTTCAGTTCAAACGGCTGCTTGGCCTCGGGGGTGAGCACCAGCTGACCCTTCACGATTAAAGCCGCACCGGTATTCTGTTTGGCTATTTCATCATAATTGGAGAGGGTCTCCCGGGCAAAGACCACCTGCAGGGACTTGAAGCAGCTGCCGTCATTGAGTTCGACGAAGCCGAAGTTTTTCATGTCACGGACCGTACGGACCCAGCCGCAGACCGTGATCTCCTCTTCCGTAAAACGCTGCGCGTCGGCAAAGATGGCTGCGATTTTCTCTCTTTTCATAGAGCATCGTCTCCTTTAAAAAATCAGCTGAACAGGACAGTGGTAATTACAGAGTTCAATTTCCCGGTGTTCTCCGCCGGCTTCTCCGTCTCTGGTCCAGGCGATTGGTTTTTCAAATGTAAATTTGGCTCGTTTGGTGTGCAGAATGGTCAAATACCTGCTGTCGAAGCTCCTTGAGAGAACCGCCGCCGCCAGCTCTCCGTACGCATCGATGGTCCCGGGATCACGAACCAGCACCAGCTCGCTCATGCCGTCGCCAAGGCTGACCATCTCCTCGCGAAGGTGAACGATTCCTGCCACGGAAGTCGAATTGGACATGCTGCCGTAGACCAGTTCTCCTTCATACACGCCGTCGTCGTATTCGATCCGGGTTGGGATTTTTTCGATTTTTCCAAGTTGTGCCGCTCCCTGCAGCACATAGGCAAGGTGACCGAGGGTGCGTTTTTGATCCTGCGGTGTGGCATAACTCACCTCGGTAAAGGCGCCGAAGGCCGCAATATAGGCAAAGTATTCATCTTTTCCGAATCCGCCGACGTCAAATGGATGCGGCGTTCCGCTCAGTATCCGCTTTGCTGCGCCGATGGTATCGTTTTTGGGAAGTCCGAGGGTCGTTGCGACGTCATTTGCCGTGCCCATCGGAAAGTATCCCACGGGAGGAGGATTCTTTACCCGCATCAGGCCGGCCAGAACCTCGCTCAGGGTTCCGTCCCCGCCGACGCAGGCAACCACATCATATCCGGCCGCATGGTCTGCCGCAAAGACGGTCGCGTCACCGCGGCCCTGCGTAAAATACAGATCCGGCTGATAGCCGCCCTTGGCAAGCGTCAGCATGGCTTCGCCGAACAGCGTTCTGAAGCCGCCCCGGCCCGCGACAGGATTGACAATGAGCATCAGCTTCTTCATCGTGAAAAGTGCCTCCAAAAAAGCCCAAGGGACGCAAAGATTGCGCCCCTTCGTCATCACATCAAGAATGTTCTCAGTTCAGGCCGTTGAGCTTTCCGGCCATCGCGGACTTTTTACGTGCCGCATTGTTCTTGTGCAGCAGGCCCTTGCCGGCAGCACGGTCAACAGTCTTAACAGCAACTTTATAGGCATCGGCGGCTGCGTCCTTATTTCCCTCGTTCACAGCTGCCTCGAACTTTTTCATTGTGGTCTTCAGAGCGGTCTTTTCCGCGCGATTCTTCGCACGCAGCTCCTTGGACTTCAGATCCCTCTTGGCAGAAGACTTGATATTTGCCATGCAGTTTGCCACCTCCTCCTCTAAAAGATAGCGCGTGAAATCACTCGCGTTTAGTGATTATAGCAAAGAAAACAAGGAAAAGCAAGCATTTTCTTGAGCTTTTCCCGGTTTTTTTCTGTTTTTTCGGAGATTAACAATTTCTTGTGGAAAATGCGGTTTTTTGCCACAAGATTTGGGAAAAATCCATCGTCTTTTTTGCTGTTGTTCTGCTGTGTTTTCTGTTTTCCGTGAAATATTTTTGAAAAGTCCTCTGATTGTTTCACGTGAAACATTGCATTCTTTTCCGTTTGCTGGTATAATTCACGCGTGATTACAACAGGAGATTCTGAGATCTATGGCAAAAATCATTGCATTCGCCAACCAGAAAGGCGGCGTGGGAAAGACCACCAGTTGCGTCAATCTCTGTGCAGCGCTCTCCCTCTCCGGAAAACGCGTTCTTCTGGTTGACTGTGATCCTCAGGGAAATGCCAGTTCCGGCATGGGCGTCAGGAAAAGCCGCAGCCCCAACATTTATGACATGCTCATCCATGATGTTCCCAGTGAGGACTGTGTCGTCCATACGGACTTCGGAGATATTATTCCCAGCGGCAGAGAATTTGCCGCGGCGACCGTAGAGCTGATTTCCCGCGGCAACCGGGAAAAAGTTCTCTACACTGCGCTGCAGCGCCTTTATACCGAATACGACTATATGTTTCTGGACTGTCCCCCCTCGCTGGAGCTCATCACGGTGAACGCTCTGGCCGCCGCGGACAGTGTGTTGATTCCGATGCAGTGCGAATACTACGCCCTGGAGGGCATCGCGGATCTGATCAGCAGCATCCGCATGTGCTCTTCCCGCCTGAACCGGAGACTTCATATTGAGGGCATCCTGCTCACCATGTATGACGCCCGGGCCAATCTGACCCTGCAGGTGGAAAACGAGCTGCGCCGGTTCATGCCGGACAAGGTCTACCAGACGGTGATTCCCCGTTCGGTCCGCCTCTCCGAAGCCCCCAGTCACGGTCTTCCCGGTGTGGTATATGACCGCAGCAACAAGGGCAGCAAGGCCTACTTTGCGCTGGCGGAGGAATTTTTGAACAAGAACGAAGGAAAACGAACATGGCAGTAAAAGAAAAACGAGGTCTCGGCATCGGTCTGGAGGCGCTGTTTGGAACAGAGCTCCAGATGCTGGAAGATGAAGAGATTCTTACGCTTCCGATCACCAGGGTGGAGCCCCGCCAGGATCAGCCCAGAGACCATTTTGATGAAGAACGGCTGCAGGATCTCGCCGCATCCATTTCCCGTCACGGTCTGATTCAGCCGGTCATCGTCCGCAGACTGGACTCGGGAGATTATCAGATCATCGCGGGAGAACGGCGCTGGCGCGCGGCCAGGCTGGCCGGACTGACGGAGATCCCGGTCCGTGTTCTCCACGCGGACGACAAGAGCGTCGCGGAACTGGCCCTGGTGGAAAATCTCCAGCGCGAGGATCTGAATCCGATGGAAGAAGCGCGCGGTTATCAGAAGCTGATGCAGGATTATTCCCTGACCCAGGAAGAAGCCGCGGCAGGCGTCGGAAAATCGCGTTCGACGGTTGCCAACGCTCTCCGTCTGCTGAATCTGAGCGCTCCGGTTTCCGACATGGTGGAGAGCGGCATTCTCTCCGCGGGACACGCCCGTACCCTGCTGGCTCTGGAAGATCCCGCCCTGCAGAAACGCGCTGCGGAACAGGTACTGGCGAAAACCCTCTCCGTTCGGAAAACCGAGCAGATGGTTTCCCGTCTGAAAAAAGAAGCCGCCAAAGCGCTGGAAGAACGGGATCCGGCTCCGGAGGACGCGGTGGACTACGCCTCCGCGCTGTCGGAAGAGCTCTCTTCCGTACTGGGTCGGAGAGTTTCTCTCTCAGAAAAGAACAACCGCGGAAAGATTGAGCTCTTCTATGACAATGCCGATGACCGCGAAGCTCTGGTAACTGTCCTGAGAAATCTTCGATCTTGAATGAAAAAAGAATTCCACCAGTTATTCCACCGGTTCGGCCTCAGCAAAAAGTCAGATCACCCCATTGGAGAATAAACAGATCATTTCAATAAAACGAGAAAAGAAGGAGAAAAAAATGCTCGATATCCGATTTATTCGGGAAAACCCGGATGTGGTAAAGGAAAACATTCGAAAGAAATATCAGGACGCAAAACTCCCGCTGGTGGATGAGGTCATCGATCTGGATGCGAAAAACCGCGCCGCCATCACTGAGGCAAGCGAACTGCGCGCACAGCGAAACAGGCTCAGCAAGGCAAACGGACCGCTCTTCGGCAAACTGAAGAAGGCCGCCGAGGAAGAAAAAGCCGCCATTCAGGCAGAAATTGACGCCAATATGGCCGCCGTCAAGGCCGACGATGAACGCCTGGCCGCACTCGAGGAGTTGGAAAAAACCTATAAGGAAGAGCTTCACAAAAGAATGCTTCTGATTCCGAACATCATCGATCCTTCCGTTCCCCTCGGTCCGGACGACAGCTGCAATGTTGAAGTCGAACGGTTTGGCGAGCCGGTGGTACCGGATTATGAGATTCCTTATCACACGGAAATTATGGAGCGCTTCGATGGGGTCGACATGGACGCCGCAGGCAGGACTTCCGGCAACGGTTTCTATTATCTTATGGGAGACATTGCCCGTCTGCACTCCGCCGTGCTGGCCTATGCCCGGGACTTCATGATCAACAAGGGCTTTACCTACTGCATTCCTCCCTTTATGATTCATGGCAACGTCGTGGAAGGCGTCATGAGTCAGAACGACATGGACGCCATGATGTACAAGATTGAAGGAGAAGATCTCTACCTCATCGGAACTTCCGAGCACTCCATGATCGGCAAATTCATCGGCCAGACCCTGAATGAGAATCAGCTGCCCCAGACCCTTACCAGCTATTCTCCCTGCTTTCGGAAGGAAAAAGGCGCCCACGGCATTGAGGAGCGCGGCGTCTACCGCATTCATCAGTTTGAAAAGCAGGAGATGATCGTCGTCTGCAAGCCGGAGGATTCCATGGCCTGGTATGAGAAGATGTGGCGCCTCTCGGTGGAACTGTTCCGCAGCATGGAAATTCCCGTACGGCAGCTGGAGTGCTGCTCCGGCGACCTGGCGGATCTGAAGGTTAAGTCCTGCGACATTGAAGCCTGGTCCCCAAGACAGAAAAAATATTTTGAGGTCTGCTCCTGCTCCAATCTTTCCGACGCCCAGGCACGCCGTCTCGACATTAAAGTCAAGGGCGAGGACGGAAAAACCTATCTGCCGCACACGCTGAACAATACCGTCGTCGCGCCGCCGCGTATGCTGATCGCGTTCCTCGAAAACCATCTTCAGGCCGACGGCAGCGTCACCATCCCAGAGGTGCTCTGGCCCTACATGGGCGGGACCAAAGTTCTGATTCCGAAGAAATAAGTCATTTTCCCATACAGTAGTCATTCTGCGGTTTTGTAAACCGTAAAAATAAAGAAAGAGAGGATTTCCCATGAAAAAGTTTATTGAAGAGTTTAAGCAGTTCATTGCCAAAGGCAATGCGCTGCAGATGGCAATCGGTGTTGTCATCGGCGGTGCTTTCGGCGCCATCACCAGTTCCCTGGTCGCAGACGTCATCACCCCGCTGCTCGCCGCCATCTTCAAGAGCCCGAATCCCGATGCACTGAACATCACCCTGCGCGCGGCAACGGCCGATTCCGATGCGATCGTTCTCGGTCTCGGTACTTTTATCGGCACCGTCATCAACTTCCTCGTCATCGCTCTGGTGATCTTCTCAGTCATGAAGGCCGCCAACAAGGCCTCCGAGCTCGCCAAAGCCGCCATGAAGAAGAAGGAAGAAGAGGAAGCCGCAGCGGAAGAACCCGCCGGCCCCACCACCGAAGAGCTTCTCGCCTCCATTCTCGAAGAACTCAAGAGCCAGAAAAAGTAATTATTATCCGACAGAAGGAAGGATACGGACGGCAGGATCACACCTGCCGTCTTTTTTCATCCCCATGTCCCGTTTTGGAACGCTCCTGACGGGGCATTTTTCATATCATAAAAATGAATTCCCTACTTTATAATAATTTTGTCTGCATTGTTATGTTGCAAGTCTTTCCATAATCTGGTATAATATATTGCTTTAGTTTTACCATGGTCTGGAAGGGGGATCTGTTCATGAATTCACTGATGGATATCTGGCAGGAGATTCTGCGTCATCTCTCCTCACAGCTGACTCCGACCGCGATCAACACCTGGTTTTCCGACTGTGAACCGGTCGCTCTGGAGGAGTGCAGGCTTGTGATCCGCACGCCTTCCGAATTCAAGAAAAGCATCATCTCACAACGTTTTGCCTCTATCATTGTATCCTATCTGTCCGATCTGTTCTCCTGTGACTTTGACCTTCTGATTCTCGTCGGGGATGAGGAGTATGAAAAAGAGACAACGGCAGAGGACGATGATCTTCCGGAAATGGCCGGATACACCTTTGACAATTTCATTGTCGGCAACTCCAACAAGTTTGCACACGCCGCCGCGATTTCCGTTGCCGAAAACCCCGGAAAGAACTATAATCCTCTTTTTATTTACGGCAATTCCGGCCTTGGAAAGACCCACCTGCTCTGGGCGATCGGCCACTCCATCCGGGAACGCTTTCCGGAAAAGAAGATTTCCTATATCAAGGGTGACGATTTCACCAACGAGATGGTCAAGTCCATCAAGGAAGGCAAAACGGAGGAATTCCGCAACAAGCACCGCAATGTCGATCTCTTTCTGGTGGACGACATTCAGTTCATTGCCGGCAAGCAGAGCACGCAGATCGAATTTTTCCACACCTTCAACTACATCTATGAAGCAGGGCATCAGATCGTGATCACCTCTGACCGGCCGCCGATGGAAATGTCGCTGCTGGATGACCGGCTCCGGACGCGGTTTGAAGGCGGTCTCATGGCCGATATCGCTCCGCCTGATCTGGAAACCAGAATGGCTATTGCCCGAAACAAGGCCTCCCGTCTCGGCCTGTTTCTTCCGGATGATATCATTGAATACATCGCCTCCACCATTACCGCCAATGTCCGGCAGCTGGAAGGCGTGATCAAGCGGCTCACGGCCTATAAAGAAATTCTCAACAGCGATATCACAAGAGCTTCCGTCGACCGTGCCATTGAGGATGTCATCAAGAAGGGCACCGATATCCCGAAACCAGACAACATTATCCGTGAGACCGCGAAATACTATTCTCTCAAACCAGAGGACCTGAAGGGGAACAACCGATCCAAAAACACCGCGATGGCGAGGCAGATCTCCATGTACCTCATGCGGCAGCTCACAAATCTCTCCCTCAACGACATCGGAAAGGAACTCGGTCGAAACCATACGACTGCGCTCAGCTCCATCCGCAAGATTGAAGAACTTATGCGCAGCGATCCGGATATGACGGGTGTGATTCGCGACATTACATCCAACATCACCACCAGTTCCGGCTCCGCCTGAGTTTTGAACGGTACGCTGTCGAAAAGTTGAAAATCCGCTGTTCATAAAATAAGAGCTTTATTTTTCAACATTGTCGACAAAGTTTTGAACAATTTTATCGAACGGTACTCTGCCTTATTTTATAAGGCTTTCTCCGGGTTTTCGACAGTTTTTTTCTCTACTACCGTTTCTTCTAAAAAAATATATTATCTTTTCTTTTAATGAGGTGATTTTTTGAAAATCAGATGCGAAAAAAAGGATCTCCTGACCGCGGTCAGCAATGTTTCCCGTGCAGCACCCGCCAAAAGCCCGATTCCCGCACTGGAAGGTATTCTGTTTGAAGCGGCGGAGGGAGGCCTGAAGCTGACGGCCTATGATACAAGGATCGGAATCTATACCACCATAGAGAGCAGTATTTTTGAAGACGGAAGCATCGTCATTCCGGCGAGATTCCTTCTGGAACTGGTCCGCCGTCTTCCGGACGGCATGGTCAGCATCGAGGCAGACGAGAGCTTTTCCACCACCATCCGCTGCGGAAAGACCGAAGTACACGTGATGGGCATTGATCCGGAGAGCTTCCCGGAACTGAATGTCGTGAATGCCATCCAGAACATCAGTATTCCGGAATCCATTCTGAAAAGCATGATCACGCAGACCATCTTCTCCGTCTCCACTTCGGAGAGCAGACCGCTTTATATGGGCATCCTCTTTGAAGTCGGCGTATCCGACCTGACACTGGTGGCGGTAGACGGATACCGGCTTGCCAAGCGCAGCGAAGAGATGGAAAACGCGCAGATGCAGCCCTGTAACTTTGTGATTCCCGGATCATCCCTTGCGGAAGTCGAGCGGCTCTGCGGCTCGGACAGCAATGACCCTGTGTCCATTGCGCTGGGAGAGAAGCACGCCTCCTTCGCCATCGGAAACACGGTTCTGATTACCCGCCGGCTGGAAGGCGAGTTTATGAACTATCGCAAGTCCATCCCTTCCAGCTTCCGGTATGAGATCGTCGTGGAACGGGAAGAACTGATCCGTGTGATCGACCGTATCGCTCTGGTGATCAAGGACAAACAGAATTCTCCGGTCAAGATGGTCGCCGGGGAAGGCAATCTCGAATTCTTCTGCACCACCTCTTTCGGACACGCGGAAGACAGCATCCTCTGCGAAGGAAGCGGAGAGGGCCTGAAGGTCGGCTTCAACGACCGATACTTTATGGACGCGCTGAAGGCAGCCAGCGATGAAAAGATCCGGATTTCGATGAACACCCCGTCCGCACCCATCGTGATTGAGGCGGCGGAGGGCGGCAAGTATCTTTATATGGTGCTTCCGGTCCGACTGAGAGACAGTGAGTAACCCCATGACAGAAACAATCCTGATACAGGGAGACTTCATCAAGCTGGACGCGCTGATGAAGTTTGCCTCCCTGGTGGCCTCCGGCGGCGAGGCGAAGATGGCCATTGCAGACGGCCTGGTCTCCGTAAACGGAGAGGTCTGCACCATGCGCGGAAAGAAAATTCATCCGGGAGATACGGTCTCCTTCTGCGGACAGGATCTTGCGGTCCAGAGCCATGATCATCCATAAGATCGCGCTGAACGGATTTCGCAATTACGAATGGGAGACCGCGGACTTTTCCTCCGGCACCAATGTGATTACGGGAGAAAATGCCCAGGGGAAGACCAATCTCCTGGAAGCGGTGTATCTGTTGTCCAGCGGAAAGAGTTTCCGGACGAGATTTGACCGCGAGCTGGTTGGTTTTGACTTTTCCGAGGCGGAGATCCTGGCTGAGGTCTTCAGCCATGAGCGGGAACAGAGCATCCGAATCCGGATGAGTCCCGGACAGGCCAAGCGAATCACCGTCAACGGCGTCCGGAAAACAGCTGCGGAGCTCTCGGAGACCGTCAACACGGTCCTCTTCTGTCCGGATGACCTGAATCTCATCAAGGACGGCGCCGCGGTACGCAGAAAAATGATGGATCAGGCGATTTCGCAGATCCGTCCGAAATACGCGGCTTTGCTCACGGAATTCAACCGTCTGTATGAGCATAAGACGAGGATCCTGAAGGACTGGCGGGAAAAACCGTCGCTGCTGGATACGCTGGACTCGTTTTCCGACGCGCTCTGCCGGATCTCCGCCCAGATGATCCGCTACCGTGCGTCTTACATGAGCAGACTGAACGAAGCCGTGAAGCCGATCCACGCGGACTTCTCCGGAAAAGGAGAGGAGATCGAGCTTCTCTATCACACGGTGAGTACGGTGAAAGATCCCTTCGCCCCGGCGAAAGAAATCTACTATGACATCTGCGATCACCAGGAGAGGCACCGCCAGGCGGAACTGGACAGCGCGCAGTGTCTCACGGGTGCCCATAAGGACGACATCGAGATTCTGATCAATCATCGCTCAGCAAGAAGTTTTGCCTCTCAGGGACAGACCAGAACCGCCGCGCTTTCCGTCAAGCTGGCGGAACGGGAGATTATCCTGCAGGAAACGGGGGAATATCCGATCCTGCTGCTGGACGACGTGCTGTCGGAGCTGGATGAGAAGAGACAGGAATTTGTTCTCAACCGCATCGGCGGCGGGCAGACCCTGATCACCTGCTGCGAAGACACGGATATTTCCGGTCGGACAGGCGGAAAGGTCTTTTCCATCAACGGAGGAAGAATTCGGGAATGTACCTGAACATCGGAAAAAACGCAGTGATCCGGGATGACGAGCTCATCGGAATCTTTGATCTGGACAACTGTTCCCAATCCTTTCTGACAAGAGAGTTTCTCTCCGCGGCGGAAAAGACAGGTCAGGTCGTGAACGCGGCGGAAGACATCCCGAATTCCTTTCTGATCTGCGCCGGACAGAAGGGACGAACGACAGAGGAGAGCAGCACGGTCTATCTCTCCCAGAGCAGTTCCAGAACACTGGAAAAAAGAATACATCAAATGCAAACAGAACGGAGAAACACATGTCGGATATCAATGAACTGACCCAGAAAGTAACGGAAGAATACGATGCCTCACAGATTCAGGTTCTGGAAGGTCTGGAAGCCGTACGAAAGCGCCCCGGTATGTACATCGGTTCCACTTCCTCCTCCGGACTGCATCATCTGGTCTACGAGATTGTCGACAACTCCATCGACGAGGCCCTGGCCGGATACTGCACCCACATCGAAGTGAGCATCGAACCGGGAGATATCATCCGTGTATCAGACAACGGACGCGGCATTCCCGTGGACATTCAGGAACAGACCGGAAAGAGCGCCCTGGAAGTCGTCTTCACGGTGCTGCACGCCGGCGGCAAGTTCGGCGGCGGAGGCTATAAGGTCTCGGGCGGTCTTCACGGCGTCGGCGCCTCGGTGGTCAATGCGCTTTCCGAATGGCTGGTGGTTCAGGTTCATAAGGACGGAAAAATCCATCAGATGCGTTTTTCCCGCGGCGACATCGTCGAAGAAATCCATGTGGTCGGAGAAACGGATCACACCGGCACGACGGTCCGCTTCAAGCCGGATCCGGAGATGTTCGACGACACGGTGTACGACTATGAGATTCTGCACACCCGCATGCGTGAGCAGGCTTTCCTCAACGGCGGCCTGAAGATCACCCTCGAGGATCTGCGCGAGGGACAGCAGCAGCGGGAGAGCATGTGCTATGAAGGCGGAATCCGTGAGTTTGTCACCTGGCTCAACAAGCACAAGACGCCGATTCATGAGGATGTCATCTATCTCTCCGGCAGCAGGGACGACGCCATCGCCGAAATCGCGATGCAGTATAACGACGGTTTCAATGAGAATCTGATCTCCTTTGCCAACGATATCCATACGCCGGAAGGCGGCATGCACGAGACCGGATTCAAGACAGCCCTGACCCGTGTCATCAATGCCTACGGCCAGAAGAACAATATCATCAAGGGCGAGGACAAGGTCTCCGGCGAGGATGTCCGGGAGGGAATCTCGGCGGTCATCTCCGTCAAGCTCCCCGAGGCGCAGTTTGAGGGCCAGACCAAGCAGAAGCTCGGCAACGCCTATATCCGTACCCTGGTCGACTCCATCGTAAACGAGCAGCTGACAGAGTATTTTGAAGAGCACCCGGCCGCCGCCAAGGCGATTCTGGACAAGGCGATGATGGCCAACCGTGCCCGCGAAGCGGCGCGCAAGGCGAGAGAGTCCGTCCGTCGGAAGACCGGCCTGGAGAGCGGGCAGATGCCCGACAAGCTGCAGGACTGCAACGAGAGAGACCCGTCTCTCTGCGAGATCTACATCGTCGAGGGCGATTCCGCCGCAGGCTCCGCCATCCAGGGCCGTGACAGCCGTTTTCAGGCAATCCTTGCCATGTGGGGCAAGATGCTGAACGTCGAAAAGGCCCGCGCGGATAAAATCTACGGCAACGACAAGCTCTATCCGCTGATCGTCGCGCTGGGCGCCGGAATCGGGGATGAGTTCAACATTGACAAGCTCCGCTATCACAAGATCATCATCATGGCGGATGCCGATGTAGACGGCTCCCACATCCGAACCCTGCTGCTGACCTTCTTCTTCCGCTATATGCGTCCGCTGATCGAACGGGGCTATGTCTATTCCGCCGTGCCGCCGCTCTATAAGCTTACCAGAGGCAAGACCCAGCGTGTGGCCTACTCCGACGAGCAGCGCGATCAGATCAGCGCCGAGATGCGCGGGGACAACCCGAATGTAAAGATCGACATCTCACGCTTCAAGGGACTCGGTGAAATGGACCCGCACGAGCTCTGGGAAACCACCATGGATCCCGAGCAGCGCTCTCTGCGGCGCATCACCCTGGGCGACGCCATCCAGGCCGACCAGGTCTTCACCGTCCTGATGGGCGAGGAAGTGGAGCCGCGCAAGGAATGGATCGAGCGCAACGCCCAGTATGTGGGCAATCTGGACATCTGAGGCTGAAAGAATATGGCACATAAGAGAGATTATAAACCCGAGGATATCGCATTTCCGAATCAGGTTATTACCGAGTCCGAGCTGGTCGGCGAGATGCAGCGCAGCTACATCGACTATGCCATGAGCGTCATCGTCGGCCGTGCCCTGCCGGACGTGCGCGACGGTCTCAAGCCGGTGCACCGCCGCATTCTTTACACGATGTATGAGTCCGGGCTGACCTCGGACAAGCCCTTTAAAAAATCCGCCACCTGTGTCGGCGACGTGCTGGGTCATTATCATCCGCACGGCGACGCGTCGGTCTATGACGCGATGGTGCGTCTGGCGCAGGACTTCTCGATGCGCTACATGCTGGTAGACGGCCACGGCAACTTCGGTTCCGTGGACGGAGATCCTCCCGCCGCCTACCGATACACCGAGGCGAGGCTGTCGAAGATTTCCAACGAGATGCTCCGGGACATCGAAAAGGATACGGTGGACTGGGATCCGAACTTCGACGAGAGCCGGAAGGAACCCCGCGTTCTGCCATCCCGCTTCCCGAACCTGCTGGTCAACGGCTCCAGCGGCATCGCCGTCGGCATGGCGACGAACATCCCGCCTCACAACCTGAAGGAAGTCATCAACGCCTGCGTCTGTGTCCTGGAGAATCCGGACGCGGAGCTGAGCGATCTGATGCAGTACATCACCGGTCCGGATTTTCCGACCAGAGGCATCATCATGGGCCGCAGCGGCATCCGCCAGGCCTATCTGACGGGCCGCGGCAAGGTCGTGCTGCGCGCCAGAACGGAGTTTGAGGAACACGGCCAGAACCGTACCCGCATCATCGTGACGGAGCTGCCCTATCAGGTCAACAAGCGACAGCTCATCCGCAACATCGCCGACCAGGTCCATGAAAAGCGCCTGGAGGGGATCTCGGACCTGCGCGACGAGACCGACCGCAACGGTATGCGCATCGTCATCGAACTCAAACGGGACGCCAATCCCCAGGTGGTTCTGAACCGCCTCTTCGCCCAGACGGCACTGCAGTCCAGCTTCTCCATCAACATGCTGGCCCTGGTCAAGAACCAGACCCAGCCGAAGATTCTGACGCTGCGGAATATTCTGGACGAGTATCTCACGTTCCAGGAGGATCTGATCGTTCGCCGCACCCGCTTTGATCTGAAAAAGGCGGAAGAGCGGGCACACCTGCTGGAAGGCCTGCTGATTGCCCAGGACAACATCGATGAGGTCATCCGCATCATCCGGTCCAGCTATGACAACGCCAAACAGAATCTGATGGAGCGCTTCGGCTTTTCCGACGTCCAGGCCCAGGCCATCTGCGACATGCGTCTCATTCAGCTGCAGGGACTCAACCGCGAGAAACTTGAGGCGGAGTACAAGGAACTGGAAGAGAAGATTGCATATTACAAAGACCTTCTGGCCGATCCCGAGAAGATCAAGGGCGTGCTGAAGGACGAGCTCATCGCCATCCGCGACAAGTTCGGCGACGAGCGTAAGACCGAGATCCAGGATGTCGCGGATGAGATCGACATCGAAGATCTGATTGAAGAGGAGCAGTGCGTCTTTACCCTGACCCACGGCGGCTACATCAAGCGTCTTCCGGTCAGCGAGTACCGTGCCCAGGGCCGCGGCGGCAAGGGCGTACGAGCCATGGCGATGAAGGAGGAGGACTATGTCCAGACTGTCTTTACCGCCTCCACCCACGATCACATCCTGTTCTTCACCTCAAAAGGCCGCGTCTTTGTTCGCAAGGGATATCAGATTCCGGAAGCCGGCCGCAATGCCCGCGGAACGAACATTGTGAACATCCTTCCCATCGAAATCGGAGACGAGAATGAGAAGGTCAGCGCCATGATCCGCGGCAGAGGCTATGAAGAGGACAAGTACCTGTTCTTCGTGACCAGAAACGGCACCGTCAAGCGTATCAGCCAGGCATCTCTGAAGAATCTGCGCAACATCGGCATCCGGGCGATCACGCTTGACGAGGGGGACGAACTCATCTCCGTCATGCCGACGGAAGGGGACGAGAACATCATGATCGCCACCCGCAACGGCCTTGCCATCCGCTTCCCGGAGAGCGACGTTCGCGTCATGGGCCGTACGGCCGTCGGCGTACGCGGCATCAGACTCCGCGAAGACGACGTGGTCGTCGGCGCCGGCAGCAGCGCGGAGGGGGAAGACATCCTCAGCATCACCGAAAACGGCTTCGGCAAACGCACCGATGTGGGCGAATACCGCTTCCAGAGCCGCGGCGGCTTCGGTGTGACGAACCACCGGGTGACCGAGAAGACCGGCCCGGTCGCGTCTGTCAAGATGGTCCGGTCCGGCGAGGACATTCTGATTGTCACGGACGACGGCACGATGATCCGCGTGGCGGTGGAGAACATCTCCCGTTACGGCCGTGCCTCCCAGGGCGTGCGCGTCATGCGCCCGGTGACGGGAAGCCGCGTCATCGATATGGAAAAGACCGAGCGCGAAGAAGCGCCGGAAGCATCGGAAGATCTTCCGCTCCCGCAGGAGACGGATGACACGGACAGCGGCGAAACGGAACCGATAGAACCATGAAGCAGGTCAGCATCTATACCGACGGCGCCTGCAGCGGTAACCCGGGCCCCGGCGGCTGGGCCGCTATCCTGATCTACAACGGCGTGGAGAAAGAACTCTCCGGTGGCGAAAAACAGACCACCAACAACCGGATGGAGCTCTCCGGCGTCATCGCCGCGCTGCAGGCGCTGAAAGAGCCCTGCCGTGTGGATCTCTGGTCCGACTCCCGCTATGTGATCGACGCGCTGGAAAAAGGCTGGGCGGAGAACTGGAGAAAAAAGGGCTGGATGCGGAACAAAAAAGAACCGGCATTGAATCCGGATCTCTGGGAGACGCTGCTGAACCTGACGGCAAAGCATGAGATGCACTATCACTGGGTCAAGGGCCACGCCGACAATCCCTATAACAACCGCTGCGACGCCATGGCGGTGGCGGAGCGGGACCGGTATGCCGGGTGAAAACGGCGGCAGAAGGAGAAACGGAACATGCTCAATGTGAGAGAAGCGACCGCGTCGGAACTCGGCCGCTACTACAACGCAGTGAAGATTGATTTTGACCGGAGAGAGCTTCTGCCGCTCTCTTCGGTTCGAAGGGCTGTCCGCAGGGGAGATCAGGAATTTCTTCTGTTTTACGACGAGGAAACCGCCATGACGGAAGGCTATGCGCTCTGCGGCATCCGGAATGTCTACGGCTATGTGCTGCTGAAGTACTTCGGGATCTTTTCCTGGTATCAGGGACAGGGGCGCGGCGTGGAGGCCATGCGCCTGCTGCACAAGCGCTACGCCGACCGGCAGGGAATCGTCGCGGAACTCACGGTCTTTGACGACAGCGGGGAAGGGGAGTATCTGCAAAAGCTCCGGCGCTTCTTCCGGCGCTTCGGCTATGAGGAAGTTCCCTTTGCCTACCGCCTGGGCGGCGCCGAGGTACTGCTCACCGCGAAACCGGTTCGCGGAACGGCGGAAATCAGACCGGTGGCAAGACGAATCCTGACAGATTTTTATTCCCGCTGTCTCAGCCCGGCAAAACTTCAATCCATGGTCGTTTTTGAGGAATGAAGGAATTAGTAAACCAGATTCTGAACCATAAGGAACTGGCCGCCCTCCCGTCTTTGCTGGAGGGCGGCGGACTTCCTGCGCTCATTTCCGGACTCTCGGCGGTACACCGGGCAAATCTGGCGGCGGCGCTCTGCAATACGCTTGAAAAACCGCTGTTTGTGATCTGTCCGGACGACACCGCGGCGGAGAACTTTGCCCGGGACCTGCGCAGCATGCTGCAGCGCCCGGCGGGCTGCCTGAGCCTGCGGGAATACTGCTTTCTTCCGACTGAGGCGGTCTCACGCAGGGCAGAACAAAAAAGACTGGAAGTCTTCTCGTCCCTGCTGGAAAAGGCGCAGAAGGGCGAAACAACCGTGACGGTGGCTTCCGTCTCGGCCATGCTGCAGCGCACCATGCCGAAAGAACTGCTGCAGAGGGCGGCCTTCACCATCTCGTCGGCGGAAACCTATGCCGTCGAGGACCTGGAAGAGGCCCTCATCCGCTGCGGATATGAGCGCACGGAACAGGTGGAGGGCCCCGGCCAGTTTGCGCGCCGCGGCGGAATCCTCGACCTCTTTTCCCCGGCGGAGGAACAGCCGGTGCGCATGGAATTCTGGGGCGATGAGATCGACTCCATGGGGTATTTCGACATCTCCAGTCAGCGCCGTGACGAGACCGTCACGGAATGCAGAATTCTTCCCGCGGCGGAGGCGCTGCCGACCCTGACACCCGGCGGGACGGAAACCCTGTGCCGGAAGATGGAGGAACTGGCCGAGCGGTATCAGAAGCGGCGTGGCAGCGCCTCGGCCGGGAAAATGGCCGCAACGCTCCGGCAGGATGCGGAGAAACTCCGCAATCAGCTTAATATGCCGGATCTGGACCGCTGGCTCCCGCTGCTCTATCCGGCGGCAACCGGGTTTGACTATATCCCGGAGGACGCGGTCATCTTTGTGGATCAGCCGACCCGCTGCAGCGAGATGGCAAAGGAATACCGGAAGCAGCTGGGAGAGGACCTTCGCTCCCTGCAGAGGGACGGACTCTGCCCCTTCGAGGCGGAGAGCTTCTGTTTCCCGCCGGATGAGATCTGGAAGGAACTGGAGCAATTTCCCCTTTATGCCGGCGATTCCTTCACCCTCGGCAGAGGAAGCTTCCAGCCGAAGACGCTTCTCAGCATTCCGGCCAAGCAGCTTCCCTCCTACGCGGGCAATGCCCAGGCCGCGGCGGAGGATCTGAAGGTCTATTTGAAGCAGAACTACCGTGTGGTGATTCTTGCGGGAGATGAGCGCCGGGCGAAGGTGCTGCAGGAATTTCTGCATGAGCACGGAACAGACGTGCTGATCCTGCCGGAAATGGAGAAACTGCCCGGGCAGGGCGAATGCTGCATCGGTGTCGGTGCCCTCTCCTCCGGAATCGAGTATCCTTCGCTCAAGCTTGCTGTCCTGACGGATGCACAGCTGATCCGCGGAAAAAACAAAAGGAAAGCAAACAAAAAGCTCCCCGCCGACCGCAAGCGCATTGAGAGCTATTCCGACCTCTCCGTGGGGGACTATGTCGTCCACGAGACCCACGGCATCGGCCGCTTCGCCGGAATTGTCAAAATGCAGGTGGACGGGTTTGAAAAAGACTACATCAAGCTCAGCTACGCCGGAACGGATGTGCTTTATGTCCCCGCGACACAGCTGGACATGGTGTCCAAGTACACCGGCGGCGGAGAGGAGCGCCAGGTCAAGCTCTCCAAGATGGGCGGAACCGAATGGGCCAAGACCCGCTCCCGGGCCAAGGGAGCGGCCAAAGACATGGCCAGAAAGCTGATTGCCCTCTATGCCGAGCGGCAGCGCCTGCCGGGTTATGCCTTCTCGCCGGACAGCAGCTGGCAGAGGGAGTTTGAAGAGAACTTCCCCTATACGGAGACAGATGATCAGCTTCGATGCACCGCCGAGATCAAGCAGGACATGGAGTCCTCCGTCCCGATGGACCGCCTGCTATGCGGCGATGTGGGCTTCGGAAAGACCGAGGTGGCCTTCCGGGCGGTGATGAAGTGCATCCTGGACGGAAAGCAGGCGGCGATCCTGGTTCCGACCACGGTTCTGGCCCAGCAGCACTACCAGACCGCCATGCAGCGTTTCTTCGGTTTCCCGGTGGAAATCGGACTGCTGAGCCGGATGGGCGTCGGCGGCGAGAACGGCAGGACCATCAAAAACCTGGAGACAGGCAAATGCGACCTGGTCATCGGAACCCACCGCCTGCTCTCCAAGGACGTAAAATTCAAGAATCTCGGGCTTCTGGTGGTGGACGAGGAGCAGCGCTTCGGCGTGACCCACAAGGAGCACATCAAAGAGCTCTTCCGCGGCGTGGACGTGCTGACGCTCTCCGCAACCCCGATTCCACGCACGCTGAATATGGCCATGAGCGGCATCCGCGACATGTCCAGCATCGAAGAAGCGCCGGAGGACCGGCTTCCGGTCCAGACCTTTGTCATGGAACACGACTGGGGCATCGTCTGTGAAGCGATCCGAAGGGAGCTGCAGCGCGGCGGCCAGGTCTACTATCTGCACAACCGGGTGGAGGACATCGACCGCACGGCCTACCGCCTGTCCCAGCAGCTGGAGAATGTCACGGTGGCCGTCGCCCACGGCAAGATGGACAAGAACGAACTCTCCCGGGTCATGGACAGCGTGGTGCGGGGTGAGACCCAGGTGCTGGTCTGCACGACCATCATCGAGACCGGCATCGACATTCCGAATGTCAACACCCTGATCGTGGAAGACGCGGACAAACTGGGCCTGGCGCAGCTTCACCAGATCCGCGGACGCGTGGGCCGTTCGACCCGCAGGGCCTCGGCCTACCTCACCTTCCGGCGGGACAAGGTCCTGACCGAGATCGCCGAAAAGCGTCTCAGCGCCATGCGGGACTTCGCGCAGTTCGGCGCGGGCATGAAGATCGCCATGCGGGACCTCGAGATCCGCGGCGCGGGAAACCTTCTGGGCGCGGAGCAGTCGGGTCACATGGTGGATGTGGGCTATGACATGTACATGAAGCTCTTAAACGAGGCGGTGCTGGAAGAGCGGGGCATCCCGGTCCCCCAGCGGGCGGACTGCTCGGCCGACCTCGCGGTGGCGGCAAACATCCCGGACCGCTATATTCCGTCCTCGGAGCAGCGGATGGATATCTACCGCCGCATCGCCCTGATCCGGACGGAGGCGGAGGCCGACGACCTGCTGGACGAGCTGATCGACCGCTACGGCGACCCGCCGCCGGGCGTGAACGCGCTGATCCAGGTGGCGATTCTCCGCGGCGTCGCCGGCAACGCCGGTATCACGGACATTGTGCAGAAACAGGGCGAGCTGCGCTTTACCCTGAAGGACTTTGATATGGAAAAAGTCTCCCTGCTGTATGCGCGGCCGGAATACAAAGGCAAGCTTCGAGTGGAGGCGGGCTCCAAACCCTGTCTCAGCCTGAAGATAAAATCCAAAAAGAACGTCATCGACGAGGCGCGTGAGTTTGCCCTTGCGTGGGGCGGCAACGGCCAGGAAAGGAGCACAGCATGAAAAAATTCTTGATCGGACTTCTGGTTCTCTGTCTTGTGGTGATCGGGGTTCTCGGCCTGACCGGAACCTCCCTCGGCAAATCCCCGGCAGTCCAGCACATTGTTTCTGAAGACGCAGCGGAAGCGGGAGTGGTCGGCGGAACAGACGGCGAAACCGAAATCCAGGTGACGGATGCAGCCGCCGAAGCACCGGATGCCGCCGCGGCTGAACCGGAGACCGCAGCAGCGGAAGCGCAGCCGGAGCAGGCGGAAGCGCCTTCTACAGTTCCGGCCGAACCCGCCGTTGCCTCCGGCAGGATCAACTATGAGGCCCTCTACAGCCTGTATGAGCCGGAGGAGAAGGTCTTGAAGGTCAACGACAAGGAGGAGACCTGGGGAGACTATTTCTATATTCTCTTCACCCAGTGCGGCCAGATCGAGCAGTATTTCGACAGCATGGCTGCCTACTATGGGATGCAGTTCCACTGGGATGAGCCCGTTGAAGAGGAAGGCGAGGGCGACACCTATGCCGATGCCGCGCTGGAAAGCGTGGACAACCTGATGATCCAGCTCGGTGCGCTGGAGAAATTTGCCGCGGAGAACGGCGTCGAGGTCAGTGAGGAAATGCGCGACATGATCGAAGCGCAGAAGAAGCAGGACATCACCTCTGCCCTCGGAGAAGAGGGAACGGAAGAGGCCTTCTATGAGTATCTTGAGAAGATCCATCTCTCCCGGGACATGTATGACCGCATCGTGACCCAGAACTATCTGTATCAGGAGAGCTTCAACCGGCTCTACGGTGAAAACGCCGTCAACCTGCCCGACGAAGCCGCTCTGAAGTATCTGGAAGACAACGGGTACATTACCGCGGCGCACATCCTGCTGCTCAACACGGATGAAGAGAGCGGGGAGAAGCTGGATGAAGCCGCTCTGGCGGAGAAGAAAGCGGAGCTGGAAGCGCTTGTTTCGGAGCTGAGGGCTATCGAGGATGATACAGAACGCAAAGAGGCCTTCCTTCAGAAGGTGACGGAACTCAGCGAGGATCCGGGCAGCGCCCGGTATCCGGAGGGCTATACCTATACCGCCGGAACCATGGTGCCGGAGTTTGAAGCCGCCGCCGAGGCGCTGGAGGACTATGCCGTCTCCGACGTGGTGGAGACCAGCTACGGCTATCACATTCTTCTGCGTCTGCCGCTCTCCCCGGATGCCATCGTGGAGTTTTCGAGCACCACCGGAGAAGCCAGAACCGCGCGCATGCTGGCTGCCAATCAGGAATACGCTGAGAAACTGCAGGCCACAGCCGATTCCCTTGAGCTCGAGTGGCTCCCGGGCCATGAGCAGCCGGATCTGCTGAATTACGTTGCCGAGTAAACGGCAGGAGACAGCAGCTGCAAAAAAAACAGCAGCCCGCCATCAGCATTTGATGGCGGGCTGTTCTGCGTCAAAACAAAGCCTGAGGAGAACCGGTCCTGTCAGTGAAGCTTCAATTATTCCCGATACTGTTTTTCATAATTGGACTGGATACAGAGGATCATTCGTGTGAGGGCGTCGTTGAGCGGTGTCGGTATGCCGCAGGCAGCTCCGTAACGGGAGATGGCCCCGTTTAGAAGCAGGATCTCCGTCTGCCGGTGATGGATCAGCACATCCTGCGCCATGGAGGGATAGTATGTGGCGAATCCGCTCTTCAGCCGCGGCAGTTCGTCCTGCAGCTCCGGCCAGAGGTCGAAGCCCGTCACGGCCCTGCAGACCGCGCAGCCCTCCGCCCAGACGGAGCGCAGAAGCTCGACACCTGCATCCTCTTTCAAATAATCGCCCACCTTCAGCCGCAGCAGGGCGGAAAGGGTATTGTAGCCGCTGTTGGAAATCGCCTTTTTCCAGACGTAAGGGCGCACGTCCTCATCAAAGACGGCCTCGCAGCCGCCCGCGCGGAAGAAGCGCTCCAGCTCCGCGCCCATCCGTTCGGAGAGAGGGCTCTTTTTGACTGCACCGAAGCGCATGATCACACCGCTCTCGGGTTTGCTGACACACTTGCCCGGCTCGGGCAGCTCTGTGCCGATCGTACCGAAGCCGTAGAGAATCTGCTCCGGCGGGAAATATCGGCAAAGCAGTTCGTCGTTTCCGAGCCCGTTCTGCAGGGAAACCACAGCAGTCTTTGGCCCTACGCAGCCGCGCAGATCGTCGATCAGCGCCTCGGTCTGTGTCGCCTTGACCATCAGAATCACAAAATCCTGAATCTCAAGGTTCTTTGCGCTCTCCGCCGTATGAAATCCGGTCAGCAGTTCCTCCCCTTCCGGTGTTACGAAGAGCAGGCCCCGTTCCCGGCAAATGTCCATATGCGCCTTGTAGTGGTCAACCAGCGTGAGTTCGGCGCCGCCGCGGCGCAGATATGCCGCAAAAACACTTCCGGCCGCGCCGGACCCTATCATGGCTATTTTCATCTTTGCTTCACCGCATTCACAAATTCTTGGGCCAGGGCTGTAATCCTGTCCCATTCACCGTTTTTGATCCACTCTTTGTTGACCAGATTCCCGCCGACTCCGAGACCGACGCAGCCGGCTTTCATGAAATCAGCCGCATTCTTCTCATTCACGCCGCCGACGGCCATGAGCGGAATATGGGAAAGAGGTCCGCGTACCGCCTTGATATACCCCGGTCCTACGCTGCTGGCCGGGAAGACCTTGACCGCGTCTGCACCTGCCTCCCAGGCGGCCAGAATCTCAGTCGGACTGAATGCGCCGGGGAACAAACCCATACCGAGCGATTTGCCCATCCGGATGATTTCCGGCTGCGTCGTGGGCGTGACCAGATAATGTCCCCCGGCGTTGTAGGTCATGGCGACCTGTTCGGGGCGAATGACGGTTCCGGCGCCCACGAGAAGCCGTTCACCGAACTCCTTTTCCACTGCTTCGATGGCATTCGCGGTATCTTTCCAGGTTTCGGGAGCGCTTTGGTTATAGGTTACCTCCATCAGTCCGATCCCGCCCTCTTCAAAAGCGTGACCGAGCCGAACCATATACTTCGGAGAGAGCCCGCGGACAATCGCGACGATCTTTCTCTGCTGTACGTACTCCAGTGCCGTCATCTTATAACCTCCTATTTGACGAATTGTTCTTTTCAAAAAGCAAAGCTGCTGCAGATACATTTTTAAAATTCAAACTTAATATACAGAATGCATAAAAGTAAGTCAAGTTTTCCCGCGGGTGTTTTTCTTAAAGAACGCATCAGAGGTTAGATTCATAAAAGTTGTCATTGCATGGAAAACGACAAAATGCTATACTCTATCGAGTTGATGAGAAGACCTGAGAATCCTCTTTTGAAAGAGACTGACGATCTTTTTGAAAGAGAGAATTTGACCCTTTGGAAAGGAACACATCATGAAAGTATCCGAACTGCCATATCGCAGAGTCACCATCGAAGAAGTCAGCTCCGTCATGGAGGACGTAATTGCCCGAATCAGAAACGCCGCCTCTGCCGATGAGATTCTGGCCGCCCGCGAGGATGAGCAGAAACTCATGCTGGAATATCAGACCAATACGGCGCTGGCTTATATGCGTTACTCCATCAACACCGTGGATGAATTTTATGTCGCCGAGAACGAATACTACGACGAGATCGGCCCCGCGGTGCAGAACTACTCCGTCCAGTATGCCTCTGCCCTCCTGGACTCCCCCTTCCGCGCCGAGCTGGAGGAGAAGCTCTCTCCCGTCCTGTTCCGGGCGATGGAGGTGGAGCGTAAATCCATGTCCCCGGAGATTGTCGAAGATATGGTCGAGGAGAACAAACTGGTGCGGGAGTACTCCGACCTCATGAGCGGGATGGAGTTCACCTTCCGCGGCGAGACCATGCCCCGCGCCCTGCTGATGAAGTATGCCAAGAGCGAGGACCGGGAGACCCGGCGGGAGTGCTATGAGGTTCTCGGAAAGGGTCTCGCCGAACATCAGGAGCAGCTGGACAGCATCTATGACCGCATGGTCCATGTCCGGGACCGCATGGCAAAGAAGATGGGATACCGCAACTTCATTGAGCTGGGCTATCACCGGATGGGCAGGCTCTGCTACGACGGGGAAAAGGTCCGCGTGTTCCGTGAAAACATCCTGCGGGATGTGGTTCCGGTGGTCTCCCGCCTGCGCACGGAGAACGCGAAACGCCTCGGCGTGGAGAACTACATGCTCTATGACGACGGCGTTTTCCTGCCGGGTGGAGATCCGAAGCCTTTTGGGAAAGAAGAGATCTTCGCCGCGGCAGGGGAGATGTATCACACCATGGGAGACGAGACCGGCGCCTTCATCGACATGATGCTGGAAAACGAGGCCTTCGACGTGGACAGCCGCAAGAACAAATGGGGCGGCGGCTACTGCACGGAGTTTCCAAAGTTCCGGCAGCCCTTTATCCTGGCAAACTTCAACGGCACGGCCGGGGATGTGGATGTGGTCACCCATGAGGCAGGACATGCTCTGAACGCCTACCTGATCGCGGACAACCGCTTCGCGCTGGACCTGGGCTGCGGCGGTATGGAGACCGCGGAAACCCACTCCATGAGCATGGAGTTCTTCGCCTGGCCGTACATGGAGAAGTTCTTCGGCAAAGACGCCGGCCGCTACTGCTTCATGCACGCCCTGGAGGCCTTTTCCTTCCTGCCCTACGGCACCATGGTGGATGCTTTCCAGCATATCGTGTATGAAAACCCGGACATGACCCCGGCAGAGCGGGACGAGGCCTGGCTGGAGCTGGAGAAGCAGTTCCGTCCGCACATCTCCACGGAGGGCATGCCCTATCTGGAGAAGGGAACCCGCTGGCAGTACCAGATGCATATCTATGAGAGCCCCTTCTACTACATCGATTATTGTCTGGCCCAGACGGCGGCCTTCTGCTTTCTGCTTGCGTCCCGGGAAGACTATAACGACGCCTTCCGGCGTTACCTGCGGCTGAGCCGCCAGGGAGGGGAGAAGGTCTGGACCGACCTGCTGGAAGAGGCGGGCTTCCCGTCTCCCTTCGAGCCGGGTGCGCTGAAGACGCTCTCCGAGCGGGTCGAAGCCCTGCTGGAACAGATCCGGGTATGATGTACGACTTCGGGGAAAAGACAGACACAGAGATTGCAGGACAGGGGCTTTGGAAAAGAACCTCCTGTCTTGCTTTTTAAACGACTCTTTGTGAAAAGAAAACCTTGATTAATGATAGAAAGTACTATATAATGAGGTAGGATGTCGTATGTAGCACAGGGGGTGTCGGTATGGAATCCGTATTCAAGGTGGTGCAGAAGCACAAAGAGCTCTCTCTTTCTGAAAGGGTTGCGCAGCAGATCAGCGATCTGATCAAAGAACGGAATATCGGTGTGGGGGATAAGCTGCCCAATGAGTTTGAGCTGGCGGAGAGCCTGAATGTCGGACGGGGCACGATCCGGGAAGCCGTGAAGATTCTTGTGGCACGAAACTGCCTGGAAATCCGCCGGGGAAAAGGAACCTTTGTGACAGAAAAAATCGGGCAGGTGACAGATCCTCTCGGATTTGAATATATCGCCGATAAGGTGAAGCTGACCGAAGAACTGTATGAGGTGCGCTTTCAGATCGAGCCGTGGATTGCGTCCCTGGCGGCCAAGCGCATTCGGGAAGATGAAAAGGAAGAACTGAGAAGGCGCTGTGCCGCGGTGGAGACCTGCATCGCAGAAGGCGTGGACCACTATGACGCAGACAATGCCTTTCATCAGTACATTGCCCAGTGCACGCACAACAGCGTGCTTCCGGAAATCATTCCGATCATCACCTACAGTGTACGCCTGTTTACGAGATTTACAGATCCGAAAATTCTGAAGGACACCGTCAGAACGCACCGTGCGATCGCGGACGCGATCTGCAGCAATGACGCGGAATGGGCCGAAAAAAGTATGAAGGAGCATATCTCGTCCAATCTTGACTGCATCAACCAGCTGAAGGAGCGTGAAGCCGCTTCCAAAGCGGAAGTGCGATAATTGGTCAGAATTCACAAAGCGGCGGGGTAAAATTTAGACAGGTCTACAAATTCGTTCAAGAAGATCAAAACACTGTTGACATTAGCGGTCAGCAGTGTTATCTTTTTACCAAGGCAGGACGTCAGACGTCGTTCGTGCTACATCACACTATGCGGGATACCCGCAGGAAAGAAGGACACTATGAACAAGCGCATTCTCTCCGCTCTCCTTGCATTGACGCTCGTATTTGCCCTGGCCGGCATGACCCCGGCTCTGGCAGCAGACAAGCCCATCACCTTCAAGCTTGCCATGGTCGACAATGAGCAGTCCAACTACTATAAGGGCGCTCAGGCCATCGCCGCCTCCGTTGAAGAAGCCACCGAAGGAAAAATCAAGATCGATGTTGTTGCCGGCGGTACTCTCGGCGGTGAGGCCGATACCCTCGACATGGCAATCCAGGGCGACCTCGCCATTGCCAGCGCTGCCAACTCCGTTCTTGCCAACTACATCCCCGAAATGGCGATCCTCGACCAGGCTTTCCTCTGGGATTCTCAGGATCAGGCCAACTATGCCGTCCAGAATGAGCTGGGCGCTCTGATCAGCGAGAAGGCCGAGGCCCTCGGCATCCATGTCATCGGCTACATGGAATCCGGCTTCCGTGATGTCTTCTCCAAGAAGCCCATCCAGAGCATTGACGACTTCAAGGGTGTTAAGATCCGCACCATGCAGAACAAGGGCCAGCTGGCTGCCTTCACCTCTTTCGGTGCAAACCCGGTCGCTCTGGCCGCCGGTGAGCAGTTTACCGCACTGCAGCAGGGCACCATTGACGCCTGCGAAAACGCTGTTTCCAACTGCTGGGTCAACAAGTTCTATGAAGCCGGTGTCAATTCTGTTACCACCACCCACCACAGCTTTGTTTACATCCCCCTGTGCATGAGCGACAATGCCTGGAACCAGATTCCCGATGATCTGAAAGAGACCTTTGTCGAAGCCGTCTGGGCAGGCTGCGAGCAGCAGTGGCAGTTCCTGAACGAGGCAAACGAAGAGGCTATTGAGCTGCTGAAGGGTGTCGGCGTCTCCTTCTACGACATCGACATCGATTCCCTGAAGGAAGCTTATGCCGCGAAGGTTGAGGCAGACGGAACGACCTATGACGAAGCCTGGGTTGCCGCCGTTGAGGCTGCCCGCGCCGCCGTTAAGTAAGACCGAACGGTTAATCCCTCATGATGAGCAGACCCATAGCGGTCTGCTCATCGATTAATCAGTCAACGGAAAGGAGAAAAGAGAAGACCCATGAAAACCCTAAACAAAGTGGTTCGCGGTCTGACAGCGGTAGAACTTGTCGCATGTGCCCTGACCTTCGCACTCATGGTTGTCTGTTATTTTATCAGTGTTGTAAACCGAAACATCATCAAAGGATCAATGCCCTGGACAGAGGAGCTTGCGCTCTATTCCATGGTCTACATGGTTCTGCTGGGTACGGAGCTCGGTCTTCGTGACGGCACGCAGGTCAGTGTTACTGCGCTGACCAGCAAGCTGGAGGGCAAAACCGCCGGCAAAGTCCTTGGGATCATTGCACGCCTTGTGGTGATTTACTTTGTCTATATGATGTTCCGCAACGGAAATGCCCTGGTCGCAAAGCAGATCAAGACTGCACAGACCAGCCCGGTGATGAACATCCCCATGTATACGCTGTATCTGTCCCTGTCCATCTCCTTCGGGCTCATGATGATCACGCAGGTCCTGATGCTGATCGGCGAAATCTTCAACATCCCGATGGATTCCATCACAAAGGTTGACGAGATTATCGATACGGTCTTCGGCAGCAAGAAGAAGGAGGCGGAGAAAGAATGAATGCCGGCATTATTCTGTTCCTGGTTTTTGCCATCTGCATTGTGATCGGCGTTCCGATCTCCATTTCCCTCGGCGTCGGCTCTCTGGCGGCGGTCATCTTCGGTGACCTCGGGGTTTCCCCTGCGGTCATTGCCCAGCGCCTGTTCGGCGGTCTCCAGTCCACTTCCATCATGGCGATTGCGTTCTTCATCCTGGCCGGAAACCTGATGGCCGGCGGAGGAATCTCCCGAAGGATCGTCAACTTTGCAAACTGCCTGATCGGCAATATCCGCGGCGGCATGGGTGTGGCCCTGGTTCTTGCCTGCGCGTTCTTTGCTGCCCTGTCCGGTTCTGCGCCTGCGACGGTTGTCGCGATCGGCTCGATGCTGTACGCCGAGATGGTCAAGGACGGTTATCCCGAAGCCAGAACGGCAGGTCTTCTGGTGGTTTCCGGCGGCTTGGGGCCGATAATTCCGCCATCGATCATCATGGTGCTCTACTGCACGCTGACAGGAGCCTCGGTTACCAACATGTTTACGGAAGGCCTGATGATCGGCATTGTCATCATGCTGGTTCTCATTGTGGAAGTCATCTTTTTTGCCCATAAAGAGAAGTGGCCGAAGGTACATGTCAAACGCAGCGGAAAAGAAATCGGCAAGATCTTCCTCAATGCAATCCCCGCTCTTCTGACTCCGGTCATCATCCTCGGCGGAATCTACTCCGGCCTGCTGACTGCAACGGAGAGCGCGGCCGTTGCCTGCGTCTGGGCACTCATTGCCGGCGTGTTTATCTATAAGGAACTGACGCTTCGTGATCTGATCCCGATTCTGATGAAGTCGGCCAAGAGCTCGGCCATGATCCTCTTCATCATCGCGGCATCCACGGCCTTCTCCTGGGTCTTCACCTACTCCGGCGCATCCAAGGCTCTGGTGGACTTTGTGATCAGCATGAACCTGAACAAGACCCTGTTCTGCCTGGTTGTCGCCATCATCCTGCTCATCTTCGGAACCTTCATGGAAGGCACAGCCATCGCCGTTCTTCTGGTTCCGGTGCTCTGGCCGATTGCCAGCAGCATGGGAATCGACGTGATTCACTTCGGAATGATCCTCTGCATCTCCAACGTCATCGGAACGATGACACCGCCGGTTGCGGTCAATATCTTCTCCGCCGTGCAGGTTTCCCGGTCGGTACGGGAACTCAAAATCGGCGAGATTTCCAAAGCGGAGATTCCGTTCTTTATCGGCTATACCGCAGTCTTCTTCCTGTGTGTCTTCTCTGAGAAGTTCTGCACCTTCCTGATCAAGTAATCCCATGATATCTATATAATCTTATGAAGGAGAATATAATTATGGTTAACAGCATGTTTGACATTTCCGGAAAGAAAGCAATCGTCACGGGCGGCACCAGAGGTCTCGGCAGGGGCATGGCAGAAGGCCTGATGGAGTCCGGCGTTGAGGTTGCCATCATCGGTACCAGCGACAAGGTTTTCGCGGTTGCGGAAGAGTTCAAGGCCAAGGGATTCAAGTGCCACGGCGTGAAAGCGAACCTTGCAGACCGCGAGTCCTGCAACGAGGGCTTCAACAAGTGCATGGAGCTGCTGGGCGACCTCGACATTCTGGTTGCTGCCCACGGCATTCAGCGCCGTCATCCGTCCAACGAGTTCCCCGATCAGGACTGGGACGATGTCATCAACACCAACCTCAACTCCGTGTTCTGGCTTGCACGTGCGGCGGCCAACGTCATGAAGCCGAAGGGATACGGCAAGATCATTCTGATTGCGTCCATGTGCTCCTTCTTTGGCGGAAAGACGGTTCCGGCATATTCTGCTGCGAAAGGCGGCGTTGCCCAGCTGGCAAAAGCCTTCAGCAATGATCTTCTGCAGTATGGCATCAACATCAACGCCTTGGCCCCCGGCTATATGGACACCGAGATGAACGTGGCGCTCACCGATCCCAACAACCCGAAGTTCACGCAGCAGCGTTACGATGAATTGACACAGCGGATCCCGGCACACCGCTGGGGCACCGGAAACGACATGAAGGGCCCCTGCATCTTCCTCGCATCTCATGCAAGCGATTACCTCGGCGGCGCCATTATCCCCGTCGACGGCGGATACCTTGTCATGTAAATCAAATAAAGCCTGGCAAAAGGGATATGGAAGCAT
This sequence comes from Oscillospiraceae bacterium, assembly GCA_017458335.1. Lineage (GTDB taxonomy): Bacteria > Bacillota > Clostridia > Oscillospirales > Oscillospiraceae > Limivicinus. Next base: position 96,029 of record JAFTFT010000029.1, read on the forward strand.
ATCCCTTTCTTTTTCAGACGGGAGGAAAAAACAATGAATCCGGTTATCCGCGATGTAAAGGTGATCTGCACTGCTCCGGAAGGGATCAATCTGGTTGTCGTCAAGGTGGAGACCAGCGAACCCGGACTCTACGGCCTGGGCTGTGCGACATTTGCGTATCGGCATCTCACCGTGCAGCATCTGATCGAAACCTATCTGAAGCCTTTGGTTGTGGGCAGAGAGGTCAGCCGCATCAGTGAACTGTGGCAGCTCATGCATCAGAATGCCTACTGGCGCACCGGCCCCGTGGTCAACAACGCCATCTCCGGCGTGGACATGGCCCTATGGGATATCAAGGGAAAAATGGCGAATATGCCGGTATATGATCTGTTCGGCGGAAAAGTCCGCGAAGGCGTTCCCGTGTACCGTCATGTGGACGGCGCGGATGTAAGCGAGATCTGCGACAACATCGACATGTACCGCTCCATCGGCGTCCGTCATCTGCGCTGCCAGTGCGGCGGATACGGCGGCGGCGGATACGGCGAAGCGCCCGATTGGGCGGCCAAAGGTGCCCTTCCGGGCGTCTATCTGGACAGCAAAGAATATATCAAGAGCACGCTGAAGCTCTTTGACGGCATCCGCGCCAGGGAAGGTTTCGAGGTGGACCTGGTCCACGATGTGCATGAACGCATCCACCCGACGGAAGCGGTGAGCTTTGTCAAGGAGATGGAGCCGTACAAGCTGTTTTTTATGGAGGATGTCGTTCCTCTCGAACAGATTGAATGGCTGGATAAAATCAAGCAGACCAGTACGACCCCGCTGGCACAGGGCGAGTTGTTCAATAATCCCGCAGAATACCGCCATGCCGTTGAGAAGCGGAGCATCGACTATATGAGGGTCCACCTCAGCCAGGTCGGCGGCATTACGCCGGCACGCAAGCTGCAGCTCTTCTGTGAGCAGTACGGTGTGCGGATCTGCTGGCACGGCCCCGGCGATATGAGCCCGCTGGCACATGCGGCGAATATTCATATTGATCTTGCCGCGCAGAATCTCGGTCTGCAGGAGTGGAGCGGCATTGAACCGCCGAACTTTGTCATCCAGAAGCTGAGCGGCCCGAAAGGCGCTCTGCTCGACGTGTTCCCCGGCATGCCGGAGTACGGCGGTGACGGATTTGTCTATGCAAATGACAGACCCGGTCTCGGCGTTGATCTGAACGAAAAGGAAGCAATGAAATATCCCTGTGAGAACACGGTGACCACCTGGACACAGACCAGAAACCGGGACGGCAGCCTGCAGACGCCGTAACCGGAACCAAAGGAGACACGATGATGCTGAAAAGTCAGGAAGTACGCAAGCTTGCTCCGGAAATGGATCCGCTTCGGATGGGAATGGGCTGGAAGGTCGAAGATCTGGAAAAGCCCCAGATCATAGTAGAGAGCACCTTCGGCGACAGCCACCCGGGCTCTGCGCATCTGAACCGCTTTGTCGAGGAGGCCGTGCAGGGGGTCAATGAGCGCGGCGGCAAGGCCGCACGCTATTTTGCAACCGACATGTGCGACGGGATCGCCCAGGGACATGACGGGATCAACTATTCTCTGCCGCACCGGGACGCAATCGTCAATCTCGTAGAGGCCCAGGCCAACGCCACCGGATTTGACGGCGGCGTATTCATCGCCAGCTGTGACAAGTCCATGCCCGCCATGCTGATGAGCATCGGACGGCTCAAGGAGATGAGCGCCATCGTCATTACCGGCGGCGTCATGGAGGCGCACATGCTGCCGAAGCAGTATGTTGCGCAGGATCCGGCCTGCGCGATCAACGAATTGCTGACCCTGGAACAGATCGGAAAGTACGACGCCTGGGAAAAAACCGGTGTAATCCCCACCGAACAGCTCGACTATTACAAACATAACGCCTGCCCCAGCTGCGGCGCCTGCTCCTTTATGGGAACCGCCTCCACCATGCAGATCATGGCCGAGGCCCTGGGCCTGATGCTACCGGGCACCGCCCTGATGCCCGCGACAGCGCCGGAGCTGGCCGAGGCCGCCAGGCAGGCGGGCAGACAGCTGATGGAATTGGTGAGGCAGGGCATCAGAGCCGAAGACATCGTGACGATGAAGAGCTTTGAAAACGCCATCATGGTTCATGCTGCGATCTCCGGCTCGACCAATGCCACGATGCATCTGCCGGCCATTGCCCATGAGTTCGGATTCACGATTGACGCCGACACCTTTGACCGGATGCACCGCGGGGCGCATTACCTGCTGAACATCCGACCCTCCGGAGACTGGCCCGCACAGTATTTCTACTATGCCGGAGGGGTCCCCAGGGTGATGGAGGAAATTAAGTCCATGCTCCATCTGGATGTCCTGACCGTTACCGGAAAAACCCTCGGAGAAAACCTGGAAGACCTGAAGAGAAACGGTTTCTATGAGCACTGCGATCAAATCCTCCGGGAGAAGACAAAAGCACTGGGCCTGACGGTTTCACGAACCGACATCATCCATGACTTTGACCATGCCAAAGGCACCGACGGCAGCATCGCCATTCTGAGAGGCAATCTGGCGCCGGAGGGCTGTGTGATCAAGCATACGGCCTGCCCAAAAAACATGTTCAAAGCAACGCTGACGGCGAAGCCTTATGACAGCGAAGAGGAGTGCATCGATGCCGTGCTCCACGGCAAGGTCCGGCCCGGCGACGCCATCTTTATCCGCTATGAGGGGCCGAGAGGCTCCGGCATGCCGGAGATGTTCTATACCGGGGAGGCCATCTGCGCCGATCCGAAGCTGGCATCCAGCGTCGCGCTGATCACCGACGGCCGATTCTCCGGCGCGTCCCGCGGACCGGTCATCGGGCATGTGAGCCCCGAGGCGGCGGCAGGAGGACCCATTGCTTTCGTGGAAGAGGGCGATCTCATTGAGATCGACGTGGAAGCACGGCGCCTGGAGATTGTCGGAATCCGGGGTGAGCGGAAAACTGCGGAGGAAATCAATGCCGCTCTGGCCGAACGCCGGAAGAGCTGGAAGGGATTTACGAGCCGATATCGGCACGGCCTGCTGAAGCTCTATGCCGAGCATGCCGTCAGCGCCATGAAGGGCGCCTATATGGAATAACAGGAGGCAGACATGAGACCAAATCAGGAGGAAATGCAGACCTGGCGAGTGCAGTCGCCCGAAGAACCCGGCTTTCATGCCGTTATTACACCGGAAAAAGCAGCCTGCAAGGAGACGCAGATCTATCGCCTGAATCTTCCGGAAGGGAAAAGCTATGAACTGAAGACAGGGACGCTGGAAATGCACCCGGTTCTGATTCAGGGAACAGCGCAGCTTTCCGGACATGAAACAATTTGCCGGACCATGAAACGCTTCGATGCCTTCTATCTGCCGGGAAATGATGCAATCACCCTAACGGCGCTGGAACCCTGCATCTTCTACATTGCGGCGGCTGTCTATGAGGGTTATGGCAAGGCATTCTTCCGGGCATTTGAGAAAGACGCACCGGTCGGAGACATCCATCAGATCCATGGAGAGGGAATCGGCCAGCGGGAAGTGTTTATGACACTTTCCGACAAGGACGAGGCTTCCCGTCTGATCTGCGGTCTGACCTGGGGCGGAGAAGGCGCCTGGACCAGCTGGCCGCCGCATCAGCATGAGAAGGATCTGGAAGAGGTTTACTGCTATTTCGACATGCCGCTGCCGCATTTTGGCTTTCATATCAGCTATCTGGAATCCGGGGGCGTGGACGATATTGTGACGCATACCGTTCATTCCGGTACCATGGTTCAGGCTCCGCGCGGGTATCATCCTACGGTCGCAAGCCCCGGCACCAGGAATGCTTATCTATGGGTTCTCGGCGCACTGCGGCATTCGAGCAGACGATATGATCTTGCAATTCTAGACCCCGCGCTGAAAGAGTTTAATTCTGCAAGGTAAGAGGAGAAGGAATAAAAATGGCAAAAAAAGTGCTGATTGCCAAGCCTGCATTTAAAAAGTTCAGTCCGACCGGGTATCAGATGCTGCTGGATCAGGGCTATGATGTCATAACCACCGATCTGGATCGGGATTATTTTCTGGAAGAATTGCTGCCTCTGGTGGGAGATATCGACGGCTGCATCGCCAACTGTGAGCCCTGGGGAGAGGAGGCGATGAGCGCCGCGCCGAAGCTGAAGATTCTGGCCCGCTATGGTACGGGTATGAACTCGGTGGATACCGAAGCGGCCAAGCGCCACGGAATCATGGTTACCAACTGCCCGGGCGTAAATGCCAATGCGGTGGCGGAGCATGTGATTGCACTGATGATGGGGGCAGTCAGAGACCTGGTGCATCTGAATGACATGACCAAACAGGGCCTCTGGAAAAACCTGACCTTCCATGAAGTTGCAGGCGCGACGGTTGGAATCTTGGGCTTCGGCGCCATCGGACGGCTGGTGGCAAAGAAACTGACCGGCTTCGACTGCCGGGTTCTGGCCTATGATGTCGCGCCGGATTACGAAGTCGGGGATCAGTATCATGTCAGTTTCACCAGCTTCGAAAAGGTAATGTCGCAGAGCGATATCATTTTCATCCTGGTCCCGCTGCTTCCGGATACGGAAAACATGATCAACCGGGAAAGCCTGAAACTGGTGAAGCCAGGTGTGATCTTTGTCACGGACGCACGCGGCGAAGTTGTGGACGAAGAGGCCATGTACGACGCGCTGGTGGGCGGACAGGTTGGTTTCTTTGCTTCGGATGTGTTTGTCCATGAGCCGGCAACGCCGGAGAATACGCCGCTGCTGAAGCTCCCCAACGTGATTGCTACGTCGCATAACGGTGCCGAGACCTATGAGAACCTCGAAAAGTGCGGCATAATGACGGCACAGCAGATCATCGACGCACTGGAAGGGCGCGAGCCGGTCAATCGGCGAGTCTGAACAGGTGCAAAAAAATATTCAAAATACACAGTCCCACAGAACAGCTCTGTGGGACTGTCTGCATCTGGGAAAAATATCGTTGTGATTCCGGAGCGGCGGTCGGTTTTGAAATTTCCGGTTGAAAAAACTTTGGAAACAGACTATGATGTGCTGCGATACACTCTTCCATTCACGTTGAACAAATCTGGAGCGACAGAATGAAAAAAAGCAGTTTTCTTGATACGGGTCTCGGCGTTTTCCTTGCCGCGATCCTTGCCAATCTCCTGTGGGGAAGCGCATCGCCATGCATCAAGCTGGGCTACCAGCTGTTTCAGATTTCCTCGGACGCGGTCATGAGCCAGATTTTCTTCGCCGGGATTCGTTTTACCCTGGCGGGGATTCTGACCGTGGTTCTGGGGAGCCTGGTGGAACACAGGGCCCTGCTGCCCCGGAAGGGCAGCGCGGGGATGCTCCTGGCTCTGGCCTTTGCACAGACCGTTGTGCAGTACACCTTCTTCTATATGGGCCTCTCCAAAGCGCCGGGCTATAAGGGCTCGGTGATCAGCCCCAGCAGCGTCTTCTTTGCCGTGCTTCTGGCCTCGCTGGTGCTCCACCAGGAGAAGCTCACGGTACGGAAGATGCTCGGCTGTGTGGTCGGGTTTGCCGGGGTGATTCTCGTCAGCCTTCAGAGCAGCGGAGACGCAGGCGGCTTTCGCTGGGACGGAGAGGGCTTTCTGCTCCTGGCGGCCTTTTCCTATGCCTGCTCCACGGTGTTGATCAAGCGTTTTTCACAGCGGGAGAATCCCGTCACGCTCAGCGGCTGGCAGTTTATCATCGGCGGGAGCGTGATGGCGGCGGTCAGCTTTCTGGCGGGAGGACGGCTGCGCCCGGTTTCCCCGCAGGCCTGGCTTCTGATGCTGTATCTCGGCCTGCTCTCCGCCGTGGCCTACACGCTGTGGTCCCTGCTGCTGCAGCGGCACCCGGTCTCCCATATCACGGTCTACAGTTTTGCAAACCCCGTCTTCGGGGTGATCCTCTCGGCGCTCCTTCTGGGCGAGGGAAAGAATCTGGACGTTCCGCGATGCCTGTTGTCCCTGGTCCTGGTGAGTCTCGGGGTCTGGATCGTGAACGGAGGACAGAAAGAGAACGGAGAGAAAAAGCCGAAGGCCGCATGAAAGACAGGGGAAAAAGCGAAAATCCCGGATTATTTCCGGGATTTTTTTGTACAGCTCCCAAACACAAACAATTCTTTAACATTTCCGTGGTATAGTATTCTGCGGCAATAAAAACGGGAATATGATACAGGGACATTCATGGAGGGACTTGGAGATGTTTAAGCTTTTGGTAGTAGAAGATGACCGGGAGCTCAACCGGGCGGTCTGCTCGTTTCTGAACCGGAACGGGTATGAGGCGCTGGGCTGCCTCAGTGCCAACGAGGCCTATGACGCTCTTTACGGCGGCAGTGTGTTTGATCTGATCATTTCGGACATTATGATGCCGGAGATCGACGGCTTTGAGTTTGCCCGTACGATCCGCGGCACGGACAAAAACATCCCGATTCTGTTCATGACGGCAAGGGACGACTTCGCCGCCAAGCAGCGGGGCTTCCGTATGGGCGTCGACGACTATCTGGTCAAACCCATTGATCTGGAGGAACTGCTGCTGCATGTAGAAGCGCTGCTCAGAAGGGTGGGAATCTCCACCAGCCACAAGCTGGAGGTTGGGTCCCTGGTGCTGGACGCCGATGAGAGAAGCGCGGTCCTGAACGGGGAGGAGATCCCGCTGACCGTGCGGGAGTTCAACCTCCTGTATAAGCTCCTGAGCTATCCGAAAAAGGCTTTCACCCGCAGCCAGCTGATGGACGAGTTCTGGGACGGAGACACCGGTTCCGGCCCCCGCACAGTAGACGTTTACATGACGAAACTGCGGCAGAAGTTTGCCGGCTGCGACGACTTTGAGATTGTTACCGTACACGGTCTCGGCTATAAGGCGGTGCTCAAATGAAGGCGGAGAAGAACCGAAAGAGACTTGCCTTTCTGCAGCTGTTCTGTATTTTCTTTCTGCTGATCGCCTTCGTCCTGACCAGCTCCATGGCTTTGTTCATGACCTATCTGGGGGACTCCGCCGCCATCAGCATCAACAACGCAAATGTCCGGATCGCGGCGCTCGTGACGTTTGGAAATACCTTCTTCCTGAGCCTGATCTGTGCGGCGGTGGATAGCCTGCGGCGAAAAGCCACGGTGGAACGGCCGGTGAAGCGGATCATCGCGGGAGCGGAAAAGGTCATGGACGGGGACCTCTCGGTGAGGATCGAACCGGTGCGGGGGGCGGAAGAGGGATTCAACGCCATCATCGACTACTTCAACCGCATGGTGCAGGAGCTGAGCGGGATGGAGACCCTGCGGACAGACTTCATTGCGAATGTGTCCCATGAGCTGAAGACCCCGCTGGCGGTGATCCAGAACTACGGCGCCCTGCTCCAGCAGCCGGATCTTCCGGAGGAAGAGCGAAAGGACTACGCCCGGACGGTGACCAGTGCGGCCCGGCGCCTGGCAAATCTCATCACCAACATCCTCAAGCTCAACAAGCTGGAAAACCAGCAGATCTATCCGGTAAAAAAACGCTTTGACCTGGGCGAACAGCTGTGCGAATGCCTGCTGACGTTTGAAGACGCCTGGGAGGCCAAGAATCTCGAAATTGAAACCGAGATGGAAGACGGCGTTACCGTGGAGAGCGACCCGGAACTGCTGAGCCTGGTATGGAACAATCTCTTCTCCAACGCCGTCAAGTTCACCGAGGACAGCGGAACGGTGGGACTGAAGCTCTACACGGAGAAGGAGCACGCGGTGGTGGAGGTTTCCGACACTGGCTGCGGCATCAGCCCCGAGGTCGGCGCGCACATCTTTGAAAAGTTCTATCAGGGCGACACCTCTCACGCCACGCAGGGCAACGGACTGGGCCTGGCGCTGGTCAAACGCGTGGTGGACATCGTGGGCGGCGAGATCGCCGTAAACAGCATTCCCGGCCAGGGCAGCATCTTTACGGTGAAAATCCGGAAAGCCGGATGAATCACGGACCGTTTTGGAGGAGAAAACCATGAGTGAGAATTTTCATTACAGTTATTCCGCGGAGAAGCAGAACGAGATCGAAGCGATCCGCAAAAAATATCTTCCCCGGGAGGAGCAGGAGGACAAGCTGGAGCAGCTGCGCAGACTGGATGCCGGAGTGACGACCCCCGGCACGATCGCCGCCATGGCGCTGGGGATTGTGAGCGCGCTTGTCTTCGGCGTCGGGATGTGCTGTTTTCTGGTCTGGAACCGGTTTGCCCTGGGGGCGCTGCTGTGCGTGGCCGGAGTGGTCGGCATGCTGGCGGCCCCGTGGCTGTACCGCAGGCTGGTGGAGAAGCGAAAGCAGCAGATCGCGCCGGAGATTCTCCGGCTGAGCGATGAGCTGAGCCGAAAATAGAAAGGCCTTGCGATAAATGAGAACGGTAAACAAACACGCCCCTTCGAAAAGGGGCGCATTTGCTTTATCAGGTTTTTCGTACTCCGTTACCGAACGATAAAAATCGTAATAAGCAGGGCCAGAAACATTCCGATCCCGGTCTCGATTACGATCTTCTTCAACACCCTGTCTTCTTCCTCGACACGTTTCCTGACCTGTTGATAATCCATCATGTTTCGTCGCCTCCCGATGTATTTTTGCCGCTTCTACTATACTTTGCAATTAAGAAGCTGTCAATCACCGAATGAATCCAGATCAAAAAAGGTGAAGCGGATCGGATAAACCGGAGAAGAGAGAAGCGCGAAAAAAGGCGCCCCGAAAAATCGGGGCGTCAGTATTCTGCATATGTCTGAATATTATCCTTCGATCATGATCGTTTTCTTTTCGGGCATCTTGATGGTCTCTTCCTTTGGAAACTCCAATGTCAGGACGCCGTCTTCGAATTTGGCCTTAACATTCTCTTCCGTCACATGATCACCGACATAGAAGCTTCTGGTCATGGATCCGGAATAACGCTCCTGATGGACGATCTTGCCCTGCTTGTTCTTATCATCTTCCTCCACGCCTTTGGTGGCGGTGATGGTCAGGTAGCCATTCTGCAGCTGCAGATCGATCTGATCCTTCTTGAATCCCGGCAGATCAACCGCCAGTTCATAGTGATCATCGTGATCCTTCAGGTCGGTCTTCATCACCCGGGCCGCGTGTTTGCCGTACAGCTTATGATCCACATCGGACTCAAAGCCTCTGAACGGAAAATCGAACCAGTCATCAAACAAACTCTCTCCAAAAATACTCGGTAACATAAGTCATGCCTCCTTTTATTACACAATCATCATTTTGTTGTTACCAGAGCAAGGGGGAAGGAGGTCATTCATTCGATCTCTATTTCCTCTGTTCGATTGTTATTATAGCACAATTTTTAGCACTGTCAAGGAGAGAGTGCTAATATTTATGAACAAACCATGAACAAGAATCGCGTATAATTGTGAACATCGTGTTTTTCTCTCGTTCCCGCGATTTTAACATTTCTCAAACATAACGTGAAAAACTCACAAACATTCCTCTGGTATCTTATGACCATCCCAAGGGGATGGAACAAAAAACAAACAACTTTGATATACGGAGGAATCAATCATGAATACCGCCATCAACACCGTCGCCAATACCAATAACGAGCTCTACATTGTCACCGGAGCGGCCGGAAACCTCGGCAGCGCCATCGTCCGCAGCCTGGTCAGCAGAAAGCTGCCCGTCCGCGCATTTGTCCTGCGGGGCGAGGAAGCTGCAAAGCATCTTCCCAGGGAGGCCGAGGTCATTGAGGGCGACGTGACCGATCTCGCTTCTCTCGAAACCCTGTTCGCCGATCTTCCCGAGAACACTTCTGTCTACTGCATCCACTGCGCCGCCATGGTCTCCGTGAGTACGCTGGTGGCGGAGAAAATCTGGCATGTGAACGTGGACGGTACCCAATACATCGTCGACAAGTGCCGTGAGCACGGCGTCCGCCTCATCTTCATCGGCTCCACCGGCGCCATCCCCGAGCAGCCCATGGGCACCGCCATCAAAGAGATTGATTACTACGACCCCGACGCGGTCATCGGGCTCTACGACCAGACCAAGGCGGCCTCCTGCCAGCTGGTGCTGGATGCCATCCATCACGGCGAAATCGACGGCTGCCTGATTCTGCCCAGCGGCATCTCCGGACCGAGGGACTATACCTTCGGCAACGTGGCCGGCGTTATCCGCGAGTATACCGAGGGAAAGATGCCCGCCGGTGTGGAAGGAACCTTCAACTGTGCCGACAACCGCGACATGGCCGAGACCATTCTCCGCGCCTGCAAGGACGGACGCACCGGCGAGAGCTACATCCTGGGCGGAGATATGATCAACATGAAGGAGGTTTTTGACATTCTCTCCGAACACACCGGCCTTCCCACCATCAAGACCATTCTGCCTGCCTCCGTCGGCAAGGTGCTGGGAAAAATGAGCGACATGGCGGAGAAGCTGACCCGCAAGCCCCAGCGCATGACCAGTTTCGCCGTGTATAACCTGGTGCGCAACAACGAGTTCGACTCTTCCAAGGCGGTCAGGGAGCTGGGCTACAGCCCCCGCCCCATGGCACAGAGCATCGCCGAGGAGATCGACTGGATGATCGAGGAGGGCATCGTTTCGGTCCGGGGCCTGGCGGCATAAAACACCGAACCGGCATCCGCCGATTATTGCAAACAATCCCCGCTGTGGCTTCCCTTGCCGCAACGGGGATTGTTATCTGCAAGAGGGAGCGGACAGGATTAAGAAAGGCGGGTGTCCGTCAGAAGGTTCAGGTCCACCCGGATGACGGGCCGGACCGCGGTTAAAATCCGGTTCGCGCTGCCGCTCAGAAAGGCACCGTTGCCGTTCACATACGCCGCCAGATCCTGCCTGTATCCGGGAGAGCGCAGCCACCAGCTGCAATAGCCCATCAGAGCGAGACGCTTGATCGGTGCGGTCGGCTGGCACAGCCTCTCTCCCTCTGTGGGAAAGTACTGCTCGACCTCTTCACGGCTGAGGAGGAAGACCAGGTCCTGTGTGTCGTTCCCTCCGTCGATCTGGAAGATCGGATTGCCCTGAGAATTGTCCACCTCGGTCTCCAGGATCGCTGCACGCTCCTCCGGACTGAATGCAGCGTTCAGAAACGTCGTGTTCAGCCAGGTACGCAGATCGCAGGTTTCCCAGGTGACAGATCCCGCGGCACCGTGATATTGCTGCGTATCCAGCGCATACCGGCTGATCAGAAGGACACGGTCGTCCTGCTCTTCGAGAACAAACCACTCGATGGGCGTTTTGCCGTTTCCCTGCTCATAGCTGCCAAACAGAACGCTCTCATAGCTGATCTGCAGAGGCGGAGGCGTCGGAACGGGAGCGGAGGTTTTCGGTTTGCTGACCTGCGGGAGCTCCGGCGTGCTGAAGGAAGGAATGCTGACCTGAGGCGGTGTGATCTGCGGCGGGGAGGGCGGTGTCAGATCAAAGGTCGGCGCTGCGGTCTGCTGAGGACGGCTCCAGTGCGGGAGGCTGATATCCGGCAGGCGGAGGGATGGCAATTCTGCAGTTCTGATTTCATATACAAGCAATCCGATTGCAATCGGAATCAGGATAACTACGAGAATCAGAGCAATAATGCCGGCTTTCTGATTGCGATCCATGAAGGCTCACTCCCCATGTGTTTTTCATGCTGTGCAGTTAAGATGTTACCACAGAAAGGAGAAACTGTAAAACATAAAATCCGGAAGGACGAATTCTTCCTGGCCTGGAGTTGACATTCTCCCAAGAAACGGGTAAGGTTACGCCGAGGGGGGCGAGGGGATGAACATACATATTCTCCGGTGCGGCAGCATTCAGGTTTCGGAAACGGTTCCCTACGGAAACGCCATCGGCCTGAAGAATTCGGCAAAACAGCTTACAGCACCGGACCGGGACCGCCTGACGCTGCCGGTCTGTGCATATCTGATCGAACACCCAAGAGGCCTGATTCTTGTGGATACCGGCTGGTGCCGGGAGATCAGCCCCCGCGGCGTCTACGACCCGAAAGCCGTGCGGGAGATTCTGCCGCCCCATCTCGCGGCGCTGTTTCACCCCATCCTGCCGGAGGGCATGGCGGTACATGAGCAGCTGGCGGCCATGGACATCCGGCCGGAAGACCTGGACTGCGTTATACTGACACACCTTGACCCGGACCATGTGGCGGGGCTCCGGCATGTGAAGGGGGCAAAGCGTATCGTTCTGCCCGAGGACGAATACTTCTGGTCCTGCCGCACGGTGTTTAAGACCCGGCAGCCCCGGAACCTGTGGTATGATCCGCGAATCGAGCGGCTCTTTTACCGCGGCTCGCCCCTCGGACCCAATCGCTGGTCAATTGATCTGTTCGGGGATGAGAGCGTCCGTCTGGTGAATGTTCCCGGACATACCGACGGCCAGGCCGCGGTTCTTCTGCAAAATGGCGGACGCTTTGTCCTGCTGGCTGCCGATGCGGCGTTTTCACCGCGCAACTGGCAGGAGATGATCACGCCGGGATTCGGCTTTTCACGGGACTGGCAGAAAAAAAGCCTGCAATGGATCGCGGAAATGGCCGCCGATCCCGCCTGCGCCGCGGTTCTGTGCAGCCACGATCCGGAGGCTGCTGCACGGCGGGTCATCTCAATATAGGATCATCATGACAGAAAAATTCCGGCTGTGTGTATTTGCACAGCCGGTTTTTTCTGATATACTGCCCAATATTCGGGAAAGGAGCGTAACTGCATGATCTATATCATCCGCCATGGACAGACCGAACAGAACCACCGCAGGCTTCTTACGGGACGCCGGGACTACCGCCTCAATGAGACCGGCATCCGGCAGGCTCAGGAAGCCGGGGAGTGGTTTCGGTCACGGGGAATTCACTTCGACCTTGTCTATTCCAGCCCGCTGGGACGGGCGGTTCATACGGCGAAGCTTGCCGCGCCGGAGACGGAGCTCCGGATTGACGATCGTCTGATCGAGATGGAGTTCGGCCCGTATGAGGGGATGGACCTCACGCACCCGGCGCCCGAGGTCATGACCTTTTTCCGGGACTTTGAACACAATCCGGCCCCGGAGGGAATGGAAACGCTGAATCAGGTCACCGAACGGCTCGGCGGGTTTCTGGAATGGCTGAAGCCGGAGGCGGCGGAGAAAAGCATCCTGCTCTCGACACACGCGATTGCCATGAAGGGCGCACTCTCTTATCTGACGCCGCCGGGCAGGCCGAGCTACTGGCCAAAGACCATCGAGAACTGCGCGGTCTATACCAGCGAGCTGGTCGACGGGGCATACACGGAACCGGTGCAGATCCGATAACAGCCTGTATCGGCCGGAGCGCTCAGAGCATGGCGCTTTCGAGGGAGGACACGGCCGTGATGTCGCGGGTCAGGGAACTGTCCGTGACGGCGGTTCTGGCCAGAACCATCTTTCCGGCCTCGACGGAGTGGGTCAGCCAGACGCTGCCGCCGATGACACAGTCGTTGCCGATGTGCGTATTGCCGCCAAGGATGGTGGCGCCGGAGTAGATGACCACCCGGTCGCCGATGTCGGGATGGCGTTTGATTCCCTTGACGAGGGTTCCGTCTTCCCCGACGTCAAAGCTCTTGGCCCCCAGGGTCACATGCTGATAGAGCTTGACATTCTCGCCGATGGTGGTGGTCTCGCCGATGACGACGCCGGTGCCGTGGTCGATAAAGAACGAGTCGCCGATCCGGGCGCCGGGGTGAATGTCGATGCCCGTCAGGCGGTGGGCGTATTCGGTCATGACGCGCGGCAGGGTCGGGATACGCTCCTGATACAGCACATGGGCCAGACGGTAGGTGCTGATGGCGAGAAAGGCGGGATAGCAGAGGATGATTTCGTCGATGCTGCGTGCGGCGGGATCCCCGCGGTATGCCGCTTCCAGATCCGTACCGAGCTGGCGGCGGATCTCGGGGAGGCTTTCCAGCATGGTACGCACGACGCTCTCCGGCCTCGCGGACGGAGGCAGAACGACCCGCAGGCAGATATCCAGGAGCTCCGCCGCCTGACGGAGGGCGTCCTCCCGGCGGATCGGTGCCGCGGCATGACGGGGAAACAGCGCCTCAATGAAAAGATCGGTCATCTCTGCCGCGTGTTGCCGAAAACCGCAGAAATCCTGAGCCTCCGGCTGCTCGGCCGCATCCAGATGGGCAGCGGCCGACTCAATCAGGCGTTCCAGCGTTGTCCCCATCTCACACCTCAAACATCGGGGAGGACAGGTAGCGGTCCCCTGTGTCCGGGAGCAGAACGACGATGGTCTTTTCCTTGTTCTCCGGCCGCTTTGCCAGTTCGACGGCGGCCCAGACCGCGGCTCCGGAAGAGATACCGACGAGGACGCCCTCCGTCCGGCCGATCTTTCGCCCGGTCTCGAAGGCAGCTTCGTTTTCGACGGTGATGATTTCATCATAGACGGCGGTGTTCAACACTTTCGGTACAAAACCGGCCCCGATGCCCTGAATCTTATGCGGGCCGGAGATGCCTCTGCTCAGTACCGGAGAAGAGGCAGGCTCTACGGCAACGATGCGGATCTCGGGATTCTTCGCCTTCAGATACTCGCCCACGCCCGTGATGGTCCCGCCGGTCCCCACACCGGCGACAAACAGATCGACCGTGCCATCCGTATCCTCCCAGATCTCCGGACCGGTGGTCTCGCGGTGGGCGGCGGCGTTGGCGGGGTTGCCGAACTGATCCGGAATAAAGGCATGAGGAATCTCCTTTGCCAGTTCTTCGGCTTTGGCGATGGCGCCCTTCATGCCGGCGGTGCCGTCGGTGAGAACCAGCTCCGCACCGTAGGCCTTCATCAGCTGCCGGCGCTCCAGACTCATGGTCTCGGGCATGACGATGATCACGCGATACCCGCGGGCCGCGCCCACGGAGGCGAGACCGATGCCGGTGTTGCCGGAGGTGGGTTCAATGATCACGGATTCCTTTGTCAGGAGTCCTTTCGCTTCCGCGTCGTCGATCATGGCCAGGGCCACACGGTCCTTGACGGAACCGGCGGGGTTGAGATACTCCAGCTTGGCCAGGACCCGGGCTTCGAGACCCTCCGCCTGCTCCAGATGGGTCAGTTCCAGCAGCGGAGTTTTACCGATCAGCTGATCAACGGACGTAAAGATTGCCGACATGTTGTGTTCCTCCTTAAATAAAAAACCGGAAGGCCCATCGGGCCTTCCGGTCGAACTTACACTGCAGTCTCCGGGAACGCTCAAACGGGCATGACAAAGCGCGTGCGGCCACAGCGCACGTTACAACACACACAACAGAAAACGAAAGTGCTGCAGGCTTTGTACATGAGAACCCTCCGAACGGACACGGAATGATTTGCTTCCTTTTTATACTACTTCAGGGATGATTTGTCAAGGGAACGCGGAAAAAGCTGTCTGCGAAACAGCCCGGGCTTTGCCGGGGGGAGTCCCTTTTCGGATTATGATGAGATGCCTTCCCGTGAAAAAGAGATTGACAGCAAAGCCCGCTGTTTTGTAATATGAAAGAAAAAACGGACTACTGTCGGAGGGACAGCTATGGCGGAGATCTGTTATCGTGCCAAAATAACACATACGGAAAAAACCGTTGAGCAGCTTTATAAGATGCAATACTATGTATATGAAAAACCGCGCATGTGGCTTCGGATGCTCATCGGCTTCGGTCTTGTTCTCACCGCGGTTGTGACGGGCATTCCAAACTGGGGCAAAGCCCTTCTGCTTCTTGTCGGCGCATGGCTGCTGGTGAGCCGTGATTTCCCGGCGGCCGTACGTGCCGACCGGGCCTTATCCGAACGCAAGGCCAGACTGCCGAACATGAACTACAGCTTCGGTCCGGAGGCGGTGCACCTCAGTGGCGAGGGCAGTATGGATCTCCCTTACAGCAAGCTTACGCGTCTGGTAGAGGACAAACAGTATCTCTACCTTTTTGTGAATCGCAATTCTGTCTGCATGATGGAAAAAGATTCCGTAAAACCCGCGGACATCATGGCCTTCGCCAGGTTTATGGAAGACAAAACCGGCCTCAAGTGGCGGGCGGAAAAGCCCTTCCTGAGCATGAGCATCTACGATCTGCGCCGGGCATTCAGAGACATGCGGGAGAAGTAAGCCGTGTAGGGAAAAAAAGAACTTTGTCGTGACGGGCTGTCATGACAAGGTTCTTTTTTGTTTGACCCGTCCCTCAGGTGAGAGGCGTGCGGTTTATGGCATTTTTCAACTGCTCACGGTATTCCGTCGGCGTGATGCCGTAAAGTTTGCGGAAGGACTTGACGAAGCTGCTGTAATCGGAAAAGCCGCTTGCGAGACAGGCGTTCAGAACATTTTTGCCTGTCACAAGGCCGTAGCGGAACTCCTGCATCCGAAGATCCGTTATGTAATGACGGATGCTCTCGTTGGTGTAGCTCTTGAAGCTGCGGGAAAGATGCTCGCGGCTGATATAAAATTGCTGTGCAATGTCTGCCACATTGAGCTCCGGATCTCGAAAGTGCTCGAGAATATATGCCGTGACCCCGGAGATGAGCTTGCTCGACGCGTTGGGAGGGACCGACTGGGAGGTGCTTGCGACATGCTCAATGGTGAGCATGAGTTCACCGATCTGGCAGCGGTAAAGCTGGTCGCGCAGTCCCGAATCCGTGACAGAGGCAGAGGCGTTGATCCGTTCCAAAAGCTCCCGCAACCCCCAGCGGCAGACGTCTTCCGCCCGAAGAATATACAGCAGTGGAGAATTGGATATTCTTTCCTGCAGCATACACTCCGAGAGCACCTGGACCATGAAATCCGCGTCGACCTGGAGAATCAGGCGCTCGTAGCTGGAGGAATCGGAAGGGCAGATCATCGTGTGCACCGTGCCGGGGGCGATCAACAGCATCTCATCCGGATGCAGAAGGAAACGCTTGCCGCCGGAGAGATACTCGCAGATCCCACGGCGCACGAGAATAAATTCATAGTAGGGGTGAGAATGTGCGATCGAGGAGCGGGTCTGCACGTTGACGTAGTAGCCGACCGAGACAAGATTGCGGCTCAGCTGGAAGTTTGCCGTGTCCTGCGTCAGATGCTGGTCAACGACGGATTCAACACGATGGTATGCCATGGGAAGTGCCTCGCTTTCTCCTACGTCACATTTTGCGGTAATTTCATCACAAAGAAAGGCTTGCAATTGTCTGTATATTTGGTATTATAACCAAGATAGAGAATAAATCAAGTGCCAGACATCGTGCATTTTCGCTGCTTTTGTATATTCTGCATAAATCAAACATCCGATTTTTGTGATATTTTCCTATCCGGCGCGAGGAAAATCTTTTTGTATCCACTATCAGACTTGTCTGATGCGGAAATAAATCATTTTCTATGGAGGAAAAACATGAAACGTACTCTCGCTGCTATCCTGTGCCTGGTTATGATCGTTGCGGTTGCCGCCGCGATGCCCATCAATGCCAGTGCTGCGAACACGGTCTACCTGACCCTCGCTCACAACATGGCTGAGGACCACGCCATCAACGTTGCGCTGACTGCCTGGGCCGAAGCGGTGGACGAAGCCACTGACGGCGCCATTGTCATCGATGTCATGCCCGGCGGCACACTCGGCTCCGAAGCCGACTGCGTCAGCCAGATCCAGGCCGGCCAGCTGGAGATGACCAAGGTCTCTGCCGGTACCCTCTCCAACTTCAACAGCGCCTGGAACTGCGTCTCCGTCCCCTATGTTTTCAACGACAAGGATCATCTCTACAACGTGATGAACGGCGAAATCGGCCAGGATCTCTACAACCTGACTGCCGATGACGGTTTCATCGGCCTCGCCTGGCTCGAGTCCGGCACCCGCTGCTTCTACACCGCGAAGACCCCGGTTCGCACTCCCGCTGACCTCAAGGGTCTGAAGATCCGCACCATGGACAGCCAGATGGCCATCGACATGATGAATGCCTTCGGCGGTTCCGCCACGGTTATGGGCTACGGCGACATCTACACCGGCATGCAGCAGGGCGTGATCGACGGTGCTGAGAACAACATCACCGCCATGCGCGACCACGCCGACGTGACCAGCTACTACTGCTATGACGAACACACCATGATCCCTGACGTCATCATCATCTCCACTGACATCTGGAACGAACTCACCGAAGAGCAGCAGCAGATCATGCGCGATACCGCAGCGGACATGGTTGCAAACTATCGCGAGCTGTGGGCCCAGTTTGAGGAAGATGTGAAGGCCCAGGTCGAAGGCAAGGTTGAGTACGTCACCGATGTGGACAAGGCTGCCTTCCAGGAAGCCGTTCAGGGCATCTATGAGAACCTCGCCGCCAGCGATCCCGACACATACGCCTTTGTCGAGCGCATCCAGGCTGCCGGCTGATTCAGAGGCACGATACTCCCTTCGTTTAACATTACATCTGTTTGTCTGGAACAGAGAGCGGCTTACCACCCAGGCGGTGACAAGCCGCTCTTTCTTTTAAGAAATTACCGGAAACTGATAGGAGATGGTTGTACTTGAAGAAAATTGAGAAAGTACTGGACACCGTGATGCGTTTCCTGATGGCGCTCGCCATGCTGACGCTGCTCGTGTTCGGTACCTGGCAGATCTTTACCCGCTGGATCCTCGGAAACCCCTCCACCTTTACCGATGAGCTTTTGCGCTACGTACTGATTATCGCCGGCTTCATCGGCTCGGCCTACTGCTTCTACCGTGACGAGCATCTGGCGCTGACGCTCATCACCGATAAGGCCAAGGGTCCGTTCAAAGTTGTCCTTGACATTTTCATCGAAATCTGCATCCTGTTCTTTGTGATCTATGTCTTTATCTACGGCGGGTGGAAACTCTCTGCAACCGCGACGAACGTGTCCTCGGTCATGCATATTCCGATGAAGACCCTGTATCTGATTGAGCCCATCTGCGGCGTGCTGATCGTGCTGGCGCGTATTCTGAAGTACGCCGGCATGATCGCCGAAAAGAAAGGAGGGAGCAAATAATGGTCGTAACCGCTACAATCGTTCTGTTTGTCTCCTTCTTCGTCATGCTGCTGGCCGGCGTCCCCATTTCGGCGGGCATCGGCATAGCCTCCGTCATCGCCATCTGCGCCTCCGGCCGCTCAGACTTCCAGGGCTTCGCGTTCACGGCCGCCCAGAAGTGCTTCTCCGGTCTTGACAGCTTTTCGCTGCTGGCGCTGCCCTTCTTCTCGCTGGGCGGCAATATCATGAACAAGGGCGGCATCGCCAAGCGCCTGGTGCGTCTGGCAAGGCTCTTGGTGGGCGGAATCCCCGGGTATCTCGCGGCGACCAACGTCCTTGCCAACATGTTCTTCGGCGCGGTGTCCGGTTCTTCCGTTGCGGCTACCTCCGCCATGGGCTCCATCCTCTCCCCGCTGGAAGCGGATGAGGGCTATGATCCCAACTACTCCGCGGCGGTCAACATCTGCTCTGCACCCACCGGAATCCTGATTCCTCCGTCCGGTCCGCTGATCCTCTACTCCATCACGGCCGGCGGCGTGTCGGTCGCGGCGCTGTTTATGGGCGGCTACTTTGTGGGCGCGATCCTCGGTATCTGTGTGGCGATTGTCGCCATTATTCTTGCTGTGCGCAAGGGTTACAAGAAGTCCGAGGTGAAGGATGCCGATCCCGCCTGGAAGATCTGGGTCGAGGCGATCCCGTCCCTGCTTGCGGTTATTATCGTTATGGGCGGCATCCTGGCCGGCATTTTCACCGCGACGGAAGCCGGCGTTGTCATGTGCCTGTACTGCGGTGTTCTCGCCGTTATCTACCGTGAGATGGATTTCAAGACCTTCTATAACCTGCTGGCCGACACCATGAAGTCCTCCGCCACCATTCTCTTCCTGATCGCTGCTTCCTCCATCATGGCCTATGTCATGGCGCGTACCAAGATCCCCGGCGCGATCTCCGACATGATCATGAGCGTGTCCGACAACCGCTATGTCATTCTTCTTATCATGAACGTGTTCCTGCTGGTTATGGGCATGTTCCTGGATCTGACGCCGGCGGTGCTGATCTTTGTGCCCATCTTCCTGCCCATCGCGCGCAGCATCGGCATGAGCGATGTACACTTCGGCCTGATGCTCATTACCAACCTCGGCATCGGTTCCGTTACCCCGCCGGTCGGCTCCTGCCTGTTTGTCGGCTGCGGCGTAGCCAAGGTCAAGATCGAGGGCGTCACAAAGTATATCGTCCCCATCTTCGCCGCAATGGTGGTTGCACTGCTGCTCGTCACCTATATCCCGCAGATTTCCCTCAGCCTGCCCTACTGGACGAAGCTTATCCCGGCCATGGGCTGGAACAGCTGAGCCATCCCTGCCTCGCATTCCTTTTGACGGCGGTCTGCCCCTGCCCACGCTTCGCGGCGGCAGCGCGGCAGGCCGCTGTTTTCGTTCACCCGATGGCGAACCGCTCGGGTGAGGGTATGACACCAGGAGTATCAACGATAGAACAAGGAGCATCAATATGGATATTTGCAGAAAAATCACCGGTCTGGACCGACTCACCGGAGCGACACTCGTCCATACCAATTGCGCCGATCTCAAGATTGTATTTGTCACGGATGAAATCGTGCGGGTGCGGGTCTCCTTTGATCGGGAGCTTGCAGAGGAATCCTATGTCCTCATGACGACCGCGTGGGAAGACCGTCTCGACCCTCTCTTTGAGGGTCAGCGCACGCGGGTAAAGCCCGTGGAACCAAAGATCACGGAAGGGGAGAAAACCATCCTTTTTGAAAGCGCCGCGCTGCGTCTGGAACTGGATCGGGATCCCATCTGTATCCGCCTGTACGACGCAGAGGGCACGGAGCTTTACTCCACCCTTTCCGGAAGCCCCTTCACCCTCGACAGCAATCAGCGCGTTACAGCCTACAGCCGCATGGAAGAGGAAGACTGCTTCTACGGATTCGGGGAAAAGGGCGGTGCGCTGAATAAGAACAAGGCCTTTCTGCGCGAGCGGGCCACCGACGCCATGGGCTACGACGCCGAGCTCATGGACACGCTCTACAAGCACATCCCCTTCTACATCCGCCTCAGCCGTACAACGAAAAAAGCGGTGGGACTGTTTTATCACAACTTCTACGAGTCCGTGTTCAACATGGGCAAGGAGAAGTCCAACTACTGGCCGCGCTACACCTACTGGCAGGCCGATGGGGGGGATATCGACCTGTTCCTGCTGGGCGGCAATACCCTGAGCCGGATCGTTGACAATTACACGCTGCTCACGGGCCGTCCCGCCCTGCTGCCGAAGCGGGCACTGGGCTATCAGGGCTCCAGCATGTACTATCCGGAGCTGGAAAAGGACAGCGACGACGCGGTGCTCGATTTCATCGACACCATCAAGGACGAGGGCTTCCCCATCGACGGATTCCACCTCTCTTCCGGCTATACCAGTGTGAACGGAAAGCGCTGTGTCTTCACCTGGAACACTGAGCGGTTTAAGAATCCACGGGCATATTTTGCCGCCATGAATGAGAAGGGCGCTCAGAACGTGCCGAACGTCAAGCCCGGCATCCTGCTGTGCCACCCGCTGTTTGATGAATTCAACAAACGGGACGTGTTTGTCAAAGACAGCGAGAATCCCGATGCCTATGCCGTGGGCTCCTGGTGGGGCGGCGACGGCGCCTTCTGGGACTACACCAAGCCCGAAGCCAGAAGAGCCTGGAAGGATTATCTCATCGAGAATGTCATCGATGTGGGAACCGACTCCATCTGGGATGACAACTGCGAATACGACAGCCTGCTGGACAAGGACGCCAGGGTGGATTTCGACGGCAAGGGCGGCACCATCGGACAGCTGAAACCCCTGATGTGCACGATTATGTGCCGTCTCGGCAATGAAGCCGTGGAGGAGCACAACCCGGATGCGCGGCCTTATGTGGTCTGCCGCAGTGGCAGCTCCGGCATTCAGAAATACGCCCAGACCTGGTGCGGCGACAACTACACCAGCTGGAAGAGCCTTCAATACAACATCCCCATTATTACGGGCATGGGCCTTTCGGGCCAGCCCAACGAAGGCGCGGACATCGGCGGCTTTGCCGGCCCTGCGCCGAGTGAGGAGCTCTTTGTCCGCTGGGTACAGAACGGCATCTTCCAGCCCCGCTTCTCCATCCACTCCGCCTCCAACGACAACACCGTCACCGAGCCCTGGATGTTCCGGGACTCCGCGCCCCTGATCCGTGACGCCATCCTCCTGCGCTACCGCATGACGCCCTACCTCTACTCCGCCGAGTATGAGGCGAGCCAGACCGGCGCGCCCATTATGCGGGCGCTGGTGTACGAGTTCCAGAATGACGAGAAGGTCTACGACGAGAGCTTCGAGTTCCTGTACGGACGCGACATTCTGGTGGCCAATGTCATCGAGCCGGGCGCAAAGACAAAGAAGGTCTATCTCCCGTCCGGCTGCAGGTGGTACGACTGGAATGACAAGTTCCGCTGCTATGAGGGCGGCCAGACCATTGAGGTGCCCGTCGACCTGACCACCATCCCGCTCTTTATCCGTGAGGGCGCCATCATCCCCATGGCGGACAACCAGCTCATGAGCATGGAGCGCGATCACACCACAGCCCTGCATCTGATCCTCGCCCCCGGTGAGGAGAGAAGCTATACCCTCTACGATGACGACGGTGTTTCCAATGATTACCGCAGGGGCGGTTTCCGCAGGACGGAGATCAGCATGAGCGGAGAGAGTGTCGTGAAGGTGGCCTTCCGGTCCGAGGGCAGCTACACCGATTTCGTTGAAACCGTCACGGTTGAGATGATCCGCAAGGACCGCAGCCCGTTCTGGGTTGCCTTGGGCGAGCGGAAGCTGGAACACTACCTCAACCGCCGCAAATTCGAAGCGGCAGAAGAGGGCTGGTATTACAGCCAGTCCAAACGCGCCGTGCTGGTCAAGTACGCCAATCCGAAGAAAGACGCGACCCTCACGGTCAGCTTCGAAGACTTTGACCTGATCGGAATGTAAGGGAGGCCGAAATGCTGGTAAATTGCCTGCGTTCCTATGAGAAAACCGAAAACGGCTGGCTGCTGCATGCGGATACGGCAGACGCGCTTCTGGTTTTCCTTACGGACGATATCATCCGCATCCGTGTAAACTTCGACCGGAAATTTGACGAAGCTTCCTACACCCTTGTCACCACCGCGTGGGAAGATCGTCTCGATCCCCTGTTTGAGGGCGAGCGGCAGCGCATCAAGGCCCTGGATGTAAGCTGCGCGGAGGACGAAAAGACCCTCAGCTTTGAAACGGCAGCCCTCAGGCTGGTTCTGCTGAAAAAGCCCTTCTCCTTCCGGCTTTTCGATAAGAACGGAAAGACCCTTTACCGCGATCTGCCTGAGCGGGCCTTCGAAAAGGACCATCTGGGACGCCTCTCCCATTACTCCTGTATGGACCGGGAGAAGGATCACTTTTACGGCTTCGGCGAGAAGACGGGACACCTTGACAAAAAGTTCCGTCGTCTCCGCATGAGCCCCAAGGACGCCATCGGCCACGATCCCGAGACCGGCGACCCCATGTATAAGCACATCCCCTTCTACATCCGGATAAACGACGGCGACCGCCGCGCGCTCGGCCTGTTCTATCACAATTCCTATGACTGTGTGTTCGATCTCGGACAGGAGATCTCCGGTTACTGGGAGAGGTACTGCTACTACCAGACCGACGGCGGCGACATCGACCTGTTCCTCATCAACGGCCCCGATATGCGGGACGTGATCGGCCGCTATACCTGGCTTACAGGCCGGACCATCCTGCCCACGAAGCAGTCCCTGGGCTACTGCATGTCCACCATGTACTACGCGGAACTGGAAAAAGACTGCGACCAGGAGATCTATAAAGTCGTGGACAAACACCTGCAGGAGCAGATCTGGATTGACAACTTCTGGCTGGCCTCCGGCTACTCCTCCGGTGAGGAGGATAACCTCCGCTACACGTTTAACTGGAACCACAAGCGCTTCCCCGATCCCGAGGGCTTCTTTGAAAAGATGAACGCCAAGGGAATCAACGTGATCTGTAACCTCAAGCCCGGCGTGCTGAAAAACCACCCCTACGCGAAATACTACGAAGAGCACGACGCCTTCATCAAAACGTCGGACGGAGCCGCCGACGCGACCGGACGCTGGTGGGGCGGCGAGGGCCGTTTCATCGACTTCACCGGGCCCAAAGGCCGCGAGGCGTGGAAGCATCTGCTGGAAGAGAACATTCTGAAAAAAGGCACAAAAACCGTCTGGAACGACAACTGTGAAATCGACGGCATCGAAGATCGCCTCTCCCAGTGCGATTATGAGGGCGCAAAGGGAACGATGGAGGATCTCAAGATCATCCACTCGAACATGATGGCATACACCGCCGTGCAGGCGATCGCGGATGTGTACCCGAATGAACGGCCCTATGTCATCAACCGCGCAGGCTTCGCCGGCATTCAGCGCTATGCGCAGGTCTGGGGCGGGGACAATCTGACCGACTGGCGCACGGTGAAGTTCAACCTTGCCACCATCATGGGGATGGGGCTCTCCGGCTGCGCCAACATGGGCTGCGATATCGGCGGCTTTGCCGGCGGCGCTCCGGAGGGAGAGCTGCTGCTGCGCTGGATTCAGAGCGGTGTGTTCCAGCCCCGCTTTACCATTAACTCCGCCAATTCCGACAACACCGTTACCCAGCCCTGGATGTATGCGGAGAACCTGCCCTATGTGCGGGAGGCCTATGCGCTGCGCTATCGGATGCTGCCGTACCTCTACTCGCTGATGCGTGAGGCAAGTGTGGACGGCCTGCCCGTCATGCGCCCGCTGTTTCTTGAATTCCCGGATGACCCCGCGTGCTACAGCGATGAAAACCTGACCTTCCTGTATGGCCCGTCCGTCCTGGTCGCAAACGTTGTGGAGAAGGGCGCAAAGACCCGTCGGCTCTATCTTCCGAAGGGCTGCACCTGGTATGACATGAACGACAGGCTCCGCGCCTATGAGGGCGGCCAGACCATTGAGGTGCCGGTTGACCTCGGCAGCATCCCTATGTTCCTGCGGGGCAGCGCCATTTTCTGCACCTCGGAGGATGTCCGGCGCATTCTTGCCGACAAGGTCAGGCAGCTCGACCTGCTCATCGCCGCTGAGGAAGATGTGAGCTTCGTCTATTATGACGACGACGGGCACAGCAAGGACTATAAACGCGGACAGTATGCCCAGACAAACATCACCGTCAAGG
The DNA here is from genome assembly GCA_017458335.1 of Oscillospiraceae bacterium. GTDB lineage: Bacteria > Bacillota > Clostridia > Oscillospirales > Oscillospiraceae > Limivicinus. The sequence goes on from JAFTFT010000029.1 coordinate 121,106, forward strand.
CCGGCGACCGCACACGCATCTGCTTTGAAAAGACCGGGGACTATCCGGACAGCATCGAACGATTTACCATCCGCCTCATCAGCAAGAAAAAAGGCGCATTCTGGGTTACGGCAGACGGAGAACAGATTCCGCGCTATCTTGTACGGGACAACTGGGAGGAGAGCGAGTCCGGCTGGTACTATGAGCTCTCAGACCGCAGCATTCTGGTGAAATTCCCCAGACCGCACAAGGACAGCTTTGAGATCGTTGTCTCCACGGAAAAATTTGACCTCATCGGCATGGCCGACGAGTAGAACAGAAAGGACTTTTAATATGCCAATGCAAATGGGCTTTCGCTGGTACGGCGAAGGCAACGATAAGATTTCCCTCTCCGATATCCGGCAGATCCCGGGCGTAAGCACGATCGTCTGGGCTCTGCACGACAAGCTGCCGGGAGAGATCTGGCAGCCGGAAGAAATCAAGACAGTCGTCGATCAGATTGAAGCGGCGGGCTTTAACGCCGATGTCGTGGAATCGGTCAATGTTCATGATGATATCAAGATCGGATTGCCGACACGTGACGGATACATCGACAATTATATCCAGACGATCCGCAATCTCGCGCCCTTCGGCGTCAAGGTCATCTGCTACAACTTCATGCCGATCTTTGACTGGACACGCAGCGACATGTTCCATCCCGTAGGCGACGGATCTACAGCGCTGTTTTATCAAAAGGACATGATTCAGGACGACCCCAAAGAGATGGCGGACTACGTCATGGGCCTGACCGAAAAATACCATATGACCTTCCCCGGCTGGGAGCCGGAGCGCATGGCGAAGCTCGACGAACTGTTTGAAAAGTACAAGCCGGTAACAAAGGAGAAGCTCTGGGAGAACTTCCGGTACTTCCTTGAGCGGCTGATGCCGGTCTGCCACGAATGCGACATCAAGATGGCCGTGCATATGGACGATCCTCCCTGGGACATTTTCGGCCTGCCCAGGCTGCTGGTGGACGGCGAAAGCATCGACCGGTTCCTGAAAATGGTGGACGACCCGTATAACTGCCTGACGCTCTGCTCCGGCTCGCTCAATGCCAATCCGGAAAACAACGTGGCGGCCATCGTGCGCAAACACTGCGACCGCATTGCCTTTGCGCACATCCGCAATGTCAAACATTTCCCGAACGGAGACTTCTCCGAGGCAAGCCACCGCGACTGTGACGGCGAGACAGGTATTCTCGACATTCTGCGGGCCTATCACGACTGCGGATTTGAGGGCTATATCCGCCCCGACCACGGCCGTCACCTCTGGGACGAAAAACCCGGCAATGTGCGCCCGGGATACGGACTCTATGACCGCGCCCTCGGCATCATGTACATGCTGGGCGCCTGGGATCTGATGGAGAAGGAGGCTGCGAAATGAAACTGAACAACGGGGCGCTGAAAAACCGTGCCGAATGGGAAGAGAAGGGCTACCGTCTTCCCGCCTATGACCGCGACGCCGTGGTTGAACGGACAAAAGAAAACCCCACATGGCTGCATTTCGGCGCAGGCAACATCTTTAAGGCACTGCACGGAATGGCAGCCCAGCGGCTTCTCAACGAGGGCTTGCTGGACCGCGGAATCATCGCCGTGGAACGCATGAATCGCGGCGGCGAGACCTATGACGATCTGGCGGTCGTTGTGACACTCAAAGCCAACGGCAGTGTTGAGAAAAATATCCTCGGTGCCATCGCGGAAACCTGTTATCTCTACGGCGGCGAGGAACGCCTGCAGGAGATCTTCCGCAACCCCGCTCTGCAGATGGTGACCTTTACCATTACCGAGAAGGGTTACAGCCTGAACGGGGACGATGTGAAAGCCGATCTTGCGGCTGCTCCTTCGGAAGCGAAGAGCTACATGGGCAAAGTGGCCGCCCTGCTTCTGGAACGCTATCGCGCGGGCGCCTTCCCGATTGCCATGGTGAGTACGGACAACTGCTCGCATAACGGCGATAAGCTCAAGGCAGCCATGTGTGCTTTCGCTGAGGCCTGGAACGACGAGGGATTCAAGGCCTACATCGAAAATGCAGAGAAGGTCTCCTTCCCCTGGACCATGATCGACAAAATCACCCCGAGCCCCGACCTCACGGTCGGCGCGATGCTGGAGCGCGACGGCCTCGAGGGCTTTGCCCCGGTACGCAATGCCCGTGGTACCGTCAAGGCCCCCTATGTCAACGCGGAAGAGAGCGAATACCTGGTGCTGGAGGACAGCTTCCCGAACGGACGGCCTCCGCTGGAGAAGGCGGGCTTCTTCTTCACGGACCGCGAGACGGTGGACAAGGTGGAACGGATGAAAGTCTGCACCTGCCTCAACCCGCTGCATACAGCCCTGGCGGTCTACGGCTGCCTGCTGGGCTTTGAGAAGATCTCACAGGAGATGCAGGACGAGGATCTCCGTAAGCTGGTGGAGATCATCGGTTATCAGGAAGGGCTGCCGGTGGTGACGGATCCGGGGATTATCAAGCCTCAGGACTTTATTGATACGGTGGTCAAGGTGCGTATCCCCAACCCCTTCATGCCGGATACGCCCCAGCGCATTGCAACGGACACATCCCAGAAGCTGCCCATCCGCTTCGGCGAGACGATCAAGGCCTATCTGGCAGATCCGTCGCTGGATGTTCAGAATCTCAGGCTGATCCCGCTGGTGCATGCCGGCTGGCTGCGCTATCTGATGGCCGTGGACGACGAGGGAAATGCCTTTGAGCCGTCTCCCGACCCGCTGCTGGAAACGGCACAGGCCTATGTAAAAGCGTTCAAGCTGGGTGAAAAGCCGGACTGCACAAAACTGGAAGGCCTGCTGCGAAACAAGACCATCTTCGGCGTCGATCTCATTGAGGCGGGTCTCGCCGACCGGGTCTGCGCCTACTTCACGGAACTCACCGCCGGTGTCGGCGCCGTACGTGCGACGCTGCACAGGCATGTGACGGAGTCATAAAAGAAACAACATAGAGGAGGAAATTACGGATGGAACTGAATTTAAGACCGAAAGAGGAATGCAGGTTTGACGCGGTGTCGCTGGGCGAAATTATGCTGCGCCTGGATCCCGGCGAGGGCCGCATCCGCACGGCGCGCTCGTTCCGCGCCTGGGAGGGCGGCGGCGAGTATAACGTCATTCGCGGCCTGCACAAGTGCTTCGGCATGAACACCGCGGTCATCACCGCCTTCGCGGACAACGAGGTCGGCAAGCTGATGAAGGACTTCATCGAGCAGGGCGGAGTCTCCACCGAACTGATCTACTGGAAGAAGACCGACGGCATCGGCCGCATCTGCCGCAATGGACTGAACTTCACGGAACGAGGCTTCGGCATCCGGGGCGCGGTTGGCTGCTCCGACCGGGCAAACACCGCCATCTCCCAGGCGACGCCGGAAGATTTCGATTTCGATTACATCTTCGGGAAACTCGGTGTGCGCTGGCTGCACACCGGCGGCATCTACGCGGCCCTCTCCGAGCAGTCCTGCCAGACCGTGATCGCGGCCTGCAAGGCGGCGAAGAAGTACGGCACCGTCATCTCCTATGACCTGAACTACCGCCCCTCCATGTGGAGCGCCATCGGCGGACAGGAGAAGGCCAGGGAAGTGAACCGCGAAGTCGCAAAGTACGTCGATGTGATGATCGGCAATGAAGAGGACTTCACCGCCTGCCTGGGCTTTGAGATCGAGGGCAACGATGCCAATCTGAAGGAACTGAATCTGGACGGTTACAAGAAGATGATCGGCAAAGCCGCCGAGACCTATCCCAACTTCAAGGTCGTCGCCACGACGCTACGGACCGTGAAGACCGCCACCGTCAATGACTGGAAAGCCATCTGCTGGGCAGACGGCGAGATCTACCAGTCCAAGGAATACCCCGGCCTGGAGATCATGGACCGCGTGGGCGGCGGCGACTCCTTCGCCTCCGGCCTGGTCTACGGCCTGATGACCACAGGCGACGCCGAGAAGGCGGTCAACTACGGCGCGGCTCACGGAGCCCTTGCCATGACGACGCCCGGCGACACCTCCATGGCCAGCGTCAATGAGGTCGAGGCCATCATGGGCGGCGCAGGCGCCCGGGTCAAACGGTAATCCGCTCCGATGAAAAACACGGCGCGGGAGTCTGATCCGCAGGAATCTGAACGCTTCCGGCTGCCGTGAAAGAGTCGATAAAAGTTCATAGAAGCGCATAAAAAGCAGACCGGGTGATGGGTTCACATTGATCCATTCCCGGTCTGTTGCTGTTTTGAAGTGTATCAGGGGGTGCGCAGGAGGGCGACGGCGACGTCGTTGACGTTGGTTCCGGTGGGACCGGTCATGATCAGCCCATCGATGGCTTTCAGCGCGTGATAGGCGTCGTTGTCGGCAAGGACCGCGTGCAGGTTGAGTCCCGCCTCCTTCAGTGCGGCGAGGCTCTCCCCGTCGGCATAGCCGCCCGCGGCGTCCGTCGGCCCGTCGGTGCCGTCGCTGCCGACGGAGAAGACCGCCGCACCGGGAACACCGTCAATGCCCTCGCAGGCCGCGAGAGCCAGTTCCTGGTTCCGCCCGCCGAGGCCTTCTCCGGTGAGATGAACGACCGTCTCGCCGCCCGCGATAAAGGCGAGAGACTTCCCGTCTCCAGCATGGCTTTTCAGAATGTCTGCGAGGAAACGCCCGGCTTCCCGCGCCTCACAGGAGAGCCGGTCGGTCAGATAGACCGGTTCATATCCGAGCTTTTCTGCGGCGGAAGCCGCCGCGGCGCAGAGCTCCCGGACCGAGCCGTTGATCTGCGTCTCGACATTGTGCAGTTTCTTCGGGGTCTCCTTCTGCAGCAGCGCGAGCGCCTCCGGCGTGAGGGAGAGATGATACTTTTCCACCACCGCCAGGGCGTCGGCGCAGGTGCTTCCGTCGGGAAAGGCGGGACCGCTGGCAATGCTGTCAAGGGGATCACCGAGAATGTCGCTGAGGACGATGTTGAGGACCCGGGCCGGCTCACAGGCCAGGGCGAAACGTCCGCCCTTTACGGCGGAGAGACGCTTGCGGATGCTGTTCATCTCCACGATGTCCGCGCCGCTGGCCAGCATCTGACGGGTGATGTCCTGCAGCTCTTCTCCGGGAATCAGGGGCAGCTCGAAGAGAGCGCTGCCGCCGCCGGAGAGCAGAAAGATCACCGTGTCATCGGCGCTGAGACCGTGGACCAGGTCCAGCGCTTTTTTTGTCGCAGAGAAGCTGTTCTCATCCGGGACCGGATGGCCGGCTTCAAAGCAGCAGACACCGGGAAGCTCGCCTCTGACATGGTCATATTTGGTGATGACCACGCCGTCGTCGACCTTGCCGAGGGTGTCGAGAGCTGCCTTCGCCATCTGCCAGGCTGCCTTGCCGACCGCGACCAGCAGGGTACGCCCCTTGCCGGGACGGTAATTCCGCAGGGCGCGCTGCACGGCGGCATCCGGCAGCACCGCGGCCAGGGAAGCACGGACGATTTCATCCGCATCCCGGCGGAGGGCCTGATTCATGACCGGGCCTCCCGCGGTTTGTTTACAACATTGATGGGCTCGCCGTCCACATAGGACTGAAGATTCTGGACGGAGCAGGCCATGATGCGCTCACGGGCCTCTTTCGGCGCCCAGCTGATGTGCGGGGTGATGAAGCAGTTCTTCGCCTTGAGGAGGGGATTGTCGCCCTTGATGGGCTCGGTGGAAACAACGTCCAGACCTGCGGCATAAATCTTGCCCGAATTCAGCGCGTCGGCGAGATCCTGTTCCACGACGAGCTGGCCGCGGCTGTTGTTGATGAGGATGACGCCGTCCTTCATTTTCGCAATGGACTCCCTGTTGATCATGCCCTCGGTCTCGGGGAAGAGCGGGCAGTGCAGCACGACGACGTCGCTGCGGGCAAGGAGCGTGTCACGGTCGACGTACTCGGCGATGGCCCTGCCGGCCTCGGTTTCACGGCTGCCGCTGGCAAGGACGGTCATGCCAAGGGCTTTCGCGATCTTTCCGGTGGTCTGGCCGATCTTGCCGAAGCCGATGATGCCCATGGTCTTGCCGGCGAGCTCAATAAGCGGATAGTCCCAGAAGCACCAGTCGTCATTGTGCTCCCAGCGGCCCTCGTGCACGGCGTCGCTGTGGTGGGCCACATGGTGGCAGATCTCCAGCAGCAGCGCAATGGCAAACTGGCCGACGGCGGCGGTGCCATAGGTGGGGACGTTGGAGACACAGATGCCCTTCTCCCAGGCGTAGTTATAGTCGACGATGTTATACCCCGTGGCCAGAACCGAGATGTACTTCAGGTTCGGGCATGCGTCAAAGACCGGCTTGCGGATGGGGCACTTGTTGGTAAAGACAACTTCGGCGTCGCCGATGCGCCCGGCGATGATTTTGTCGTCATAGGGCGTGCGGTCATAGACCGTCAGATCGCCGAAGGCGGCCAGGGATTCCCAGCTCAGATCACCGGGGTTTTCGGTGTAGCCGTCGAGGATTACGATTTTCATAGGGCATCTCTCCTTCTTGATTTGATTACCGGATGATAGTTTTTACAAAATTTGTATGATAAGAATACAAGACTTTTGATGTTCATTATTACATGACAAAAGAGAAATGTCAATGAATGATTCCTTGACACTTATCTTTGACCAGCCCTTGCATTTCATTGGTTGAAGGCCTAACGGGTTTCTGATATACTTTTTGTCGAAAAAACGGGAACCGAAGGAAGAAAAGAGGAAAGTATGAACAAGATCTTACTGGAAGTCTGCTGCGGAAGCGCAGAGGATGTCATTGAGGCATGGAAGGCCGGTGCGGACCGCGTCGAACTGAACAGCAATCTGTTTCACGGAGGCCTGACGCCGACGGTCGGCTCACTGCTGGTCGCAAAGCGCGAAACAAATCTTCCGGTCATGGCTATGTTGCGCCCGCGGGAAGGCGGCTTCTGCTACACGGAAACGGCGTATCGGGTGTGCCTGGAGGATGCGGAGGCACTGCTGAAGAACGGAGCGGACGGGCTGGTTTTCGGTTTTCTGACCGCAGACGGGAGAGTTGACATGGAGCGGACACGCCGGGTAGCGGAGCTTGCCCGGGACGCAGGGAAAGAGACCGTCTTTCACCGGGCGATCGATGTGGTTCCAAACTGGAAAGAAGCGGTGGATCAGCTGGCGGAGCTTGAAATCACGCGGGTTTTGACCAGCGGGCAGGCCCCGGATGTCAGTGATGCGACGGACACCATCCGCGAGATGATCGACTATGCCGGGGACAGAATCCAGATCCTTCCCGGCGCTGGGATCACCATGCGGAATATTCAGCGCGTGGCAAGAGAGACGGGCGCGAGCCAGCTGCATGTTGCAGTCCATCGCAGTTGCATGGATACCTCAACGGTGAACAACCGCTCAATCTTCTACGGCGGATGTCTGTACCCGCCGGAAGACCGGTATCAGCTGATCGACGGTGCGGCGGTCCGGAATATGAAGGGGACGGTCGGTTGAGAAAGCGCGATTCTTTTTACCATTCACTCTCCCGATAGACGGCCATCAGGCGCTGAATCTCTGTTTCCGGGAGGGGCTCCTGAAGCGGATTGTTGCCCACGCGAAAGCAGGGTTCAAAATACGGAACCAGCGTGACATCCGTGATCTCCGGCCGGAGATCTACCCGGGCAAAACGCCCGTTTTCCAGCTCAAAGATGGCGTGATCCCGGTAATAACCGATATAGGAAGCAATTTCGGGCTTGCGGTACGGTTTCTGACTCAGCGTGTAAAGTGCCGGAGCGTCCGTGACGAAAATGACAGAGAGCGGAGTTTTCCCGGCTTCGACAAAGGCGATGTGGATGGCATCCTCCTGAGGAAAGCCATAATAGAAGGTGGAGAGAAACGGCATGACAAGCGTGCGGCAGCCGAGCTCTTCCGCAAGGCGGAAGCAGCTCTGATAACAGCGGTGCAGAATCAAAATCTCATTGCCGCGGGTGTTCTCCCAGCGCGGCGCAGCGGTGATCAGGGTATGCGTGAAAGGCGAAATCAGCTTTCCGGGCAAAACGGCCGCGCTGCCGACCGGCAGAAACTGTTTCCGGCTGTCCAGTGCCCGGCGCAGAGTGTCGCCGCCGGCTTCAGCCAGCCGCAGGCAGACCGGTGCGTCGGTGATGGCCATGGCGTTTTCCACACAGAGCACCGCTGCGTCCGCGGTCACACTCAGAATATCATCTTGAGTAACAGAGTAAGACATCATGTTTCCTTTCATGCAAATGAAACAGAAAAGAGAATCAGATCGGACTCAAAACCCCTTCCAGACGGAGAAGCTTCTCTTTATTCTCCAGACCTCCGGCGTAGCCGGTCAGGCTGCCGTCTGCGGCCAGAACGCGGTGACAGGGAATGATGATCGAGATGGGATTTCGCCCGACGGCGCTGCCCACCGCCCGCGCCGAACTGCCAAGGCGCCCGGCAAGCGCCCCGTAGGTGTCTGTCGATCCGTAGGGGATGTTCAGCAGCTCCTGCCAGACCTTCTTCTGAAATGCCGTCCCCTTCGGGGACAGCGGAAGCTCGGAGACATCCGGGGCATCCCCGGCAAAATAGGAATCCAGCCAGAGCTTTGCTGCGTGAAGTACGGGCGTTTCATGCTCCGTCTCCACGCCGGCCAGATGCCGAGCGGCATATTTTTGCCCGTCGATCACCAGTGCGGTCAGCGCGCCGCCCTCTGCGGTGACGGTCAGCATCCCCAGCGGGGAGCTATAACGGATGTAGTCGCACATCTTGAGGTGCTGTCAGCGGTTTTTCCTGTATCAGTCGAGGGCCAGAGAGTCGATCCAGCTTTTCAGCTCCGCTTCGGAAGCGCGGGGAGCGAAACGCTTGCCGGGCAGTACCTTTGCGCCCCCGGCGAGCGTTTGGGCCAGTTTGGATGTACTGCCGCTGGCAGAGAAATAGGCAACCAGTATTTTACTCATTTGATATTCCTCCTGAAATGATATTTTGACTATTACTATACCATGAACAGGCAAATCTTGCAATTCATGTGTCGGCTGTATGCCGGAAAACAGGAAAAACAGTTGACAACAGGGAAGATTTATATTAATATCCATCCATCTTGAATAAGAACCCTCTCACACCACCGGGTGCGAGATCCAAGGGCATCCAGAGCTTGGCCGCAGGTACGGCATACCGGCAGGTATGTTATAAGGCGGAGCTTTGGATGCCCTTTCAAATTAAAGGAGGATTCGCAAATGAAGATCAGACCCTTTGCCGTGGAAGAATGGATGAATGCCTATGAAACGGGCGCCCGCTGCAACATTGCCGAAACCTGTGTCGATTCCATCTCGGTCGATGAGCTCTTCCGCCTGTGCGGAGAAGACAGTGATGCCTTTTGGAAGCGGTTTTCCGCCCGCCGTCTCACCTACGGAGACATCGAGGGAGCACCTGCCTTCCGGGAGGGCATCTGCAGGCTCTATAAGACGCTGAAACCGGAGGAAGTGGTCACAACCCACGGTGCGGCGGGAGCCAATCACCATGTGTTTTATTCTCTGGTGGAGCCAAGTGACCGGGTCATCAGCATCATGCCGACCTACCAGCAGCTTTACTCCATTCCCGAGAGCTACGGTGCGGAGGTCAGACTCCTGAATCTCACCCCGGAGAACGGCTACCTGCCGGCTCTGGAGCAGCTGCGGGAGCTGGCGGTGCCCGGGACAAAGCTGATCTGCATCAACAACCCCAACAATCCCACCGGCGCGCTGATGTCGACGGAACTGCTGCGGGAGATTGTGGAAATCGCAAAAAGCGTGGATGCCTATGTGCTCTGCGACGAGGTGTACCGCCATCTGACCCAGGAGGATGTCTGGTGCGAGTCCATTGTGGATCTCTACAAGAAGGGAATCTCGGTCGGCAGCATGTCCAAGGTCTTTTCTCTGGCGGGGCTGCGCCTCGGCTGGATCGCGACCCACGACGAAGCCCTCCGCAAAGCGATCCTGTCCCACCGGGACTACAACCACATCAGCTGCGGCATGTTCGACGAGGCGCTGGCGGCAGTGGCCCTTCTGCACAGCGACGTCATTCTGGAGCGGAACCGTGGGATCGTTAGGGAAAATCTCGCCGTTCTGGATGCCTGGGTGCAGAGCGAGCCGAGAATCCGCTATCAGAAGCCCCAGGCGGGGACGACCGCGCTGGTCTATTACGATTATGCGCCGGATTCCTATACCTTCTGCACCCGGATGTATCATGAGACCGGCGCCTTTGTGACCCCGGGCGACTGCTTTGAACAGCCGAAGAGCATGCGCATCGGCTATGCCAGCGATGTGCAGACCCTGAAGGACGGCCTTGCGGCGATCAGTGCCTTCCTGAGGATCCTGGAACGGGAGGAACGGGCATGAAACCGCTGTCCGGACGTGTCGGTCTGTTTACCGATTCCGTGATCCGCCGGATGACGCGGATCAGCGACGAATACGATGCCATCAACCTCTCCCAGGGCTTTCCGGACTTTGATCCGCCGAAGGAGCTGATGGACGCGCTGGCAAAAGTGGCCTATGAAGGACCGCACCAGTATTCCGTCACCTACGGCGCGCCCAATCTCCGCGCCGCTCTGGCGGAAAAGTACCGCCGGACCACAGGCGTGGAAGCGGACCCGGAGACCCAGGTGCTGGTCACCTGCGGCGGGACCGAGGCGATGATGAGCGCCATGATGGCGCTCTGCGATCCGGGGGACAAAGTGCTGGTGTTCTCTCCGTTCTATGAAAACTACGGAGCGGATGCCATCCTCTCCGGGGCCGAGCCGATCTACATTCCGCTGGTGCCGCCGGATTACCGCTTTGACCCGTCGCTCATCGAAGAGGGCTTTCGTGCAGGGGCCAAGGCGATCGTCATCTGCAACCCCTCCAACCCCTGCGGCAAGGTGTTTACGCGGGAAGAGCTGCTGCTGATCGGGGAGCTGGCGAAACGCTATGACGCCTATGTGGTGACGGACGAGGTCTATGAGCATATGGTCTATGCCCCGGCGGTGCACACGGCGATGGCGGGTCTGCCGGGAATGGCGGAACGGACCGTCACCTGCAACAGCCTCTCCAAGACTTTCTCCATCACCGGCTGGCGCCTCGGCTACCTGATCGGGCCGGAAGAGGTGGTGGAGGCGGCACGGAAGGTGCATGACTTTCTTACGGTCGGTGCGCCCTCGCCGCTGCAGGAGGCCGCCGTCACGGGACTCGGCTTCGGAGAGGACTATTACCGGAATCTCAACGCCCTGTACCGGAAAAAGCGGGACTACTTCCTGGCGGGGCTGGACCGTCTGGGACTGAAGCACAACGTCCCGCAGGGGACCTACTTTGTAATGGTAGAGATCACGGACTTTCTCAAGCTGCCGCAGTTTCATGGCTGGTCGGATCTGGAATTCTGCGAGTGGATGATCCGGGAGATCGGAGTTGCCGCGGTTCCCGGCTCCAGCTTCTTCCGGGAGCCGGTCAACAACCTGATCCGCCTGCATTTTGCACGGTCACAGGAGACCATCGACGAGGTCTTCCGCCGTCTGGAGAAGCTGGCCGCGCTGCTGAACGCGCAGGGCTGAGACCGAAAAGAACGTAAAATAAGGATAGAAAGAGGACAGCCCTGTTTAAAGCAGCGCTGTCCTTTTTGCCAACAGATGCAGAGAATTTTCCATAAAAGCGGAGCTCCGGCAAGAGAAGACCCCGGACGTAAGCCCGGGGTCCTGAAATGATCGGGGTCTGTGCGGAAGTTCCGCTCAGTCTTCGTAGATGGAGCCGGTGACCGCGTGCAGGGAGGCAAGCCTTGCAAAGCAGACGGTCTTGCCGTGGGCCGTGCCGCCGAACATCTGGGGATAGCTGTTGGAGAAGAAGCCGCCCATGTCGTTGCCGATGACATAGAGGCCGGGGATCGCGTTGCCTTCCGGCGTAATGGCCTCAAGATTGGTATTGACGCGGACACCGTTCATGGTCGCCAGCAGCCAGCTGCCGACGGCGATGCCGTAGAAGGGCGCCTGCCTGATCGGGGTCATGTCTTTCTTCATCTTGCCGAAGTCGAGGTCGACACCCTTATCGCAAAGCTCGTTGTAGCGCTCGATGCTCTTAAGGAAGTTCTCTTTGTACTCGCCCTCGTAACCCAGCTTGTCGGCCAGCTCGTCCAGGGTGTCCGCCTGCATCAGCTTGCCGCTGTCGAGCGCGGGCTTGATGTAGACATCATAGAACTGATCGCCGTCCTTGCAGGGCATGACGTTGGGCAGCACTTCGCTGTTGCGGGCGCCGGGAACGGCGACGACACGGCTGCAGATCGTGGTGTGGAAGGCCACGACATCGGACCAGTAATTGCTGTCAAAGACCTGAATCCCATAGTGGCCGGGCTGGGTCAGCCAGCTGTTGATATGGAAGTCATAGGTGTTGTCCTCGTTGCAGAAACGCTCGCCGCGTGTGTTCAGGTTCAGCCAGGGCTGGCTGCCCGGCCACCAGATATCGCCGAGGCCCGTGGTATAGGGCGCACCGGTGTGGTGATCCAGCGCGACAGCGGCACGGTCGAAGGCGACGCCGCCGGCGTGGTTGCGGTCGATGTCGGCGCCGGCCCACATGGCCATTTTGATGCCGTCGCCCATGGCGAAGGCGCAGCCGAGGTTGTTGCAGATGACGTCCTTGTCACGATAGTGAAGCGCGTCCATCATCTCGGGGTTGCCGCCGTAGCCGCCGGTGGAGAGGATCACGCCCTTAGCGGCGTTGATCTGGATGTACTTGCCGTCCTTGTCCTGAACGATGATGCCGGTGACGCGGCCGCTCTCATCCTGAACGAGCTGTTTGGCGGTGTGCTCCCACATAATGGTGCCGCCTTTTTCCTCGATGATCTCGACCCACTTGGGGTTGGCGAGCTGTGCGCCCATCTGGTTGGGGCCGAGCTCCTCAAAGTTTTCATAGACGGTATGGGTCTGGGGCTTGTTCATGTAGCGGGTGTCCTTCATGTCCGTCTCGAGGAACATGTGGATGCCCTTCTCTTCCATGCGGTCGGTGAACCAGTCCATGGTGCGGCCGGAGTTGAAGAGCCAGAGGTTGATGAGGCGCTGGTCACACTCATAGCCGGCATAGCGGCAGATCTCGTTGGAGATTTCCAGCAGCTCTTCATCGGTGTAGGAGATGCCGTACTTCTCGTTCATGATCTTGGAGTTGTAGGCGCCCATTTCACCGGCCCAGGTGATCCAGGTGGCGTTCTTCTCGACAAGGATGACCTTCGCGCCGAGGTCGGCCGTGGAGGCGGCAGCCACCAGACCGCCGTTGCCGGCGCCGACGACGACCACGTCGGTCTCGACGGTTTCCGCGATGTCGGTGATGGGATCGGGTTTGGCGAAGTATTCGGCGTCATACCAGACGTCATGCTCCACGGGAGCGGCGTCTTCCACAACAGCACTGACGGTGGTGCCGGTGGCCTGGGCAATGCAGTTTTTCAGGCACTCGCGGGCGGCCTGAGAGGTAAGGCTGGCGCCGGAGACGCCGTCGATTTCGGGTCCCTGGGCGGCGAGCAGCTGCTCAATCAGGGGTTCTGCGGCGGCCTTGCCGATGCCTTCCGTCTCCTGGGAGACATCCAAAACGATGTCGGTGATGGCGTCTTCGCTGAAGGTGGCGGTCATGGTGACCGTACCCATACCGGTGGCCGTGGCGGTATAGGTGCCCGGGGTGTAGGACGCGGCGGCCTTCGCCTTGGTGACGGATATGCCGGTGGCACCGAGAAAGGCGGCGGACACGGCGGTCGCGGCGGCGCCCTTCAGAAAGGATCTGCGGCTGAGTTCGTTGGACATAGTATTCCTCCTTGATATTGAATGCAGAATGAAAATCTGTAACATGATTGTAACACCGGCGCTGCGGCGATTTCAATAGAGGATTTGGTTTCGTACTATTTTTGTGAAGATTGAATGACGGAGGCTTTTAACAGAATTCACAAAGGACCGGACATGAGAACAGTCGTCGGATCTTTTTGAACGGAGGATCGAGGCGCTTTGCCGAATTCTGAAAATGCTGCTCGACAGGGTGGCAACAGTGCATCACAGGAACCGGACAGAGGCAGGAGCCGGAAAATTGGAATTGTGATCTGTGCCGGACTGTGATAACATAGCCCGGAAGACGACTGCTGCCTTCACATTATGATATACAATCGACAGATGGAAAAGAATGGAAAAGAGGGGATATCCATTGGAACGGGACAGAGAATTTGATGAGGTGCTGAGAAGAAAAATCGGCGAAGTCCTGGGTGAGCAGATCGATGAAAGCGTGGACGCCGACGACCTGATGTTCGACCTTGGCATGCGTTATTTGAGAATGATTGCCGCGGAAAAGAAAAGCCTGGCGTCCAAAAAAGAAAACCAGCTCTCCCTCTGGCAAAAAGACGCGGCTTCCAGAACGGCACTGACGGATTATGTAGAGGCCGTTCGGCAATGAAGATGAGCTGGTTTTAAAAGGACAGATTGCAGCCAAGAATCTCAAGATGACCAAGGTGTCCATGATTGCCCAGCAAATCGGACAATGGCCGGTGCTGGCTTTTGGAAACAGCATGGGCGATATCAGCGTGGCCAACTATGTTATGGGGAATGAGCGGTACAAAACCGCGGCGTTTTTCGTCTGCTGCGACGATGAAATCCGGGAGAACGGAAGTCCGGAAAAAGCCCGGAAGATTTTTGACATCTGTACGGAAAACGGCTGGATCCCGATTTCAATGAAGAATGACTGGCTGACTGTTTTTGGGGCCGGTGTTACCAAAAAGTAGTAACGGTATTGGAGAACGTATACGATCATCGCCCAATAACTGCGAGGAAGGGAGAACATGCAGCTGAAAAATCCGATTCTGTCCGGCTTCCACGCCGACAGCGTCGTAAGCGCTCGCCATGTGTCTCGCCGGAGGAGCTTTTTGCGCGTGAAAGAGGCACGTAAATGAAGCCGGATTGTTGCTGGATTTTATATCAAAAACAGGATATAATTTCAGATTACAACAACGGAAGAAACCGGAAACCCTGTGCCGGCGGAAAGATAAGCGGAAAGGGCGCAGAGCGGGACGGAGGAGCGCAATGAAGAGAAAAGAACAGTGGACGAATTTCATATTCGCAGCTGCGGTGCTGGTCAGCATGACGGTGTTTTTCGTCCTGATTCATCCGATTCCGATCATGGACGAGGACGACGTGATCTATTCCGTGCTGATCCGAAAGGCAATCCCGATCCCGGGGAGCTGGAATCCGTCGCGTCTGATGCCCGAGGTGCTGGCTTCCTTCTGCGGCAATGCGGCGGCGATTCTGACCCGGTTCGGATTCGGGCACTTTATTCACTGCCAGGTCGCCGTGGCCGGTACCTTGCTGAGCCTGTTCATCACGGCCTATGTCTGCGTGTTCCGAAGGCTCCTGTGCAGAAAGTTTGGCATGGGCCGGTTCCAGTCATGCTGCCTCGCCGTGCTTTTTCTGGAACTGCATTTTCTGGTATACGTGGTCGCGCCGGAAGGCAACAAGCACATGTTCCACAGCTATAACGAATGCTGCATGTTCTTCTACACCATCCCGGCGCTGTTCTGCGGGGCTCTGATGATGGTGCTCATGGCGGAGGAGACGGAAAACCCGCTCGCCGGAAAAAGCCTGTTTCGCCGGAGCCTCTGGGTAACGGCGGTCTACTTTGCCGTGTTCTCCGACCTCTACGGGAGCATTCTGCTTTCGGCCTGTGCAGGGCTGAGGCTGCTGGAGAACTTTGTGAAAACCAGAAAACAGCTGGGCAGAAAGCGGTTCTGGAAGCAGAATGCGTTCTGGGCGGCGGTTCTGGTACTGTGGCTTCTGGCACTGCTTCTGGAAGGAACCGGCGGAAGGGCTGCCAATGTAAACAGCATGAGCAATCGCAAAGGGCCCCTGCTTATGCTGCTCGGAGATTCAGCGGGCCTGTTCTTCCGGACAGTCTGGAACACCAACCTGCTCTTCCGTCTGATTGCCCTGGCCGCGGTACTCCTGTTTTTCTTTCTGCTGCTTCACGGCAGACGTTCGGAAACCGGCGCGACGGCCATCCGTCTGATCCTGAACACAGCCTGTGTGGGGGTGCTCTGCACGGTGTTCATCATTCTTCTGAGCGCGGTCGTGAGCCCGGACTACACGGGACGGCCGGAAGCGATCTTTGCCTCGGTGGCGGTGCTGATGGTGCTGATGGTGCTCTGCATCGCGGCATTTCTTCAGCAGCTGCCCCGGCTTGCGGTGCTGCTCCCGATTGCGCTGCTGTTTGTGTTCTCCATGACCTGTACGCGGTATCGGACCTTTGCCGATATCAATTCCGTCAACATCCACGGACAGGCGGCGGTTGCGCTGGAGGATGAGATCTACCAGAGCATCATCACCGCGGCGGAGGAAGGAAAATGGGATGTCGGCGTGCGTGTTCCGAAATACAATGAGGTCAGCAACTGGCCGCATGACGGGAATATCGGCGCCCCGATTGCAGAGCTCTTTCTGAAATACGGGATCATCGACCACGAGATCTACGTCTGGACGGATCCCACCGAGGAACTCAACCTGAAATACGGCATCACGCCGTGAGCAGAGGGGCCGGATGGTACTTCATACAGTTTTGAGGCAGAAGGCGGATACTCGACATGCTGTTTAATTCTCTGAAATTTTTAATCTTTTTTCCTCTTGTTGTGCTGGGCTACTTTCTGATCCCCGACAGGTGGAAACACTACTGGCTGCTGCTGGCGAGCTATTATTTTTATATGAGCTGGAACGCCGGCTACGCGCTGCTGATCCTGTTCTCCACGGGGGTTACGTATATCTGCGCGCGTCTGCTGGAAAAGGAAAAGACCCGGGAGGCAGGCGGAAAAAGGACAAAACGGATCGTCCTGGCAAGCCTTGTTCTGAATCTTGGTCTTCTTGTCTATTTCAAGTACTTTAATTTTTTGCTGACGTCGGTCGAAAGCATTTTCGCGCTGTTTCATATTCGGCTGCAGATTCCCCGGTTTGACATTCTCCTGCCGGTGGGCATCTCTTTCTTCATCTTTCAGGCGCTCGGATACACCATTGACGTCTATCGGGGTGATATTCCGGCGGAGCATGATTTTTTCCGATATGCGCTGTTTGTCTCCTTCTTCCCGCAACTGGTCGCGGGGCCGATCGAACGCTCCGGAAATCTCCTGAAGCAGCTGGCCGTACCGCACCGGTTCAGTTATGAGCGGACAAAGGAAGGTCTGCTTCTGATGCTGTGGGGATATTTTTTGAAGGTCGTCCTGGCGGACCGAATCGCGATCTTTGTGGACATGGTCTACGGCAATATTTCGGCGTTTAACGGCTGGTACTGCATGTTGGCGACCGTCCTTTTTGCCGTGCAGATCTACTGCGACTTCTCCGGATATTCCGTGATCGCCGTGGGTGCCGCCAAAATCCTGGGGATCCAGCTGATGGAGAACTTCGACGCACCGCATCTTTCCACTTCCGTCGCGGAATTCTGGCGCCGGTGGCACATCTCCCTGACCTCCTGGTTCCGGGACTATCTCTATATCCCATTGGGCGGAAGCCGAAAGGGAAAGGCCAGAAAGTATCTCAACGTGCTGATTGTCTTCCTCGTCAGCGGCCTCTGGCACGGCGCCTCCTTCAACTATGTGATATGGGGGGCAATCAACGGGCTGTTCCAGATCATCGGTGAAATCCTGATGCCGCTGCGCCGGAAAGCCGCAGCCCTGCTGCATCTGCACCGGGAGAGCTTTGTCCACCGGGTCATCAGCGGGATCATTACGTTTGTCCTGGTAGATTTCTGCTATATTTTCTTCCGGACGACGACCATTCGGGAGGCAATCGCGGTCATTCGCCGGATTCTCTCTCCCGGAAATCCTGCCGAACTGATCACCGGCCTTCTTGCCGCCCAGAATCCGCGGGCCACTGCGACGGAATGCCTTTTTGTGTTCTTCTGCCTGCTGATTCTTCTTTTCGCGGATGCCATGAAGTCCCGGGGGATCGCCGTTCGAACAAAAATCCTGGCGCAGGACAGCTGGTTCCAGAGCCTCTTTTTTGTCGCGGCCGTCTGCGGGATTCTGCTCTTCGGCGTCTGGGGACCGGGCTACCGGGAAGCCAGCTTCATCTATTTTCAGTTTTAGGGGGTGGCGAAAGGACCATGACCGGAAACAGCACACTCTCCCGTGTTATCGCCGTGATTCTGACCTTCGCGCTGCTGCTCGCCGCGCTGTTTGGCCTGTCAGAGCTTGTAAAGAGAAAGGCCAGCTATATCCAGTACGCGGACTTCTTTGACGAAAAACAGAATTTTGACGTGCTTTTCTTCGGAACCAGCCATGTCCTGGACGCGGTTCAGCCCATGAAACTCTGGAAGGACCACGGCTTCCTCTCCTACAACTTCGGCGGACATGCCAATGCCATTGCCACTACCTACTGGGCGGCACAGCTGGCACTGGAATATACCACGCCGTCGGTGCTCGTCATGGACTGTTTTGACATCACCGAAGAGGCAAAAACCTCCCGTAACAGTTTTTCCTACGTGCATCTCTCCCTGGACGCGTTTCCCATCAGCCGGACGAAGATTCGGGCGGTGAAAGATCTGCTGCAGGATGAGGAGATCGACCGGCTCATCGCGGAAGAAAAACTGATCAACGAAGAGAATGTCGCGGTGATCGGTCAGGAGGAGGAGAGAGACCCCATCACCCTGCTCTGGCCGTTCTCCGTATATCATAACCGCTGGAGCGCCCTGGGCCGGAGCGATTTCCGCCCCGTACGCAATGTCCAGAAGGGAGCGGAGACCACGGTCGGTGTCTATAAGCCGCTCGACAGAAGACAGGTTCCGCCGGATGAAAAACTGGAGAAGGACACGGTCAGCATCGCCTACCTTGAAAAGCTGATCACCGACTGCCAGGCGAGGGGAATTGAGGTGCTTCTGACCTATCTTCCGTTCACCGCCACCGAGACCGAGCAGCGGGAAGCCCATCGGCTGTATGACATTGCGGAGGAGTATGGCGTGAAGTATCTCAACTTTCTGGATCTCGGTGTCGTGGATTATGAGACGGACTGTTATGACGACACGCATCTGAACCGGTCCGGAGCGGAGAAGGTGACCGCATATCTTGGCGACTATCTTGCGGCGAATTACACGCTCCCCGACCATCGGAATGACCTCGCGTATGCGTCCTGGCACGGGGACTATGAAACCTGGCGGACATTTCAGCACGCCCTGCTTCAGGAAGAAGACCAGCTTTTCCGGTATCTGATGCTGCTGGCGAACAAAAACTATTCCTTCGAGCTGTCCCTTGGTGACAGCCGGCTCTTTGCGGCGGAACCTTACGGGAAGCTGCTGCGAAACAT
The DNA here is from genome assembly GCA_017458335.1 of Oscillospiraceae bacterium. Classification (GTDB taxonomy): domain Bacteria; phylum Bacillota; class Clostridia; order Oscillospirales; family Oscillospiraceae; genus Limivicinus. Next base: position 140,330 of record JAFTFT010000029.1, read on the forward strand.
CGGAATTGACGAAAAATATCCGACGGTGACGCTCCCCGGCGCAGATCTGGAAATCCGGGTCCGGGACCTGGATACGGGAGAAGAGTTCGACGCGGTTCAGGGAACCTTTGAACTGAACACGGCCGGAGAACTGATCGACGTGAAGCTGCGCCACGTATAGGAACGGCAGAGACCGCAGACCAAAACAAAGAAAACGGAAAAACGAACCTCCCTTGACCGTGCTGACGGAGAAGGGAGGTTCGTTTTTGCAGAATCAATCCGGAGCTTTTCTTCCCGGAATGCCGGTCAGACGGAGAAAAACCCGAAAAGGCGGAGCGGGAGCTTACAGCATTTCCGTGGCCAGCCGCTCCAGGGGCAGGGCCTTCCGGTACTGCGCAAGGAAGGCGTTGAAGCCGTCGATGTCCTCCTGCGTGGCGCTGACGGTGCTGCTCTGGGCATCGGCAAAGACCTTGTTGTCCAGATAGTCCGGCAGGCTCTCGCCCTCTTCATGCCAGAGCATGTAGGCCCCCAGCAAGGCCATGCCGTAAGGGCCGCCTTCGCCGGCCGTCTTCATGACGGAGACCGGAACCCCGACAGCGGCGGACAGCATGCGCTGGCCGACCTCCGGTGTCTTGAAGAAGCCTCCGTGGCCGTAGAGCCTGTCGATATGGACCTGTTCGGTTTCGGTCAGAATGTCCATGCCGATCTTCAGCGTCGCCAGAGCCGAGAGCAGATGTGCGCGCATGAAGTTGGAAAGCGTAAATCTCGCGGACGGAGACCGGACGAAGAGCGGGCGGCCCTCATCGAGATCCGTGACACCCTCGCCGGAGAAATAGTTGTAGGACAGGAGCCCGCCGCAGTCCGGCTCGCCGGACAGAGCTTTCTGAAAGAGCTTGGTGAAGAGCTCGCTCCGGTTTACGTCAAGACCCATGAGACGGGCAAATTCGCTGAAGAGATTGACCCAGGCGTTGATGTCGGAGGTACAGTTGTTGCAGTGAACCATCGCGACCGGCAGTCCGTCCGGCGTGGTTACCATGTCGATCTCGCGGTGGACCCCCAGGGGATGATCCGCGACGATCATGGCGAAGTCCGAGGTTCCGGCGGAGACGTTGCCCGTCCGGACGCGGACGGAATTGGTGGCGGTCATGCCGGTTCCGGCGTCGCCTTCACAGGGGGCGACGGGGATGCCGGGAAGCAGGGTGCCGGCCGGGTCCAGGAAGCGCGCGCCGGCCTCGGTGAGCCTGCCGCCGCAGGCTCCGGCGGGCAGAACCTTCGGAAGGACGGTGCGCAGATCGAGTCCGGTGAGATCCAGAAACTTCTGCAGCATGCCGGCGTCATAGTCGCCGGTTTCGCTGTCGATTGGGAACATGCCGGAGGCTTCGCCGACACCCATCACCTTTTCGCCAGTGAGCTTCCAGTGAATATAGCCTGCCAGCGTCGTGAGATAGGCGATCTCCTTCACATGTTCCTCCCCGTTCAGCATGGCCTGATACAGGTGGGCGATGCTCCAGCGCTGCGGGATGTTGAAACCGAAGAGCGCGGTCAGCTTTTCCGCCGCTTCCCCGGTGATGGTGTTGCGCCAGGTGCGGAATTCCGCCAGCTGCTTTCCGTCCTTGTCAAAGGGGAGATAGCCGTGCATCATGGCGGAGACGCCGATGGCGCCGACGGTCGTGAGGTCGAGGCCGAATTCTTCCTTCAGATCCGCCTTCAGCGCGTTGACACAGGCCCTGAGCCCGGTGTGGACGCTTTCCATGGAATAGGTCCAGATGCCGTTTACGAGCCGGTTTTCCCATTCGTAGTCGCCGGAGGCGATGGGGCGGTGCTGCTGATCGATCAGGACGGCTTTGATGCGGGTCGAGCCAAGCTCAATCCCGAGTACGGTTTTGGTCAGATCCATAGATGTTTATCTCCTATTTCTTCTCCTTATTCTTGGCTCTGCGCATCAGCACGACGCTCTGCAGGACGATGAAGAAGCACAGCATGGCGCCGGTCGTAATGCTCTGCCACCAGGGATCTCTCAGCCCGGAGGTGGTCACGATCGACTTGATGGTGCTGAGGGTCAGAACACCGAAGAGCGTGCCGATCACGTTTCCGACACCGCCGGTGAGGAGCGTTCCGCCGATGATGGAAGAAGCGATGGCGTTCATTTCAGCCGCGGTCGCATTGGTCGCATTGCCTGCGCCGGTGTGCATCATGAAGACAAAGCCCGCGATTCCGCTCAGAAGTCCGCACAGAAGGTGGGCCAGAAAGCGGGTTTTCCGCACGTTGACGCCGAGCATCAGGGCGCTCTGCTGGTTTCCGCCGACCGCGTAGAAGCCGCGGCCGAGCTGCGTCCTGCGAAGCAGGAAATAGACGAGAAATACAACGGCCAGTGCGACGATGACACCGATCTCCATCCGGGCGGGAATCATCACGCCTTTTTTGTTGGGGGAGCCGAGCCATGCGATCTCGATGCGGTTCTGGAGAATGTCCATCAGTTCCTGCGGCGCCTTCTGCGGATCCACGCTGATGATGGTGATCATGCCTCTGGCAAAGAACATGCCCGCCAGGGTGATGATAAAGGGCTGAATCTGCAGGCAGGCGATGAGATATCCCTGCACAAGGCCGAAGGCAAGCCCGATCAGCAGGGCCATCAGAAGCGCAAAGACGATACGCCACTGCTCTCCGAGGCCAAGCGAGGCGATGAGCCCGTTGAAAAGGCCGAGGTTGCCGTTGAGAATCATGACGCCGACCATGGCGACCAGAGCGGTGACGCCGCCGACGGAGATGTCGATGCTTCCGGTGATCATGACGATGGTCAGACCGCAGGAGATGATGATGAGGAAGGCGTTGTCATTGAGCATGTCAAAGAGCATCTGCGGCTTGCGGAAGCCGCCGCCCCAGATCAGCATGGCAAGCACATACATCGAGACAAAGATGCAGATCGTGATCGTCAGAAGCAGCTGGGTATCCGTGATGGGCTCTCTGCGGCGAACGGTCTGAATGTTATCCTGCTTGTTCATCCGCTTATGACGCCTCCTTTCCGGTGTGGACAGGGCGGCTGCCCCGGAGATTCTTTCGGAAGCGGTCGAAGGCTTCCTTCACAACGGGCGAGCCGATGACCACCAGAATGATGATGACCACCGCTTTATAGGCCTTCACGTCCGTGGAAGGCACCTTCATCGCGTAGAGGGTAATGGTCAGAGCCTGAATGGCGTAGGCTCCGATTACGGAGCCGAGCATCCGGAACTTTCCGCCGCCGAGGCTGTTGCCGCCGATGGCGACGGCAAGGATGGCGTCCATTTCAATGTTGATGAGCAGGGTCTCGTGGTTGATAAGACTCAGACGGCTGACGCTGATCACGCCGGCCACCGCGCAGCATGCGCCCAGCAGCACAAAGGAGAGAAGCTTGATGCCGACGGAGTTGATGCCGTTGAGTCTTGCGGCGCCCTGGTTGATGCCGACCGTCTGGATGTAGAGACCCAGGGTGGTAAAGCGGAAGAGCAGGGCGAAGAGAACGGCCATCAGGATGACAATCAGGATCGGCGTCGGAATCGGAATGCCGGGGATGAAGCTGCCGATCGCGGAGATGATGGGACTGGAAACCGTCGGTGTGGCGCCGCCGTTGATCCAGTAGGCAATGCTGCGGCCGCAGGTGAACAGGATCAGAGTCGCGATCATGGGCTGAATGTTAAAGATCGAAACAAGGCTTCCGTTGAAGGCCCCGAACAGCATGGCAACCAGACAGCACATCACGAAGCCGCCGATGACGGTGAGCGGCGAGATGGCGCCGCCGCTCTTCAGCACCTTGACAAACACGCTGCCGGCAATCGCGGCGAGAGCGCCGACGGAGATGTCCTGCCCTCCGGAAGCGGCGGTGACCAGCGTCATGCCCATGGAGAGAATGACCAGCTCCGACGCGCCGTTGAGAATGGCAATCAGGTTCCCCTGCAGGACCGGGTCTCCGTTGTTGTTTGTGGTGATGCCGACGGAGAAGAAAGAGGGATCCCGGAACAGATTGAATATCACCAGAAGCAGAATCGCGATCAGCGGAATCAGCAGCTGGGAATTGTTGGCCCAGAATTGGCCGGAAGCTTTTTGGTTCTGTTTCATCTCAGTTCCCTCCTCCCGCAATCGTCCGCATCACATGCTCCTGGGTAAGCTCGCCGCCGGTGAGCTCGCCGACGATGTTCCGGTCTCTCATGACAATCAGTCTGGAGCAGGTGCGGAGCATCTCTTCAATCTCCGAGGAGATGAAGGTGACGCTCATGCCCTCTTCGGCCAGCTTCAGAACCAGTTTCTGGATCTCTGTCTTGGTTCCCACGTCGATGCCTCTCGTGGGCTCGTCCAGAATCAGGTACTGGGGATGGGTGAGCAGCCATCTGGCCAGAATCACCTTCTGCTGGTTCCCGCCGGAGAGAGACTTGATCGGCGTTTCCGTGGAGGCCGTCTTGATCTCGAGCGCTTTGATGTATTCATCGGCAAAGGCTTCTGCTTTTGCCCGGGAGAAGGGATGGTTCATGCCTTTGATGACCTGCAGCGCCAGGATGATGTTCTCCCGTACCGACAGGTCGGCGATGATGCCGTCGCGCTTGCGGTCCTCCGGCAGATAGCCGATGCCGTTTTTCATGGCGTCCAGGGGCTTCTGAATCCGGACCTTTTTCCCGTTCACCCTGACCTGTCCGCCGGTGACCGGGTCGGCACCGAAGATGGCCCGCACGCTCTCGCTGCGTCCGGAGCCCAGAAGGCCGGTAAAGCCGTTTACCTCGCCCTTGGCGATGTGAAAATCGAAGGGCCGGCTCTCGCTGCTGGACAGGCCTTCCGCCTCATAGAGAACTTCCTGTGTTTCGCAGGGAGCGTTTTTCTTGATGACGGCGAGATCGGCGATGTCCTTGCCGATCATCAGCTCGACCAGTTTTACCTGGGGCAGGGCCTCCACATCAAACTGTCCCACCAGTTCTCCGTTCCGCAGCACGGTGATCTGGTCGCTGACTTCGTAGACCTGCTCCAGAAAGTGGGTGACAAAAATGATTCCGACGCCCCTGGCCTTCAGATCCCGCATCAGTTTGAAGAGCATCTCCACCTCGTTGTCATCCAGCGAAGAGGTCGGTTCATCCAGGATCAGCACCTTGCAGTCGGTATCGACCGCCCGGGCAATCGCGACCATCTGCTGAACGGCGAGGGAGCAGCTGCCGAGCTGCTGCCTGGGTCTTGCGGGAATGCCGAGGCTGTCCAGCAGCTCACCGGCCCGCTTCTCCATGCCCTTCCAGTCCACGGTTCTGGCGCGTGTGCGTCCGATGAACATGTTCTCGGCAACCGTAAGGTTCGGGCACAGGGTAATTTCCTGATACACCGTGCTGATGCCGTAACTCTGTGCCTCCTGGGGGGAGCGGATGCTGATGGCGCCTTCGGTTCCGTCAATGCGGATTTCCCCGGCGTCCATGGGATAGATCCCGGTCAGCACCTTGATCAGCGTGGATTTTCCGGCGCCGTTTTCTCCCATCAGGGCGTGGATTGTCCCTTTCCGCAGGGTGAAGTCCACGTCGTTCAGGGCTTTCACGCCGGGAAAGGATTTGCAGATTCCACGCATCGTCAATACAATGTCTTGTTCCATCCGCTGTCCTCCTGCCTTGTTTTGAAACGAATCATTCAGAAAACGCGGTGTGGACCGCGGATTTCTCCACTTCGCCACACCGCGTCATTTGCTCTGGATCGGAGCGGCCGCTCCGGAATTGCCCGATTATGCGACGTCTTCGCCGAGACCGTAGGTCAGGATGTCTTCCTCGGTGATCTCGCGGGCGTCAAAGCCCTTTTCAACGGAGATGATCTGCTTGGCATCGTTGAGGCCTTCGATCTCGCCGCCCTCTTCGAGGACCTGGATCATGTCGCTGATGACCTGAGCCTGGAACGGGCTGCACTGTCCGTCATAGTTCCAGTTGCCCTTCTGCAGCTCGCGGAGCGCCCACTTGTTGCAGTCAAAGCCCATGACGACGACGTCCTTGTCAACACCGTGGGTGATGCCGGCTTCGTCCAGCGCCGCGACAGCGCCCTTGGCCATACCGTCGTTCTCGGCGTAGATGACGTTGAAGGCTTCGCCGGAGTTGATGGCGGACTCGACGATCTTCTTGGCTTCGGCTTCGTCCCAGGTGGCGGTCTGCTGGACAACCTTCTTCATGGTGCCGGCTTCAAACTGCTCATCCAGCGCGCCGGTACGGCCGAGCTGAGCATCGCTGCCCATGGCGCCCTGAATGTGGATCACGTTGTACTCGGGAAGCTCGAGGGAGAGCAGCCAGTTGACGGCCGTCTCGCCTTCCTTCGCCATGTCGGAGACAACGGCGGCTTCGAAGAGATCGGTGTCGCAGTCGATCATACGGTCGAACAGGAACACGCCGATGCCGGCTTCCTGAGCGTCTTTCAGGACAGCATCCCAGCCGGTGGTCTCGGCGGCGGAGATCAGCAGGTAATCAACACCGTCGGTGATGAACTGGCGGGCGGCGCTGAGCTGCTCATCGTTCTTGATGCTGTAGTAGAAGCTGGCGTCGTAACCGTTCTCCTTGGTGAAGACGGCGGCAAAGTCGTTGACGTTGGCTTCACGGTAACCGGACTCGGAAGGCGGGTTGTTGATGACGCCGACCGTGATCAGATCATCCGCGGCGAAGGCCATCGGCATAAGCGACAGGCAGAGCATCAGTACCAGTGCGATAGCAATTACTTTTTTCATGTTCATTCTCCTTTTCCATATTTTGGTGGGCAACCATGCCCGCTGGCATAATAAAACCACGAAAAAGCCGCTCCGTCAACCGCCCGGAGGGCGCAGAAAACGAAATCGTAAAGTTGAATAAATACAACTTTGCAAGGTGGGATGAAGAATAAGTACAACTTTCCGGCGAGAAGCGGGTTTTTTTCCGATTCAAGAGAAAAATGTTCAAAATTTTCCGCCCTGGCTTTCGGTTTCCGGCGTTCCGGCCTACGGCATTTTGCCCAAAGCGCAGGCAAAAACCCAAAAAAATATCGTCCTTCGTAAAAAAAGTCCTTTGGAAAACCGTCATCCCCATGACAACGCTAAGATAAACGCTGATAAAATTGTATGCCGCAAGAGGAATCTCTCCCCGCTTCCAGCGGGGAGAGATTCCGGGCAAGGCATTTCGTCATCAAAAACAGAACGTGACGCAAACGGCAGGATATGATACAATAAAACTAGAAGATACAATCGGAAGAAACCGCAAACCGCACAGACCGTGAAGGGAAGGAGGCGGGAATATGAGGAAGAGATATGTCCTTCTGGCAAAGGAGCTGAGAGGGCTTTGCACGCAGCTGCACCGCGCCGGAAGCACAAAATTCCCGAGCGAGACTGAACTCTCCGCCCGTTACGGATACAGCAGGCAGACCGTCCGAAAAGCGCTTGATCTGCTGGAGCAGGAGGGAAGCATCGTCCGGATCCGCGGCAGCGGGACCTATCTCTCCGCGGACGGAAGGGGGAGAAGCGGGCGGGTCGCGGTGATCACGGCCTATACCGAGGAGTACCTCTACCCGCAGCTGCTGAGGGATATCGGGGCGGAGCTGTCCCGCAGCGGATATGAAATGCAGCGCTTTGGCAGCGGAAACCGGATTCTCCGGGAGCGGGAAATCCTCCAGCATCTGATTCAGAACCCGCCGGAGGGCATTCTGCTGGAGGGGGCGAAGACAGCGCTTCCAAGCCCGAATCTGGACCTGCTGCGGCAGCTGGACCGGAAGGGGATCCCGATCATCTACCTGCACGCGCCGCTTCCGGTGCCGAGAAACGCCGCCTATGTTCTGGACGACAACGAGGGGGGCGCGCGGATGCTGGTACGGCATCTCCTGGACCGGGGACATCAGCGGATCGCGGGGATTTTCAAAAGTGACGACCGGCAGGGGATCGAACGCTACCGGGGGTATCTCGCGGAGCTCCTGGAAGCCGGACAGACGGTTCCGGAGGAGAGCATTCTCTGGTATGACACGGAGGACCGGGACCGGCTCATGAACGGACAGTACAACCGGCTCGACCGCTTTGTCCACAGCAGGCTGACCGGCTGCACGGCGGTTGTCTGCTACAACGACGAGATCGCCTATGCCCTCATCCGTACCCTGCTGGCGTCGGAAATCCGAGTGCCGGAGGACTGCGCCGTGGTGAGCTTTGACAATTCTCACTACTGTTCGCTCAGTCCGGTGTCCATCACCTCGCTCGCCCATGAGCGGCACCAGATGGGGACCACCGCGGCACGCATGCTCATTCGCCTGATGCGGGGCAACAATGCCCGCGGGGTCAGGCTTCCCTGGACCCTGCGGGCAAGAAACAGCGGGTGAAAAGATTCAGTATTCCCGCTTTTGGAGGATGTCTTCCGTCAGCGTGTCCGCACGGAAGAGCGTTTCTTTCACAAAATTCTGCTTTTCGGGCTGCTCTCCGCGCTCCATCTGCCGGATCAGATCGGCGACACGGGGGCCGTGGAGGGGGTTGCACTCCATACAGGCGTTGATCTTTCCCTCCAGACAGAGCTGCAGGGCATGCTGCGCCGCGTCAAAGGAGATCAGCATGATCTGACCGTCCGTACCGTAGGAGAGGCCGGCTTCCTCCAGCGCCCGCATTGCACCGAAACACATGTTGTCGTTCTCACTGTAGATGACATCGATGTCCCGGTCGGTTTTCAGAAAGTCCCGCACGAGCTCATAGCTCTTTGCTTCCGTATATTCCCCGGGCAGAACCCCCGCGATTTCCCATTCCGGGTGCCGCCGCACGGCGCTTTCCAGAGCCGCCGTGCGGCCGATCTGCGCCGTGGCGCCGTCTGTGCCGCGTATATGCAGGATCCGAAGCGGTTCACCGGCCTTTCCGCTGCGCACGAGCTCCTCTTCCAGCCACTGAACCGCCATGTCGCCCTCCGCGCGAAAGTCCGAGCCGACCCAGCAGGAATACAGCTCTTCATCCTCCGCGGAAATCTGCCGGTCTACGAGGATGACGGGGATCTCCGCTTCCTTTGCCTCCTGAAGGACATCCTCCCATCCCGATTCCATGATCGGGGCGAGGACGATGTAGTCGACTTCTTCCTGGATGAAATTGCGGATGGCAAGGAGCTGATTCTCCTGCTTCTGCTTGGCGTTGTCAAACAGCAGTTCAAATCCGTTCTGCTCGGAAAGCGCGGCGGTCATGGACTTCGTATTCGCCGCGCGCCAGTCCGATTCGGAGCCCAGCTGGGAGAAGCCGACCCGGATCAGCCGGTCCTCTTCCGGGCCGGAGACACGTCCGCAGGCACACAGCAGAAAAAGCAGCAGGATGAAGAATCCAAGGAATACTTTGCGTTTTTTCATGCGGACACCTCCGTCTGATAGGGAATGCGGATCGTGATCTCCGTCCCCCGGTTCTCTGTGCTCTCGATGTCAAAGCCCAGGTCGCTTCCAAACATCAGCCGGAGGCGTTTGTAGGAGGCTTTCATGCCGAAACCGCTTCCCTCGTCCTGTTCCAGGGAGGCCCGGAGCTGCTGAAGCGCTTCCGGGCCCATCCCGATCCCGCTGTCGGCAACCTTCAGAATCACCTGATCGCCGTCCCGGCTGCTGCCGATGGTGATGCGGCTGATTCCCCGTTTTGGCTTGATCCCGTGATAGATGGCGTTCTCCACCAGCGGCTGCAGGGTCATCTTCGGGATCAGGCACTTGTCGAGGCTGGGATCGGTCAGAAAATCATAGGCGAGAATGTCCTTGTATCGGACCTGCTGAATCTCCAGATAGCTCCGGACGTGCTGAATCTCCTCGCTCAGGGGGATAATGTCCTTGCCGTTGGAGAGGAAGGAGCGGAAATAGGTCGAGAGACTCGAGACCATCTCAATGGCCTGGTCATTCTTCCCGGTTTCGATCAGCCAGACAATCGCGTCCAGGGTGTTGTAGAGGAAATGCGGGTTGATCTGTGCCTGAATCAGAGCCAGCTCCATGCTGCGCAGCCGGATCTGTTCCTGGCGGTTCAGCTCCATCTGATCATTCAGACGGGTTACCATCTCCTCCAGACCGGTGCCGAGCGCCTGAAGCTTGCTGTCCTCCGCCGGCACGGGCGCGCGGGGGGAGAGATCCCCTCTGCCGATTTCGACCACCCGCTGATACAGGCCGTCAATCGGCTGGGAGATGCTGCCGCTGATGCGAAAGCTTCTGCGCAGCGAGTGGACAATGACCACGATCGTGATGCCCAGCGCAAGGATCAGGTCCACCGAGAGCCAGAGATTCTGCCTGGCGCGGATGGCGGCCAGCTCTCCGGCCTCGTGGTAGAGGTAATTGTAGATATATTTCTGGATCAGCTCCGTGATGACATAGATGTTGGATTCCAGCTGGTGCATCCGCAGATCATAGCCGTCCGTAGACTCAATCTCCTGGATGCAGTGCCGCAGATTCTCACAGAGATCCAGAACGCTGTTTGCGGCACGGTAGCTCTCCCGGCTGTGCGTGTTCTCCAGCAGTGCGGTCGCGAGCGTCTCCGCCGCCTGGACCTCTTCCCAGGGGAGCTGCTCGTCGCTGCCGGTCACAAAAAGGTACATCTTCAGATCGACTTCGTCCTTGAAGTTCTGGTTGAACTGGGAGGCGGTGGAGATGTTCCGGCTGACCTGCGAGAGGGAGAGACTGGAGATCAGGAGAACCAGCAGCAGAAAGACGGAGAGCAGGCACAGCGGAACGGCCAGATGCAGAATCAGATCCCGCAGTCTGGACGAAATGGAATGCCTATCGGTCTGTTTCCCGATTCCGCTCATGATCGCTTTCTCCCGCCCGGTATTCCCGGGGCGTGCACCCCTGGGTCTTCTTGAACACAAAACTGAAATAACGGGGATCCTTGTATCCCACTTCCGCCGCGATCTCCCCGCTGCGCTTGTTGCTCTGGCGCAGGAACTGCTTGGCCCGGGTCATGCGCTTCATGGTCAGGTATTCCACAAAGGACTGGCCCATGCTCTGGCTGAAGATGGCGCTGAGGTAGTTGGTGCTGACATTGATGGCCCTGGCCACATGGTTCAGAGAGATGTTTTCGTCCGTATAGTGCTGGTCAATGTACTGCACGGCACTGCTGACAATGCTTCCGCTCTGCTTCCGGGTCTCCTCGTCGCGCAGGCTGATCGCCGTATACAGAACATCCCGGAAATAGAGCTTCAGACTCTCCCCGCTCAGGTCAATCTCCGCCTGGGGCAGCCTGCGGAGCAGCGTCTCCCGGTCCAGACCAAGCTCCCGTATCGCGGCGAGGGCGTTGATGCGCGTGCTGAGAATCAGATAGTGCCGGAACATCATGGAATCGACCGCGGAACCGAGATCGCCGAAAAACTCCGTGACAAAATCATCAAGCTCTTCCAGCAGGCCCTTCTCCACAAACCCGGTGATGATGGAAGGATCCAGCTTTCCGGCGTCGACGGCGCTGTAGCTTTCCCCCGAGGCGCGGTTCTGACGGAGAAGATCCACGGTCAGGACATGCTGCCGCGGGATCAGATGGCGGAAGGCGAGCGCGTGGCTGACCGCCGCGTAGCACTGATGCAGGCCGCTGAGGCGTGTGACGGGAGTTCCGACCGCCACGTGCCAGTCAACCGAAAGATCCCTGCTGCCGCAGTGCTGGCCGATGGCTTCGACACACTGGTCGGTCAGCGTCCGGACCTCTTCCGCCGTGCCCTTGATCAGAACCGCGTGGCTCAGCAGGCTGCTGCGGAACAGAAGCAGATCCGGCATGCGGATAAAGGCCTGGAGAAGGGTTTCCTCCGCTCTGGAGAGTTCTTCGGAATAGCCGGTGACGTTTCCGGGCATGTGAATACTGAACAGGACAATGTTATAGCATTCCGCGTCCAGATCGATCTCCAGCTGCTCTGCCTGCTCGTAGATTTCCTTCACGCTCAGAGCGCCGCTGACCAGCTTCTCAAAGAAGACCCGCCGGGAATAGGCCTCGTATTCCCGTGCCTCCCGTGTGAACACCTGGAGATATTCCTTCTGCTCCCGCTCCTCCTGAATCCTGCTGCGTGTCTGCTCCAGGGCCTTGATCATGTTGGCCCGGGAGATAGGCTTGAGCAGATACTGATCGACGTGCAGCTCGATGGCCTGCTGCGCGTACTCAAAGTCGTCATATCCGGACAGGATGATGATCCGCGTGTCCGGAAGTTCGCGGTTCACCAGGCGGCTCAGGGAGAGCCCGTCCATGAACGGCATTTTGATGTCGGTGATGAGAATATCCGGACGGATTCTGCGCACCATGGGCAGGGCGACTTCACCGTCAGGGGCTTCTCCGGAGAACACAAAGCCGTACTGTTCCCACGGAATCATATCCCGGATTCCCTCCCGGACGATGCTCTCATCTTCCACAATAAACACTTTGATCGGTTCCATATCTCCACCCCTGTCTGTTCTCCGAACCGGAGCACCAACGGCATATACCCTTTCACGAAATGCAGTGCCGGTATATCTCCCCGCCTCCGGCGGGGAGATATACCTCACTGGGCAATCGATTTCGTTAAGCAGTATAACACGCCGCATCCGCGTCTTCAACGGAAACCGCGGACAGATCCCGGACAGTCGAAATCCGGCCTGCTGTGAAAAACCGGAGGCCATGCGGAAAAGCACGGAACCTCCGGTTTGTTTCAGATTACTGGATCACAGCTCCGCCGCGGCCGGATCAGGCCCAGGGGTTCTCGGTGGGATAGGGCAGGCACTTGGGCTGATTGTAGCCGATGTCCTGCACGCCCAGGAACTTGAAGACCTCAAACAGGGCCTTGCCGTGATGGCCGAAGGCCACCGCGCCGTGATGCGGGAAGCGCTTCTGAATCAGCACGTGGCGATAGAAACGGCCCATCTCATGGATGGCGAAGACGCCGATGCCGCCGAAGCTGGTGGTGGCAACAGGCAGAACCTCACCCTCGGCGATGTAGGAGCGGAGCTTGCCCTCGCTGTCGCACTGCAGACGGAAGAAGGTGATCTCACCCGGCGCGATGTCGCCTTCCAGGGTGCCGCGGGTGAAGTCGGGATCGGATCCTTCCGGCTCAAGCAGACGGTGCTGAATGAGCTGATACTTGACGGCGCGGTCGGCGCACATCTTGCAGGACGGCGTGTTGCCGCAGTGGAAGCCCATGAAGGTGTCGGTCAGGCTGTAGTCGAACTTGCCCTTGATCTGCTCCTCCCACATCTTCGCGGGGACGGAGTTGTTGATGTCGAGGATGGTGACGGCGTCCTGCGTGACGCAGGCGCCGATATACTCGCTGAGCGCGCCGTAGATGTCGACCTCGCAGCTGACGGGAATGCCCCGGGCGGCGAGACGGGAGTTCACATAGCAGGGCTCAAAGCCGAACTGCTCCGGGAAGGCCGGCCAGCACTTGTCGGCAAAGGCGACGTACTTGCGCGCGCCCTTGTGCTTCTCCGCCCAGTCGAGCAGGGTCAGCTCAAACTGCGCCATGCGCTCGAGCATGTCGGGGAAATACCTGCCTTCGCCCATCTCGGCGGCCATGTCGGCACAGACCTCGGGAATCCGCTTGTCCCCGGCGTGCTCTTTGTAGCTCACCAGGAGGTCCAGTTCGGAGTTCTCTTCGATCTCCACACCGAGCTCATACAGGCCCTTGATCGGAGCGTTGCAGGCGAAGAAGTCCTGCGGACGCGGACCGAAGGTGATGATCTTCAGGTTCTGCACACCGATGACGGCGCGGGCGATGGGGATGAAGTCCTTGATCATCTTTCCCAGATCTTCGGCGGTGCCGACCGGATACTCGGGAATATAGCCCTTGAGGTGGCGCATGCCAAGGTTGTAGGAACAGTTGAGCATGCCGCAGTAGGCGTCGCCGCGGCCGTTGATGAGGTCGCCGTCACCCTCGGCGGCCGCCACGAACATGCAGGGCCCGTCGAAGTTCTTCGCGATCAGGGTCTCGGGGGTCTCGGGGCCGAAGTTGCCCAGGAAGACGACCAGGGCGTTGCAGCCGGCGGCCTTGACATCGTCGACGGCCTTAAGCATGTCCAACTCGTTCTCCACGGTGACGGGGCACTCATACAGACCGCCCTTGCAGACCTTGACAATGGCCTCGCGTCTGGCGATGGACAGGCCGATGGGGAAACAGTCGCGGGAGACGGCGACGATGCCGAGTTTGACTTCAGGAATGTTTTGCATCATAATTCGGATCCTTTCTTAATTGTGTTTTTATATGTTGGGTATTTTGTTGCCTTTGTGTCCTACTATATCACGTTTTTTCCCGCCTGCCAAGGGGGACTTTTATAAAGTTGCTTTTTATTTGCTGCAACATTTCGGTTTTTTTCGTTTACGGCTCTGCCTGCCGATGATATAATAAAAATGATATCCAGGCAATGCATTTCGTTAAAAAGAGTATAAAAACCGTAAGGAGCAAGTCATGACGGAAAAAGAAAAGATGCTGGCCGGGCAGCTGTACGACCCGGCGGATGAGGAACTCATCGCCCTGCGCGAGAAGGCCCACGCCCTGAGCAAACAGTATAACGACACCCTCGAGACCCAGGAAGAGGAACGGGAAGCGATCATGAAGGAACTGGTTCCCGACATGGGGGAGGACGCTTATCTGCAGGGACCGGTCCAGTTTGATTACGGCTGCTTTACCCGGATCGGCGAAAATACCTATGTGAACTTCAACTTCACCTGTCTGGACTGTGCGCCGGTAAAGATCGGGAACAATGTCTTCATGGGTCCGAACGTGTCGATTCTGACGCCGGTGCATCCGATGCGCTGGCAGGATCGGAACCTCTTTGTCAGGGCGGACGGCGTCAAGACGGACCGGGAATACGCAAAGCCCATTACCATTGAGGATAACTGCTGGCTCGGCGGAAACGTGACGGTCTGCGGCGGCGTGACCATCGGCGCGGGCAGCGTGATCGGCGCGGGCAGCGTCGTCACGAAAGACATCCCGTCCGGCGTGTTCGCGGCCGGGGTCCCCTGCAGGGTGATCCGGGAGATCACGGACGAGGACAGAATGGAATAAGAAAAACGGAGGAAAGGACACGTCATGCTCAGCAAACGGATCGCGAATATCACCCCGTCGGCGACCCATGCCATGACCGCAAGAATCGCCGAAAAGCGTGCCGCCGGGGAGAACATCATCACCTTCAGCATCGGAGAGCCGGACTTCCCGACACCCCGGCCGATCGTCGAGGCCTGCGAGCGGGCGCTGCGGGAGGGGAAGACCGGATACACCTCCGTCAACGGCATCGCCGCGCTGCGGGAGGCGGTCTGTGAAAAGCTGTGGAAGGACAACGGCCTTTCTTATACCCCGGCGCAGATCTGCATCTCCTCCGGAGCCAAGCAGGCGCTGTCCAACGCGGTCTATGCCCTCTGCGACGAGGGGGACGAAGTGCTGATTCCCACGCCCTGCTATGTGAGCTATGTGGAGATCGTGAAGCTCGCAGGCGGCGTCCCGGTCCTGGTGCCGACCAGGGACGACTTCAGCCTGGACACGGAGAACTTCCGCAGGGCAATAACGCCCCGGACAAAGCTGATCCTCTTGAATTCGCCGAACAATCCGACCGGTGCGGTCTATTCCCGCACGTCGCTGGAGGAGCTGGGCGGGATCGCGGAGGAGAATGACCTTTACGTCGTCTCCGACGAGGTCTACGAGAAGCTGGTGTACGACGGGGCGGAACATGTGAGCATCGCCTCCGTGTCCGACGCCATGTACGAGCGGACCGTGGTGGTCAACGGCTTTTCCAAGGCCTATGCCATGACCGGCTGGCGCCTCGGCTATACGGCGTCCAGCCTCGCTGTGAGCAGGGCCTGCAACGCCTTCCAGGGGCACATGACCTCCTGCTCCGTGAGCTTCGTCCAGGTTGCGGCGCTGAAGGCCTTTACCGACTGCGGTGATGCGGTGGAGCAGATGCGGAAGGCTTTTGAAGAACGGCGGGATTATATGCACGCGCGGCTGAACGCCATGCCGGGGATCCGCTGCCGGAAGCCGCAGGGGGCCTTTTACCTGATGCCGGATGTGAGGGCCTGCTTGGGGCGTTCGGACGGAGAACGGAAGATCGAAACCGCCGAAGATCTCTGCAATTATCTTCTGGATGAGGCGGGCGTGGCCGCCGTGTTCGGCGAAGCCTTCTGCATGCCGGGGACGATCCGCTTTGCCTATGCCAACTCCATGGAAAACATCCGCCTCGGCATGGACCGGATGGAAGCGGCGCTTGCGAGACTGCGGTAAGCCCGCCGGCGGAATCCGCCGCTGCAGGTGATTGACAGGCCGGAATTCTTCGGCTAAAATCGGAGAAAAACATGTGAGAGAGCATACGGCGAAACCCTTCACGGAGGCGGAGAGGATGACAGAGCGCAGGCGGAGACGGAAACAGAGCGGACGGCGGCTTTGCGGAACCGTTCTGCTGCTCTGCGTATTTCTGCAGATGCTGGCAGGGCCGGTGCCCGCCCGGGCGGAGTCGGAAGCGGACGGGACAGAGAACGCGGAACGGTCTCCGCTTCGGATTGCGGTGGCCTCCGATCTCCATCTGGATCCGGACAACACGGACAAGAGCCAGGGAACCGAGGTCGTTTACAACATGGAGCTTGTCGATGCGTTGCTCTGGGACGCGAAGCAGCAGGGGGCGGAAATGATCCTGCTCACCGGGGACCTGGTCAACGGCGGGAAGCCGCAGCGGCATGAGGCCCTGGCAGAGAAGCTGCGGAAGGCGGAGCGGGAAGGCCTCCCGGTCTATGTGCTTCCCGGAAACCATGACCTGGCCCCGGTCGGCCAGACGGAATTTGCGTCATATTATGAAGACTTCGGCTATGCGGAGGCCTGCAGCCGGGATCCGGTCTCACTCAGTTACTGCGTGATCCGGGACGGGCTGATGCTGCTGATGATGGATACGGCGGGCTACAGCCTCGGCGCCATCGACCTGCCGGGCGCCGCGGCCAGAGGCAGCAATGAACCTTTCTTTTCGGAGCAGACGCTGCAGTGGGCCGAAGGCTGCCTGCGGGACGCACGGGAAAAGGGCCTGCCGGTCCTGGCTGCAGGGCACTATAACCTGCTGCCCGAGATCAGCAGACAGCCCGGGAGCGGCTACTGCATTGAAAACGGAGACCGCTTTACGGAGCTCCTGAGAGCCTATCATGTCCCGCTTTACCTGAGCGGACACATGCACACCCGGGGGGTGTATCAGGAGGAGGGGCTGACCGAGATCCTGACCGAGTATCTGCTGGGCTATCCGACCGGATACAGCCTGCTGGATCTGTCGGGGAGCACGCTGCGCTATACGCCGCGGCGCGTCGACGTCGACGCCTGGGCCTCGGCAACAGGGCAGGACGATGCGGTGCTGAAGAATTTCACCGACTGGCAGCAGGAGGGCCTGTATAATTACTCTGTCAGCAACATCAGCTATATGTCGGAGCGGAATCCCATCACGGAAGAGGAGAAGAACAACGCGGTGGGCTTCTTCTACACGGTGATGAACGCCTTCTGGAGCGGAACCCTGAGCGAACAGCGTGCGCGGATCGAAGCTATGCCGGGCTATGAGCCGTTCTTCCGCTGCGCGGAGGGCTATGCCTACGGATGGTGGCTGAAGGAGCTGATCCGCACGGCGTCCCCTCTGCTGAAGGGCTTCACGCTGGAGATCGGGAATCCGGCGGCCTGATGTTTCCGGTTTCGGACCGATGATACGTACAGCCCGCAGGGAAGCTGTCCTTGTGACAGAACCCTGCGGGCTGTTTGCTGCCGGCCCGGAAGACAGACGCAGACCGGACGAAGATCCGGCCCGCGGTGATACAGCTAGGAGCGTATCGATACGCTGAACAGATGGTCGGTATAGAATGCCCGGGAGGAAAAGGCCTGTTCGATCTCGTCACGGTATTGCTCGAACTCATCGCCCCTTAAAATTGCTTCGACCGTATAGCGGGGGTTGGAACGAGCCAGGAACGATTTGCCTACCGAAATTCTGCACAGGCTCTGATCCTTCTCCTCGGTCAGAATAAACAGATAGTGGTCGACGTTGCTGTTTTCAATGTCGTATGCCCGATAGATTGCTTCAATCCGCTCCGCCGCTCTTTCGGCAAAACCGGGGCCGGGTTCCTCCTGCATGAAGATATAGATCGTGTCGGTGTCGGAAGTCGGATCGCGCCGGGCTTCGGCGGGAGGAAAGTCCCGGCTGATGTTTTCGATCAGAGCGGCGCCCTCGGCGATGTTTCTGGAAACGCCGAAATTCCCGTCCGGAGAGGAAAACGAAAAGTTATCCAGCGAGTAGTATTCTCCGTTCACCCGGTAGTCGGCATTGACGATCTCACAGAGCAGGTCGAGAATCGGACGGTATTTTTCCGTTATATGGTTCACGCCGAGAAACGGAAGCGTGTCGAAAATGAGAATTCCATCGTCAATGGGCGATTCGATTTTCATTTCCGCGAGTTTGATCGAAGTCCTGCAGGTCAGCTCGATACGATGATCCCCGTCGGCCAGCATTGTTTCCGTGGATGCAAGGATCTTCTCCCGGTCCCGGGGATCCTCCGTCGACAGAACGAGCGTATACCGGCCTTCTTTGTCCCGGCGGACGCTTGCCTGATAATCGGAAGAGGATGGGAAGTATACACCGTCATCATGACGATAGGCGGAGCACAGCGAGATGCCCGTTGCCGGGAGAAGACCGGAAACGACATCGTATGCCAGTTTATCCGTCGGCATGCAGACGGCAATTCTGCGCTGATCAAAAAAGTCTGTCCCGATGGCATAAGGGAAACCGAGCAGGTCGAGTTTCCGTTTGAACGCAAGGAGTGTCTGGTCATAGTTGTAATCCGAGATTTCTTCCGGTGAAGGACTGTCGTAAAACGCCGTAACGGTATCGCCGGTCAGCGAAGCAAACGCCTGCTGATTTTTCCCGCGCGCACCGGCGGCGAGCGCGTCTGGATCCTGCCAGTTCGCCGCGGGATTCAGTTTTGCGGAAAAGGTATAGGCATAAGAGAGAGGATCGTGCGTGAGATTATAAGCGAGCGTCTTCCAGACGGCCGGGCTTTTCCATCTCCCGTCGAGCAGATAATAGGACCCGGCTTCCTGCCCGGGAAGCACGAGGGCGATCATAAGACTCCTGCCCCGGAATATATCCGCATCAAAACCGAAAGAAAGAGTATCCCCATATTCGAGGACCTCGTCAATCGCAGCCTGTGCGCGCTCATCCAGGACGAGATAGAGATAGGGATAGTCTTCCGTGAGGCTCAGGCCGGCCTGCTGCCGGTCAAGGGTTCCGACCTGCGGAAGACTTCCGAACCGGGCTTCCGCGGTACGGATGAGATCGCGGCCGATCGGATTGGAGGCATAGGAATAGCCTTTCTTACCGATCACATTCAGATTGCCCGGACGGCTGATGATCAGGCGAATGGTGTCGGACAGATCTTCGATCTGACCGAATACGGAAGTGTGCGTCTGAGCCGTGACGGTTCCGCTTTCGGCGTCGAAGGAAATCTCCTTGATCCCGAGTTCCTTCAGGCGCAGCTGAAGAAGCTCACCGTCATGGGCAATCTCCTCCGCGGAAGCTTCCGCGTCGGGGAAGAGCAGCAGCGTAAGCACGGGACTGTCGTCAACTTCTCTCCTGCTGTACCAGAACCCGGTGATGACCGCCGCGAGAATCAGCACCGCGGCACAGATTTTTTTCCAGGGAAAAGGCCTGCGAAGCGAGCACCTGCCGATATTGGCAAACAGCTCTTCAATCTGGCGCTTTCCGTCGACACCGGCATCGTCATAGAATCCCGCCCGCTGGTTTTTCCGGAGGGCGGAAACAAAGCTTCCGACCGTCTCCCAGCCTGGCCGGACGCCCTTCTCCGAGGCACAGACGGCTTTCACCAGCGGGTGGACGGACCAAAGGCTGCTGTACGCGTCAAAACGCAGCCAGCCGCTTCGTTCCAGCTGACTGGCCGTCAGCCACTGCTCGGAAGAGAGCATCGTGACCAGCAGGTCGGAGCGGATGCCGCCCTGCGGAAACAGCTGGGCACAGGCCATCACGGATCTGGCGGTCCGGCTTAAGGCCGAGGCTTTGAAGATCTGTTTCAGATTCTCGAAAACACTGTTTTTTTCCGCCGCACCGGAACGAAGACTTTGCAGGACCTTCTGTGCCGACATCTTCCCCTTGCTCTCCCGGGCGGAGCGGACGATCAGGTCAAGCGTAAGCGTGTGTCTCCCGGCTGCGTCGGCAATTGCCCGCAGGGTCTCTTCCGGATCTTCCGGAAAGGCGTCCTGCAGAAGATGAAGGATTGAAGCGTCTTCCAGCTCCGCGACCGGAAGATTGCGAATCCCCTCGAAGCGGCAGCGGGAGGTAAAGACAAGGCGAACCGGGAGTGCCGATAGTTCCGCAAAATCCGGATCATACTGCAGAGCGGGGGTGTCTTCATCCGATGCCGCGTCAAAACTGTCGATGATGAGGACCGTGTTTTCCGCACAGCTGTTTCTGATGCACGAAAGAATCTTCTGATACACCTCGTCATCGGGAAGCCTCCGCGGGAAGCCGGTTTCATCCGGGACTTCCCTTGCGAGATTTTCCACCGGCAGAGAGAGAAGGGTACTCCGGACAGAACCCCGAAACGGGACAAAACAAAAATCATACTCCTCCCGCAGCAGCTCCGCCGCCCGGAGAACCAGCTGTGTTTTCCCGATGCCTCCCATGCCGGAGACAACGAGGGGGGCGGCGGAGGAGCGGATCGCCTCCAGAAGCGCGGAAAGCTCCTGTTCTCTCCCCGTGAAAGAGCTCACCGCGTGAGGGAGGCTCCTGACAAGCCGCGGGGAGGAGAGATCGAAATGCTTCAGAATCTCGTCCAGTGCGTGAATCAGACGGTCGTCCGTCTCGAATCTTCCGGCGGGGGACAGCGTCAGCGTATGCTGCAGAAAAACCGTGACCGCCCGGCGCAGCTCTGCGGAGAGCGGCATCGCGGAAGCATCGGTCAGGGAGGAAAAATCGTAATCATCGTCCGGCAGACAGTCAAAGAGTTCCGGCCGCCTGCCGAAAAGCGCAGTAAACAGCAGGGCGCCGACAGAATAGAAATCGGCCGTGATTCCGATCTCGTTCAGATCAACCACCGTGCTCATCAGCTCCGGCGCGGAATATGCCTCGGAGGATGACAGAACCATCGTCTGTCCTGCTTCGGCCGCGGCCTTCAGCTCCGCTGTCTGCACGAAGGAATCAAAATCAAAAAAGTTGATGCCCTGCATGCCGAGACTGTCGATGACCAGAATGTTTTCCGGCTTCACATCCAGCAGCAGCCAGCCGGCGTCATGATAAGCCTTGATGCATTCCGCGACTCTGCGGATCGTTTCCGTATTCTTCTGCAGGGAATACTCCGGGAGCAGCCGGTCCAGCGTCCTGCCGACCATTCCGCTGACCGAGGTCCAGTAATATCCCGTCTCATCCCGGTAAAGGCCGTACAATCCGGAGGTGACGGCAGCCGTTTTCTCGTCCTTCATCATGGAAAGCTGCTGCCGGTAGGCCTGCAGGAAGCGTGCTTCCGCGGCCTGATACAGCTGCCCCTTCCGGCCGATCCCCTCGGGACGGAACTGTTTGAGCCTGACGGGAATGCCGTCTTCGCCCTCGGCCTGGTAGGCGACACAGGTCGCGCCGGTTCCGATGCAGGATTCCAGAATAAAACGAAGCGGGTGCTGCGCCGTACGGTCTTCTTCTTTATACAGACGGATCAAAGTATGATCCGGAAAGATCCGGTTTTCCATATGAACCTCTCCGCTCTCTTATTGATTCGGACTTCGATATGATCATTATATCAGATTATGTCTGATGCTTCCACCTGAAATCCCGTTTGTTCCACAGAAAACAAATGGCAGCGAAACAGGGAAGACCGGTTTAAGCCGGCATAACGAAACCTCTTCTTGTTTTACGGAAATCAATCGGGTATACTGAATATCTAAGCCGAAATAAACGGACAGGGGAGAGATAAGATGTCATACGGACCGCTTACAGAAGGGCATATCGGCCGCCTTTCCCGGGGAGAGATTTATTCCGAAGCGGGGGAGTGGAGACCGGACGCCTACACGCTTCCGTTCTCGGAACGGCTGGCGGAATTCTATGAATCCTATTATGACGTGCTGCCTGCGGATCACGCCGGCCGTAAAGCGGCACTTGCCGCTGCCATCAACAAAGGCGCGGCAGACCACCATGTAAAGATTTCCAGAAGCACTTTGAATGAATGGCTTTCGGGCGGCCGGGATCCCAGTGTCAGCAGCAGTGATGAACAGACCCGTGAAAACATCTATCGCCTTTGTGCGGCGTTCGATCTTGACATGGAGCTGACAGAAGAGCTGTTTGAAAAGGTCTTTTTTACCCGGGCCTTTGACCTGAAGGCGATGAAGGAGTTCGCGTTTTTCTTTTTCGCAAGGAAGGACTTTAAAGACGGCGTCGAAGGCTGCCGCTGGTATCAGACCGGTGAAAAAGTATGGGAAGATGTGAACGGAATGACGCGGGCGGACACGTCCGACGCGGAACAGCCGGTGCGGAACACCGTGCTGCTGGCCGATCGGACAGAAGCCATGAACGAGGTGGAGTTTTTACGTTTCCTCGCATCTCACCCGCAAACCTTTGCCAAAGAGAATCGTTTTGCCAGAGCCAGAGAGAGGATCCGGGAATATGCCGGCAAGGCATGCCGGATGACGCCGGAGCTCGCGCCTGAATCGGGACAGAGAGGCGGACGGGGGAGAAGCAGGGAAGCGGACATCCCGTATGAACCGCTGATGAACTGCATTCTCGGATATGCCCAGCGGAGCACGGTCGGCGCGGCGGGTATGATATCCTCGCTGAAATCTCTGCCGCCGCAGCTGATTTCAAATTTCCCGACGGGACAGATTCTGCGAAAGATCTGCATCGGGGATGTCTGCAGCTATGACCAGATTTATAAAATGTTCTGCCTGCTGCTGTTTTACTGCTATCATGTGAAGCTTCCCGCTTCCATGAACCGGGAACAGCGGTTCAAAGAGTTTCTGCGTTTTGCCAATCTCAGCCTGGAACAGGAGGGCTGTACGGAACTCTATCCCCGACAGCCTTACGGCGGACTGCTTCTCTTCTGCGCGGCACAGGAGGACCCGATTGCCGCGCTGCAGGAATTCATCGAGACCGCGGTGGCGGAAGAGTCGGAAACGGTACTTCTCGAACGGATGAAACAGGTACCCGGACTTCGGCCGGATACCTGCCTTGCGCTGATCCGATGCCTGGATCGCGATCCCTTCCTGACCGAGCTGACCGCCGGAACGCTGAGCAGAGAAACCTGTACGTTGAAGGCCGAAACACTGATTCACGCGAAATACTACGATGACAGGCCGGGTGAAATCATCCAGATGCTGTATTCCGGCGCGGGCTTCTCTCCGGAGGAAAAGAGCGTGCTGGAGTGCGGGGCGCTGCTCCCGTCCGACGGAATATCCGGTGAGCTGTTTTGCCTCCTGTTCTCTGAGTATGACAGAGAGACGGCCCGGGCGCTGGCGGCGTGCGGCTGGCTCAGCTGCGAAAAAAACAGATGGAGCATGAACTACCGTGTGCGGAGAGTCCTCTCCGGTCAGAGCGTCTCCGGAAGCGCGGCCAGGGGGTTCCTGAAATCCGCGTCAGATGTCCCGACGGAGGGGCTTGCGCCCAAAGATGCGGCGCAGCTGAAGAAAATCCTGAAGCAGAGGCAGTATTTTACAGACCTTCATTGACCGCTCTCTACCACCGGACAATATGAGCGGCGATCTCGCGAATCGTTTTGTGAAACCGAGCACCCCGGTTACGGGGTGCTCGGTTCAGATTTCAAACTCTACTTTCCTCTGACACGCCTCTGCGCGGCGATTTCATATACCTCATCGTCGGATCTTGCTGCGATCACGATGATCTTCATTGCGGTTTCCGTACGAACCAGGGCATATACAACACGGATGCCCTCCTTGACAAGCTTGATCTTACAAAGGCCTGTCAAATCATTGCCGTGCTTATTGCCCAGCGGCTTACCATATCCGCCTTCATTGGCCGGCAACGGATTCCGGCTGACCTTTGCAATTGTTTTGATAACAGTTTTTCTCTGGCTTCCATCAAGCGTGCGCAGATCCGCTTTTGCGTCATCTGTGTAAAGGACTTCCCAACTCACTCAATCTCGGCCTCCTCTGTGTCATCGAGGTCTTGTTCCGAGATACCGAGACTTTCCATGACTTCCTTCTGCGTGCTGGTATGCTCCAAAGCGCCGTTTGCGACGCGCTGAAGAGCAAGGAGCTCCAACCGGGCGTCCGCCAGCTCGTCAAAAAAATCCATATACTCGGCCGGGGACATTAAAATGCACTCCGGTTCATTGTTTTTGATTACAACTTTGGCGCCGTGCTTACGAACATCGGAAAAAATCTGCGCAGCCATTCCTTTATGAAACTGAGAAATCGGAATGGTATGACGGATCGCGCCTGTAAGATTTACCATTGATATCGCCTCCTCGTCTAGAGTATATCCGAGATACATGAAAAGTCAATACTTTTTACTTGTTAATTTACCGGTAAATTTATTGATAATCTACGCTGCCAGCGAAAAGCAGGACCGAAATCTCAATGATTTCGGTCCCTTTTCCTTTCAGATTTCAAAGTTGTCCCAGCTGCGGTGCATATAGGTCTCCAGCGCGATGGGGATGCCGATGTAGTCCGGGTCCAGGCCGTCGTCCTGCAGGAACTCCTCGAGAAATTCCTTTCGTCCGGTGGTGTGGACGACCGGGATGCCGCTCATCTCGCTGGCGGCCTTGACGACGGGGTAGCCGTCGCGCAGATCCGCGGCGCTGGCCCAGGCCTGGAGGTTCGAGTTGTGGATGAAGCCGGTGACGGTCTGGCGGGCGAAGCCCTCCATCTCGCCCTTGAGCTTCAGAATCTTCTCCGGCGTCTCGGACATGGGACGGCGTACGTTGATGATGTCATAGACCTCCAGCTGGCCGGGTTCCAGGGCGGCGAAGTCCATGTGATACCGGGCCAGGGACAGCGCGCCGGCCGGATCCCCGCCGACGTCAAAGACGACCAGATCCCAGTCCTGCGCGAAGGCGGAGCCGACCGCGGCGGGCATGTTGGTGTGGGTGATGCCGGCGCCGACAAAAGTGGGAGAGACGAGGGCAATGTTGCTCTCTTCCAGGAGCTTCACATGATCCGACATGCGGAAGTAGTCGTTGATGCGGTCGAGGTCGACGACCTGAACCCGCTTTCCTTCCGCCGCGGCCAGAAAAGCCATGTTCAGGGCAATCTCCGTCTTGCCGGAGCCGTAGTTTCCGATGAGGATGATGACTTTTTTCATGCTTCCGCCTCCTGCTTCATCCGAACGATGGAGCAATCCTTTTTCCTTTCATTTAGTTTATCACATTCCGTCAGAGCGGGCAAGATGAAGGCCTGATCCTGTGAGAACACCCACAGGATCCGACAGAACGACAGGCCCTTCGGCAGAGGACAGATCATCCGCTATACGGACGAGAGCTGCCGGGTTCTGGTCGGCGGCACGGACCCCCGCGGCGATGGCTGCATCATGGGAATATAAATACAGCGACAAAGAACCGATAAAGTTCATATTTTGCTGTACATATTTCAGAGATTTGTAGTATACTGTTCCTGTTGTCCAAGTAAGACCATAAGAAGAGGGTATGTTTTTGAAAATCCAAACACTCTTCTCAGGAGGAAATGTCAATGGTCAGAAAATCCATGGACGGCAATGAAGCCGCCGCATACGCAAGCTACGCGTTTACCGAAGTCGCAACCATCTATCCCATCACCCCGTCGAGCCCCATGGCCAACCACGTGGACGAGTGGGCCGCCCACGGGAGAAAGAATATTTTCGGCACCTCTGTCCGCCTGGTCGAGATGCAGGCCGAGGCCGGCGCCATCGCCGGCGTCCAGGGCGCGCTGGAGGCCGGCTCCCTCGCAACGACCTACACCTCGGCCCAGGGCCTGATGCTGATGATCCCGCCGATGTACCGCATCGCCGGCCTGAAGCTCCCCGCCGTCATGCATGTCGCGGCCCGCTCCGTCGCGGCCGGCAACGTCTCGATCTTCGGCGACCAGATGGACGTCATGGCATGCCGCCAGACCGGCTGGGCCCAGCTGGCCTCCTCCAGCGTGCAGGAGTGCATGGACCTGGGCGCGGTGGCCCACCTCGCCGCCATCAAGGGCCATCTGCCGGTGCAGCATTTCTTCGACGGCTTCCGCACCAGCCACGAGATCCAGAAGATCGAGGTCCTGGACTACGCCGATCTGGCAAAGATGGTGGACCGGGAAGAGCTGAAGAAGTTCCGGGACCGCGCCCTGAATCCCGAACACCCCACCATCCGCAACATCAACGGCACGGACGACATCTGCTTCCAGTTCCGCGAAAGCGTGAACAAGACCTACGACGCCTTCCCGGCCGTGATGGAAGAGTATATGAAGAAGATGTCCGAGCTCACCGGACGCGACTATCAGCTTTTTAATTATTATGGCGCCCCGGACGCCGAGCGCGTCGTGGTGGCCATGGGCTCGGTCTGCGAGGCCCTGCACGAAGTGGTGGACTATCTCAACGAAAAGGGCGAGAAGGTCGGCATGATCCAGATCCACCTCTTCCGTCCCTTCTCCCTGAAGCACTTCCTCTCCGCCATCCCCGAGACCTGCCGGGCGCTCACCGCCCTCGACCGCACCAAGGAACCCGGCTCCCTGGGCGAGCCGCTCTTCGAGGACGTGAGCGCGGCGCTCTACGAGTCGGGCCGCAGCCTCACCCTGCTGGGCGGCCGCTACGGCCTGAGCTCCAAGGACACCACCCCGGCCCAGCTCAAGGCCGTCTTCGACAACATGGCGGGCGAGAAGAAGAACCACTTCACCGTCGGCATCAATGACGACGTGACCCATCACTCGCTGCCCGTGGGCGAGAACATCGTCACCTCCGGCAAGTCCATCATCTCCTGCAAGTTCTGGGGCCTTGGCTCGGACGGCACCGTGGGCGCCAACAAGAACTCCTGCAAGATCATCGGCGACAACACCGACCAGTATGTCCAGGCCTACTTCCAGTATGACGCGAAGAAGTCCGGCGGCCTTACGAGAAGCCACCTGCGCTTCGGGCACGAGCCGATCCGCTCTTCCTACTATGTCACGATGGCGGACTTTGTGGCCTGCCACAAGCAGAGCTATATCCAGACCTTCGACGTGGTCGGCGAGGTCAAGCCCGGCGGCATCTTCCTGCTGAACACCCACTGGAAGGGCGAAGAGCTGATCGCGAATCTCCCGAATCACGCAAAACGCCTTCTGGCCGAGCGGAAGATCAACTTCTATACCATCGACGCCACCGGCATCGCGGAGGAAGTCGGCCTCGGCAACCGCACCAGCACGGTTCTGCAGGCGGCCTTCTTCAAACTCTCCGGCGTCCTGCCCATCGACCAGGCAGAAGAGTACATGAAGACGGCGGTCATCAAGACCTTCTCCCGCAAGGGCGAGCGGATTGTCAATATGAACCTCGCCGCCATCGAACGCGGCCTGGAGAGCGTGGTGAAGATCGAGGTTCCGGCCGAATGGGCGGAACTGAAGGATGAAGAGACCGCGCCGGACGCCTCCCTTCCGAGCTATGTCAATGAGATCCTGATCCCGATGAACACGGCCAGGGGGGATGACATCCCGGTGAGCGCGATGATGCCCTACTCCGACGGCGTCTTCCCGACCGATACCGCGCGCTATGAAAAGCGCGGCGTGGCGGACAACGTCCCCGTCTGGGATCCGGACAAGTGCATCGGCTGCAACCGCTGCTCTCTCGTCTGCCCCCACGCGGCGATCCGTCCCTTCCTGTTCACGGAAGAGGAGGCCGCCGCGGCGCCCGAGACCTGCGTCACGAAGAAGGCGCTGGGCAAGGGCTTTGAGAACTACCGCTACCGCATCCAGGTCGGCGTGCTCGACTGCCAGGGCTGCGGAAGCTGCGTGAACGTCTGCCCGGCCAAAGAAAAGGCCCTGAAGATGGTCCCGCTGGACGAGGTCCGCGAGGAGCAGAAAAACTTCGACTTCTGCCTGACGCTTTCCGAGAAAAAGAACCCGATGTCCCGCTTCTCCGCCAAGGGCAGCCAGTATGAGCAGCCCCTGTACGAGTTCAACGGCGCCTGCCCCGGCTGCGGCGAGACCCCGTACGTCAAGCTCCTGACCCAGCTCTTCGGCGACCGGATGTACGTGGCCAACGCCACCGGCTGCTCCCAGGCCTACGGCTTCTCGACCCCGAGCTTCCCGATGACCGTCAACAAGCGCGGCTTCGGCCCGGCCTTCTCCAACTCCCTGTTCGAGAACAACGCCGAGTTTGCCCTGGGCATTCGCCTCTCCGACGACCAGATCCGCGAGCAGATGAAGGCCCACGCCCGCAAGGTTCTGGAGGTCAGCTCGGACCGGCATCTCATCAACGCCCTGAGCGCCTGGCTGGATGCCGGCGACAACGTGGAAAAGACCGGCGAGGTCTCCGACGAGGTCCGCCATATGCTCCTGCACACCCATGAGGACAGCGAGGATATCCGCTTCCTGCGTGAGCGCCAGGACGCCCTCACCAAGAAGTCCGTCTGGATGGTGGGCGGCGACGGCTGGGCCTACGACATCGGCTACGGCGGGCTGGACCACGTCCTGGCCTCGGGCCTTGACCTCAACGTCCTGGTCATGGACAATGAGCTCTACGCCAACACCGGCGGACAGGCCTCCAAGGCCACCCCGATCGGCGCCTCGGTCCAGTTCGCGGCGGCCGGCAAGGCGACGGCGAAGAAGGACCTCGGCCTGATTCTCTCCAACTACGGCTATGTCTATGTGGCGCAGATCAACCTCGGTGCCAACCCCGAGCACGCCATCAAGGCCCTGAAGGAAGCGGCCGCCTATAACGGACCGTCCATCGTCATCGCCTATTCCCCCTGCATCAACCACGGCCTCTCCAAGGGCATGTCCAAGGCCATGGACGAGGAGAAGGCCGCCACGGAATGCGGCTACTGGCCGCTGTGGCGCTACAACCCCGACCGCGAAGACGCGGGCGAGAACCCGTTCCAGCTCGACTCCGGCGAGCCCAATGGCAAGCTGCGCGAGTACATGATGGGCGAGGTCCGCTTTGCCTCCCTGACCCGCACCTTCCCCGAGCGCGCCGAGCAGCTCTTCGCCGAGGCGGAGAAGTTCACCGCGCACCGCTATGCCAAGTACAAGCGACTGGCAGGCCAGGCCTGATCCCGGGGACGCATAAGAATTTTCCTCCCCCACATGGGCGGGGGTCGTAAGACAGTTTAATATTGTTTTGCAGGGACGGCATGACTTACGGAGTCATGCCGTTTCCTGTTTCATCAGTTCATCAAACAGAATTTTACCGTTTCGCTGCAATCACTGCTAATCGAACGCGGTTTGAATTGAATAAAACAGTCCCACCGTTAAGTACACGTTCAATTATCCTCATGCGCTCTTTATTGATCCGATTTTGAAAGTCAAAGAATAATTTTAGGATTTCATTCCAAAAATTATTGATTTCTTCATTCTTTTTGGATATACTTTTGCTGAGCAAAAATGGAGGTGCGCCATGGCACAGAAAAGATTGGAACGAAAGGAATATTTGGATAAACTGATCGGCTTTCGCGATAAGCAGCTGATCAAGGTGGTAACCGGCGTCCGGCGCTGTGGCAAGTCTACATTACTGGAGATATACCAGGACTATCTGCGCGCAAATGGAGTGAAAGAGGAGCAGATCATAGCCGTTAATCTGGAAGACTTTGACTTCTTTGCGCTCCGTGAGCCCGCTGCGCTTCACAGATATATCAAGGAGCGTCTCGTACCCGGGAAAATGACATATGTGTTTGTTGACGAAATCCAGCATTGCACAGACTTTCCTTCTGTGATCGATAGTCTCTATATCCGGAAAAATGTCGATGTATATCTCACCGGTTCCAACGCCTATATGCTTTCCAGCGAGATCGCTACGCTGATCTCGGGGAGATATGTCGAGATAAAAATGTTGCCTCTGTCCTTCCGCGAATATGTACTCGCAACCGGGGACAACGACAACCTTGCGGCAAAGTATAGGCAGTACATCCAGGGAAGCTCCTTCCCTTATTCGCTGGAGCTGAAGGACAATCCGAGTGCTTTGCACGATTATTTGGAGGGCGTTTACCATACCATCGTCGTTAAGGATATCGCCGCACGCAAAAAGATTTCGGATACCATGATGTTGGAGAGCGTGACACGCTTTGTGTTCGACAGCATCGGCAGCCAGCTTTCAACAAAAAAGATTGCAGATACCATGACCTCTTCTGGCAGAAAGATCGACGTAAAGACTGTGGAGCGGTACCTTGAAGGTTTGATGGAGAGTTTCATCATTTATCAGGCAAAGCGCTACAACATTCGAGGGAAGCAGTATCTGAAGACGTTGGAAAAATACTATGTGGTCGATATCGGCATGCGCTATATGCTGCTCGGCACAAGCGGCACGGATGTGGGGCATATTCTTGAGAACATCGTTTATCTGGAACTGCTTCGCAGAGGATATGAGGTCTATATCGGAAAGATTGATGATCTGGAAGTGGATTTTGTCGCTCGTGGGAACAAAGGGGTGCAGTATATTCAGGTCGCAGCCAGTGTTCGAGACGAAAACACTCTTCGTCGTGAGCTTGCCTCTCTGCAGCGCATTTCCGACAACTATCCCAAAGTGATACTGACCCTTGACGAAGATCCCGAAGCGGATTATGAAGGTATCCGCCGGATCAATGCTCTGGACTGGCTGGTTGGAAAAGCGGAATTAAATTGAATCTATATGCAGGTTCATCATGAGGAGATAAAAAGATGGCAAGATATAGTGTAAACAATTATACGGTCGAAAACTTACTTTCCAGCCTTGGAGATCCTGTAAATACCGTTATAGCAATATCCCCCGCCGCAGGCGGGGGATATTGCTATCATTTATGAGGTTTACTTTCCAGCCTTCGAAATCTTGTAGCTGCCGATAACAAGTATCTCCCGCCTTCGGCGGGAGATACCAAACAGTTCTGGAGCTTACTTGCCGGCCTTGGAAATCTTGTAGATACCGATGGTCAGCATCGGGATGACATAGACGATCAGGAAGCCCCAGCAGATCGTGCCGTAGCCCTTGGCGATCAGTCCGGTCAGGCCGAAGGTGGAGACCGCGACGCCCAGCAGGGTCAGGCCGATGGCAACCACGGGACGGACCCAGGTCGGGGTGGCTTCGCCGTTCCTGGCCGAGGTGATCTCAATGCGGTCGTCGACGGCCTTGATGAAGCCGGCGCCGGTCTCAATCAGGGTACCGAAGAGGACGATCTCGAAGATGACGTACAGCCACTTCATATCGAGCTTGCTGAAGATGGCGGAGACGGCGGTGCCGTTGTTGTTGGCGTTGTAGACCGCCTCGGGCAGGGCGCCGCCCATGGCGATGAGCAGCAGGAAGGCCGGAACCACGCCGATGACGCCGGCGAGCAGACCGCAGACGACCGCCTGCTTTCTGGTCTCGCATTCACGCACGGTGTAGAGAATGGCCGGAACGATGCCCAGGTTGTAGAAGGAATACTTGAAGCCGTCGACAATGGCGCTCCAGAGGCTCATGCCGCCCAGGGTGTAGGTGACGGTCTCGCCGGAGGCGTTGACGACGTCCTTGGTGTACTCGCCGGCGCCGGCCGCGAAGGCCTCGCTGATCTGGGGACCGAACTTCACGAAGCATATGATCATGAACACCGCGTACACGGCGTACAGGATGTAGGACCAGAAGGAGAGAACCTTCTCGATGGTCTCGGTGCCTCTGAGAATCAGGTAGATGATGCCGAGGGACAGGATGATGACGCCGACCCAGCCGGTCCAGCCGGTGAGATCCGCGATCATGCTGCTGGCGGTGGCGTTGATGACGCCCAGCACGATGAGCATCAGCACGATGTAGCAGACCTCGTACAGATAGCCGACGGGTCCCAGCAGCTTCTGGCTCATGTTGTTGTAGTCGTACACCTTGAAGGTACGGCAGAACTCAAAGGTTGCCGCCGCGACGACAGCCCAGACGAGGGTCGTGATGATCATGCCGACGATGCCGTGGCCCATGCCGTGGATGCCGAAGTACTGTGCGATCTCGTTGCCGGTGCCGTAGCCGCCGCCGATGACGACGGACTGGAACAGGAAGCCGGGAACCAGATAGCGGAACAGCCCGAATTTTTTCTTGTTGTCCATGGATTTTATCCTCCTTTTCTATTTGCAAAACCGGAGAACCGGTTGTTGCCGAATGATGCTTTGCTCTGCCGGCCTCCGGCCGGCAGAGAGGTCCTCTTCCCGATATGCAAAACCGGAAAACCGGTTGTTGCCTAATGTGATGCCAAGGGTCAGACACTGTGCTGCCGGGCAGACAGGGGCGGTGCTTAGGTGCCTGACTTCTCCGCGCGCTCCAGGGCCGAGATCAGCCGCGGCAGGTTCCGCAGCACCGGGACGCAGAGCCGGACCGAGCGCTCGTCCAGGCCGTCGAAGTCCAGGCCCGTGAGCGCCAGCACGCCCGCGTCGATGAGAAGCTGCTGCAGGTTGCCGTCCTCCTGCAGCATGAGCGTGCAGATGGGGACCCTGACGTCGGTCTTCAGCATGCGGATCCTTGTCCCGATCACCTCGGCGATCTGGCGCTTGGCGCTGCTGAAGTCATCCGCGTGCGAAGTCGGGAAATCCGGATCGGTCAGGGCGGCGGCGCAGGCGCGGCGCTGGATGTCGCTGAGGACGTAGGGGTTGCTGCACTGGCGGAGCATCGCCGTGAGCGTCGGCGGCAGCACCAGATAGCCCGCCCGCAGATTCGCCAGGCCGAAGCCCTTGGAGAAGGTGCGGATGATGATCAGGTTGTCGTAGCGGTCCATCAGGGTCATGGCGCTCTCCTCCCGTGGGAGGAAGTCGCCGTAGGCCTCGTCCACGACGCAGAAGGCCCCGGCCGCCGCGGCGGCGCGGCAGAGCCGCTCCACATCGCCGAGGGGCATGGTCTGGCCGGTGGGGTTGTTCGGCCGGTCGACATAGAAGAAGGCCGTCTTCTCGGTCAGCAGCGGGAGCAGATCCTCCGCGGCCGCCCGGCCGTTTTCCTTCCTGCGCATGGGCACGCCCCGGTAGGTCATGCCGAAGCGGCGCACGCTCTCCACCATGTCGGTGAAGGTCGGAAGAAAGCCGATCACCTCGTCCCGGACGCTCTGGGCGAAGAGGTTGTTGAGGCAGTAGATGCCCGAGACGCTTCCGTCGGAGAAGAAGAGCATGTCCTCGGTGAGGGCCGCCTGTTTCCGCCAGAAGTTGATGACGCTCTCATAGAGGCAGATGTCGTGGGGGTAGTCCTGCAGATGCCCCAGGTCGATGTTCTGCAGCGAGACGCCGGCCGCGGCCGGATAGCCGTAGGGGTTGACCCCCATGGTGCAGTCGAGAAGCTTTTCCGGATCCGGCGGCGCCGCCACGGCATAGCTCTTGGCGGGGACGGTCAGGGGCGTACGAAACGGATAGTCCATCTTTTTCACCAGCCTGCCCGGAAGGCCAGCACGTCATCGCTGATCTTCCCGGCGCGGAAATCGGCGACGGCCTCGGAAAGGATGCCGAAGGCGGTCTTCAGCTGCTCGGACGTGATGACGAGAGGCGGCTGAATCCGAAGGACGTTGGCGCCGAGGGAGATGACGATCAGGCCCTTTTCATAGCAGCGGTAGAGAATCTTGAAGGTGGCGTCCGGATCGGGGACCATGGTCCCGTCCTCCGCCTTCCGTCCGATGCCGATGCCCATGGACATGCCGATGCCGCGGACAAACTGCACGATGTCGGGGTTCTCGGCCTGAAGCTTCCGGGCCTCGTTCCAAAGGGTCGTGATGTGCTCCTGCAGATCCGCCTGGAATTCCGGCGTCTGATACAGGTCGAAGGCCGCGACGCCCGCGGCGCAGGCGGCGGCGTTGCCGCCCAGGGTGAAGAGGTGGGCCGGCGCCGGCAGGCAGTCCATGATCTCGTCCCGGGCCATAAAGGCGCCGAGGGTCAGGCCGCCGCCGATGGACTTGCCCATGATGATGCCGTCGGGGACGATGTCATAGTGCTCGATGGAGAAGAACTTCCCCGTGCGGTAGAAGGCCTGCTGGACCTCCTCGCTGATGAAGAGGATGCCGTGCTTTTTGCAGAGCTCGTAGAGCTTCTTCATGAAGATCGGGTGGGCGGGGAGAATGCCCGCGTCGCCCTGAATCGGCTCGATGACTACGGCGGCGACCTCGCTGGCCGGCAGCCAGGTGGAGAAGGCCGTCTCGATGGCCGAGAGGCACTCCTTCTCACAGACCTCGTCGGGGACGTCGTTGCCGTAGAAGGGGAAGGCGTAGATCTCCGGCAGGAAGGGGCCCATCTTCTCGTGCATCTTGGGCGAGCAGGTGGTCATCGTGGAAGAGCCGTAGGTGTTGCCGTGGTAGCCGTTGATGAAGACGATGATCTTCTGCCGCCCGGTGTAGGCGCGGGCAAACTTCACCGCGGCGTCGTTCCCGTCCGAGCCGCAGTTGCCGAAGGCGACCTTGGCCTTCACGCCGCCGGGGAAGACCGAGACCAGGCGCTCGGCATACTCCACGGTGCGCTCGTTGTAGGTGTAGGCGATCGCAAACTGCGAGAAGCGGTCGAGCTGGGCCTTGATGGCCTCCGTCACCACCGGGTTCGAGCTTCCCATGTTCAGGGAAGACGCGCTGGAGAGAAAGTCGATGTACTCTTTCCCGTCCACATCCTTCAGGATCGCGCCGTGGGCGCTCTCGATGACCAGGGGATAGTAGGCGAGACGGGAACAGGGAGCGATCACGGCCTTGTCGCGGGCGACGATCGCGGAACTTCTTGTGTTGTCCATAAAAGCCTCCGTGTCTGACAGATGAATAGAAATGAACAAAAAATGAATAGGATTAAGTTACCACACTTTCCATCATTGCGGTTGTTCGCCTTTCCGCACGGATGATGACGAAAAAACAGACGTCTCGTTTCATGAACACATCTGTTCAAAACGACTGACGTCTTTCAAAAAACTGCATAAAAAAAGAACCGGCCGCCCGGCCGGTTCAGTCCACGTGCGAGGTTTATGATACCACGGAACCGAATTCTCTCCTGCGCAACGTATAACTCCCCGCCTTTGGCGGGGAGTTATACGTGCAAATGCATTTCGCTTCAGTCTACATGTGAGGCTTTTTCCGTGAGAATGTCGATATATTCCTGCGCCAGCGGCGTCAGGGGCAGGGCTCTGTGCTTGATCCAGCCGGTCCTGCACTTCGGATAGTCCCGGATGGGGAGGAAGCGGTAGTCGCTCTTGGCGTAGAAGCCGCGGTATATTTCGTCGTCCCGGGCGTCGATCATGATGGCGTCGGTCTCCGAGACCAGGCGCAGCGCGAGGCCCAGGTCGCTGACCACATAGCGCCCGCGGTAGCCGTCCTCGGAGAGGACCCGGTGCTCCCAGGCGTGGTCGGTGGGGGTGGCATAGTTTTCCAGATGGGTAAAGCGGCTCAGCTCCTGCAGCTCGATCTCGTCCCGGTCGAGGCCGTAGAGGGGGTTGTTGGGCCCGACGATGGCGCCCAGCTGTCGCTCGGCCAGCTCGTGAAATT
Organism: Oscillospiraceae bacterium; assembly: GCA_017458335.1. Taxonomy (GTDB): domain Bacteria; phylum Bacillota; class Clostridia; order Oscillospirales; family Oscillospiraceae; genus Limivicinus. The sequence continues at coordinate 175,740 of JAFTFT010000029.1, forward strand.
CCAGGTTCTCGCTCTCCACCTTCCGCAGGGTCACGCTCTCGGTGTCCGAGAAGAGGGTCAGGACCCCGACCTCGCTGATGCCCTCGCGGACCAGCTGGATCACGTTGTGGGCCGAGACCTCCTCGATGGAGGCGTCCAGATTCTCGGTCATGTGCAGGCGCAGAAAGGCGGCGAAGGCGTCGTTGGCCATGGAGCAGTACATGCTGGAGATGTGAAGCTGGCCCTTCTGCCCCGCCGAGGAGACGCCCTGCAGAAACTGAACCCGGCTGCAGATCTCCCGCGCGTGCTGATAGACCGTGGACCCGAAGGGCGTCAGACTGACCCCGTTGGAATGGCGGCTGAAGATCTGGCCGCCCAGCTCGGCCTCCAGATGCTTCATCGAGGTCGAGAGCGAAGACCGCGCCACATACATCTCCCTGGCCGCGATGTTCATGCTTCCGTTCTCCACAATTTTGATCAACTGTTCCAACTGCTCGATCTTCACTGACTCCCGGACCCCTTTTGGATAAAATGCAGATAAACCTGATAATAATAACTGAATCGTACCTGAAATACGGATTCTTTACGGTTTATTGATGCATATTATACCATGTCAGGCCGGGAAATCATGTCGATTTTTCTGAACAGAATAAAACGAAAAAATTGAACACAAAGGATGTTATTCTACGGACTTGAGTGACTCTGCCATGTTGACTGTCAGAGATTACCCCGCAATGTTCCCCGCCTCCGGCGGGGAACATTGCATTATTTACTCTACGGACTTCAGCGATTCCGCCATATTGACCTTCTCAAGCTTCCCTCTCATGAAGAGATTCGTGAGCAGGGCGAAGACCACCGTGATCACGAAGCTGAGGGCGTAACTCAGGGAAGCGATGCGCACGTCATAGGTCATATAGTCCAGCTTGATGCTCAGCATGACGAAGCGGTGCAGGAGCTTCCCGAGCAGAAGGCCGAAGAGCGCCCCGAAGAAGGAGAGCATGAGGTTCTCGTTCAGGATATATTCCGCGGTTTCCCGCGGGGTAAAGCCCAGAACCTTCACCGTGGCGACCTCGCGGACGCGCTCCATGATGTTGATGTTGGTTAAATTATATAAGGTAATGAAGGCCAGCGCCCCCGAACAGAACACCAGCATCAGCACCAGCAGGTCGACGCTCGCCATGGAGTTTTCCAGGGTCTCGCGCTCGGTCCGGGTGAGGCTTACGTAATTGACGCCTTCCTCGCTCCGCAGCCGCGCGGCCCGCAGGCCCGGGTCCTCGCCCTCCTTCACGCGGATCAGGGCGTAGTTGCGCGACGTGTCCCGGAAGCCCTCCGGCGAGGCGAAGACCGCGTGCCCGACGTAGTATTCGCACACGCCCGAGATGGTGACGGACTGTTCCCGCCCGCTTGAGAGCCGGAGCACGGCCGTGTCCCCCGCGCGCAGGCCCAGGGTGTCGGAGAGCTTCGCCGTGATGACGGCCTCGCCCTTCCCGGGCCAGGGGAGCGCCTCCCGGCTCTTGGTGTGAAGGCTGAGAAGCGGCGTGATGTCCCCCGCCTCCGCGAGGATGAGCTCGGTGTCCTTCCCGGCGCCGTCCCGGTTCAGGAGGCGGATCTCCTCCCGGTGGGCCGCGGCCGCGTGTTCGGCCCAGCCGTCCCAGAGCGCCCCAGGATCCTGCCCGGTCTTATCCGGGTCGAGGGTGACCACCACGTCGTAGAGCGAGATCTCGTCATACTGGAATCCGCCGACCCCGGCCAGCGAGTCCTTGGCCCCGAAGCCCGCCACCATCAGCGCGGTGCAGCCCCCGATCCCCAGCAGCATCATGAACACGCGGCTGGGATAGCGGAAGGCGTTGCGGATGCTGACCTTGCTGAGGAAGGGGAGACGCCGCCAGAGCGGCCCGATGCGCTCCAAAAGAACGCGCTTTCCCACGGCGGGGGCCTTCGGGCGGATGAGCTCGGCGGGCTTTTCCGTCAGGGCCGTGCGGCAGGCGAGCCACGTGACAAAGAGGCTCCCCGCCACCGACACCAGCAGGCAGGCCGCGAGCATAAAGGGACTGAAGTGAAAGAGCAGGTCCTCATACTGGTACATGATGTTGTAGGCGTACCAGACGAGATACGGAAGCCCCGTGGCCCCCAGGAAGAAGCCCAGCAGGCAGCCGAGCAGCGCGGAGAGCCCGGCGTAGAGCAGGTACTTGGCCATGATGACGGGCGAAGAATAGCCCATGGCCTTGAGCGTGCCGATCTGGGTGCGCTCTTCGTTCACCATGCGCGTCATGGTGGTGACGCAGACCAGCGCCGCCACCAGCACGAAGAACACCGGGAACACCACCGCGATGCCGTCGACGATGGCGCTGTCGTTCTCAAAGGTCACATAGCCGGGATTGGACGTGCGGTCCAGGGTGAAGAGCTCCGGCCGGAGCGAATCCTCCAGCTCCGCCTCGCCCTCGGCGAGTTCCTTTTCCGCGTCTTCCAGCTTCTTCCGGGCATCCGCGAGCTCGCGCTCGGCCTTTTCCTTCCCCTGCTGGTACTCATAGCGCCCGTCGGCCAGCTGCTCCTCCGCCTCTTCCATCCGGGCACGGCTGGCCTGCAGGGTCGAGCGGGTCATGTCCAGCTCCATCTTCTTCGTCAGGAGCGCCATGAGCTTTTCCGTATCCAGGCCCTTCAGCTGATCAAAGGCCTCCTCGGTGCCGCTGAAATCCGGAATCTCGACCCCGTCCAGGCCCTCCAGCAGTCCCGTGAGCCCGGATTCTTCAAACTGCCGCTCCAGGTCCGAGAGCGTGTCGGAAAGCTGATCCAGCGGCTGTGTCAGGTCCGGCAGCACCCCCGTGAGGGTCTTCACGATCTCGCCGAGGTTCCCAGACTCCAGCGCCCCGGGGTTGTTCAGAAGTCCCTCGAGGGCGTCGAGATCAACAGCGTTCCCGTATTGGCTCTGAAAGGCGGCGTAGTCCTCATTGAAATCACGGTAGTTTGCGGCGAGATCGGCCTCGTTCTTCACCAGCTCCGCCCAGCCGGCGTCCAGGGTGTCCTGGGCGGCCTGAAGCTTCTGCTCACCCTCGGCGAGTTCCTGCGCCGCCTGCTGCAGGCCGAGGCGGTACTCGGACCAGCCGTCGTCCAGCTCCTTCCGGGCCCGGAGCAGCTCTTCGCTGTTCTCCCGCCGTAGCGCCTCCGCGCGGAGCAGGCCCCGCCGGTTCAGAAGCGTCTCGACCGAGGGGCGCAGGCGCCGCAGCGCGTCGGTGTATTCCTCGGAATAAATCTCCCCCGGCAGGTCCAGCCAGAGCAGCAGCTCGTGATACACCTCGTCCGTGAAGGCTGCGGCGGGCAGAAGCACAAAGCCCGCGGGCCTGCCGGAGCCAAGCTCGCTGCTCCCACGGTCGACGGAGATATAGCGCGGACTGCGGGCGATGCCGACCAGGGTGAAATCCCGCCCCGCGAAGTGCTCCAGAGTATCTTCGCTGTTGGAATCCGTGAGGACAATGTGCCGCCCGAGGTCCTCTTCTTTAAATACAGAGGAATCCCCCAGGCACTCGTCCGCCCCCTCCGGCAGGCGGCCCAGCAGAAGCTCCGGTACCGCGACATCCCGCGTCAGGGTCTGAAAGTGCCAGACCTCTTCCTCACCCTCGCCGACCCTTGCATAGGCGTCGGCAAAACAGGCGCCCTCCGCCGCGTCCACGCCCGGAAGCCTTCGGAAGGCGGCGGGATCGGACTTCATGAGGCCGAGGCTGCTCATGAGCTGAAGATCGTACATCTTCTGCCGCCGCAGATAGTCGTCCGCCGAGCGCAGCATGTCCGGCTGGGAGCTCTTGAGCCCGGCGTAGAAGCCCACGCCCAGCGCCGTGATGGCGAGGATCGCGAGGAAGCGCCCGAAGGTGGCGCGGATGCTCCGCAGGAGCATTTTCCGGGTTTCGCTGTTCATGGGCTCACCACTCGATCTCTTCGATCGGCGTCGCGTGGGGATTCACGCCGACGGACTGGACGGTGCCGCTCTTGACGCGGATCACCCGGTCGGCCATGTCGCAGAGAGCCTTGTTGTGGGTGATGATGACGACGGTCATGCCGAGACGCCGGCTGGTATCCTGCAGCAGCTTCAGAATCGCCTTGCCCGTGTGATAGTCCAGGGCGCCCGTCGGCTCGTCGCAGAGGAGCAGCTTCGGGTTCTTCGCCAGGGCCCGGGCGATGGCGACGCGCTGCTGTTCGCCGCCGGAGAGCTGGGCCGGGAAGTTCTTCGCCCGCTCCTTCAGGCCCACCTGTTCCAGCACCTCCCGCGCGTCCAGGGCCCGGGGCGAGAGCTTCGCCGCGATCTCGATGTTCTCCAGCGCCGTGAGATTGGGGATCAGGTTATAGAACTGGAACACAAAGCCCACGTCGTGCCGGCGGTAGGCGGTGAGCTGGGTTTTATTAAAGGAAGAGATCTCCTTCCCGTCGACGGTCACACTGCCGTCGGTGAGACTGTCCATCCCCCCGAGAATGTTCAGGAGCGTGGTCTTCCCGGCACCGGATTCCCCGACGATCACGCAGATCTCACCCCGCTCGATGTCAAAACTCGCGTCGTGCAGCGCCGTCACGGCCACTTCCCCCGCCTGATAGACCTTCCGCACCCGGTCAAAGCGGATAAATCCCTCCGCCATGGAACCACCTCCTTTAAAATCTGCCTTCATCTTATCTATTTTACTCTGCCTTCGTCTTATCCTATTTTACATTATGCTTTGCCAAGTCTCGTATAATTCCCCGCCCTTGGCGGGGAATTATATATACAATGCACTTCTTTAAAAAGTATAACATACCGACACTGCATTGCCAAGTGCAGAGAAGGATAGAACAAAACTGAAAAGGATTTGGCAATTTGCCCAAATAATTTCTTGACAGACGCCCAAAAAGCGGCTATACTACAAAATTACAGAGTGGAAACGTTTCGGTTACAATATCTTGTGATGAAATCCACAGAAAACCACAAGATATCGAAAACGATTCAGATTAAGGTTTTCTTAAGGCTTTATTTCGGGAATTGAAAGCAAGAAAGCCTTGAAATTACGGGCGTTTTATGGTAACATACAGGGTGCTTGAGTATGCAATTCGGGAGACAAAGCGTCAATCAAAAAATTTTTCCTCTGACGCAAAGTTGTGTGGATTATTGATTGTTTTATTGATTCCTGACCTGCTATACTTTGACCATAAGATCGCAAAGGACCCCCAACCCCCCTGCACTTACCCTCCCGGGTGGGAGAAAAATCTGCAGAACGGAATAGAGCACTTCGATCTGCAGAGAATCTACACTTTTTATATATTATTAAGACCCGAGAGGGCGAAAAAAGAAAGGAAAAAGAAGTATGAAGAAATTTACAAAACTTCTTGGCATCGTGCTCATTATTGCTCTGGTAATGAGCATGGGAACCATGGCACTAGCTGCACCCACCATGGTAACTGGCGACAAGTCAATCACAATCACAGCAGACAGCACTTACAATGGCAACCTTGATGGCAATGTAACTTACACTTATTATCAGGTACTCCTTGCGGACATCGGTACTCTTGGTGCAGTAACAGAGGCTACCGGTGAACTCTCTGGAGATCCCGGCACGGTTGCATACTATGTCACAGATGCAACGGTTGCAGGTGTGATCGATGGTCTCAAGGTCAATATCGGCACTGAAGAAGCTCCGAATGAAAAAGATTTGTTCACAGTTACTCAGACCGCCGATAAATCCCGCTACGTTGTAACACTGGCATATGAAGATGCCACAGCCTCTCAGATAGCAGATGCACTCGATTCTGTAAAGACCAATTTTGCGAATGCGACAGCTACAAGAACCAGTGGCTCCCCGCTCAAGATTGATGGCCTTGCAGCTGGTTATTATCTGATCACCTCCAACCTCGGAAGCAAGCTTGCTGTTCAGACGGTTGGTGATGTAACCATCAAAGAGAAAAACACTTATCCTTCCATCGATAAGAAGCAGAACTCCGAGCAGGCCGGCTCTTATGCAGATACTGATGTTGGCGTAAAAGTTGGCGACACGATCTATTACCAGGTCACTGTGGTAGTCCCTGCAAACGCCAATGGCGACATTACCGTAACTGATACTATGTCCGATGGGCTGAAGTACAACGGCACTCTGACCTTTGATCCCAGTCTCACTGCCGATGTTGCAGCAAAAGCAGCTGAAGGCGAGAATCCCGCTGTCGAAGCAAAGCAGAATGATTACGCTGAGACAACTCCCGCAGAGACCGATGCTTGGACATGGAAGGTTACCATCCATCCCACCGCAAATACCCTCGGCAAAACCATCACAATCACCTATTCTGCAACTGTGACTGCTGATGCTCTGTCTGATACGACCCGCGAGAACGAAGTCGAACTGAAATACAAAGACTTCACGCAGACTGGTGAAGTCAAGTATAAGACTTACGCGACCGGTGCAGTAAAGTTCAATGGCGATACCGTAAAGAAGACCGCGGCGGGTGAGCTTGATCTTGACGAAGGCGCACTGCAGGATAAGAGCGAGACCGTATCTGTCGAATATCTGTCTGGCGCTGAATTCGAACTTCAGCTGACTGACGGCACCAAGATTAATGTCATCAAAGACGGCGATTATTATCGTCCTATCGATCCGACAGCTGATCCTGCCGAGACAGCCGCTTCCGCTATCGTCAGCGATTCCAAGGGCCAGATCATTATCCGCGGCCTGGACAACGAAAAGAACTATCAGTTGGTCGAGACCAAAGCTCCGGCGGGCTATAACCTCCTTACCACCCCCGCCACTCTTACTCTGGTAGAGGATAAGACGGAGACTGTTCAGATTGATGCCCTTGCTGACGATGCTACACAGGAAGTAAAGGATGCCACAACTGTGATCGTCCCGGCAAGCGTAGCAAAGATCGAAAACAACAAGGGAACTCAGCTCCCGTCCACTGGTGGCATTGGTACGACAATCTTCTATGTGGTTGGCAGCATTCTCGTAGTCGCCGCTGGCGTTCTGCTGATCACCAAGAAGCGCATGAGCCGCGAGGGATAATCCTCGAACAACATAATCGAATCTAAGAGAGCTGGTCACACAGAGCCGACCGGCTCTCTCTTTATGTCCTGCGGTAAAATGCTGGGAGTGTGGGTATAGACGGCGGGCGCGGGATATGGTACTATGGTAAAAACAGTTATTAACGGGGGAGGATGCTGCGCATGGAAATATTATATGACACCCATTATGACTATTCATCATATCTGGTGACGAAGGAGACAAATGGCTCAATAATCACGGTCCATATCACTGATACTTTTTCCGATAGTTGTAAACCCCTGAAGCCGATCAGATACAAGAATATTGGATCTGAGTATAAATCACCCTTTTTGAGCTGGTATAACGCTATTTTTTGTAGTAATGCCTATGGGCCAGCGCCGGATTATGCATATATGAATCATGCGGTTCAAAACGACATGAAGACAGCCGCAACTTTATACTTTGAAGCCAATTCCCAAGAAGGACTGCATATCTTGATGAATCTACCAGCAGATTGTGCGGCTACTTCATATGGAGACACTATGACGTATGTTCATCACCGAGGTAAGCTCAGTAGTTACTTTGACTCTTGCATAATCCAAGATTATTATAGGCGACATGGTGTATATAACGTAGATTGGCAGATAGTAAAAAACTATTTTGAAATTCCGTTATCAGAATTCGGAGATGAAAAGAAATGTGGTTTTTCATTGCAATCGGGCGGAGACCAGAATCAAACCATCATCAAAGGCCTTGTCCTAGGGTATCCTATTGAAAGCACGGTAGAGTTTCTACCACATTTTAAATATTAAGCAAGCCAACTATGCTTTAATTGCCCATCTCCTCGTGTGATGGACGCACGTCACACGAAAATTGACCCGGGTCAAAAGTAAGTGTAAAAAAGCCGGGCGGTGGGTTTCAACCCTGCCTCCGCACACCCCCCGTATCCCTACCAGTCTTTTCTCCGACGTCCCGGACCAACCGGGTCCCCGCTGGGGATAATCCACAGCGAGCATAAAAGAACTGGCCTCCGATTGTGGAGACCAGCTCTCTTATTATGCTCTGTTTACTTTTCTCTGGGTAAGCTGTTATCTTATCCCTCGCGGCTCATGCGCTTCTTGGTGATGAGCAGAACGCCTGCAGCAACAACCAGGATGGAGCCGACGACGTAGAAGATCGTGGTACCGATACCACCGGTGCTGGGGAGGGTTGTGCCCTTGTTGTTCTCGACCTTATCGAATGTGTTTGCAGCCTTATCAGCGAACGCGGTGCCCTCGTCTTTAACCTTTGTGAGCGTAACCGTGCCATTGAGGAGGTTGTAGCCGTCCTTGGTTTCGGTTTCAGTCAGGATATAGTTTTTGTCATTATCAAGGCCGCGAATCTTGATGGTGTAGTAATCGCCATCCTTATGGGTCTCGACTTCGTTGCTTGTGCTGGTCGTATCAACAACATAGTAACCACCGTCTGCAACCCACTTAACATTGACAGCTGTAGCAGCCTTTGCCTCAGTGCCTTCAGAAGCCTCACCCGCATCATTCAGGGTAAGGGTGAACTTAACACCATGCGCACAGGGGACGGTTAATGCGAAAGTAAGATAGCGGTGGCCGCCCCAGTGAGCACAGGGGACGGTTCTCTGTGTTGACACAATGAAGTTGCTGCATATGCCGGCCCGGCGCATAAACCTTGCGGCGCAGATACACACGCATGGAAAATTCGATTTCTGGGCGGACTGGCCTGACACCCTGACACAATGACAAAACTCCGGTGAATACTGTCAATGTGTCAGGTGTCAGGGCGATTTTTTTGATTTTTTCAGTAAGCTGTGCCCCGAAAAGTGGACACGGATTTTGTCAGAAATCCCTATTTCATGGACGCTGAATCTACAATGTGAACAATCAAAGAGACAGTGCTATGCTTCCCCTCGCAAAAAATGACCGCCCGAAGGCGGCCACTTGACTTATTTGCAGAACTTATTGCTTCAGAAGCTGCACATATTTTTGCTGTTCATCTTCTGGGATTTTCAGCGCATTCATTGCCTGAAGAGGGTTCCAGTTCATTGTTTCCATCAGGGTTCTTATATTGTTGATTGCATTTTGCTGCATGCCTTGCTGCATGCCTTGCTGCATGCCTTGCTGCATGCCTTGCTGCATGCCCTGTTGCATGCCTTGTTGCATGCCCCTGGCATAGCCTTCATTTCTTACTTCTTCAAAAGCCTTGCACATATACTCAACCCCTTCCTGCGTTTCTTTGTAATAGCGTGTTGTTTCTTCCATCAAGGGAAAATTCATCCGGCTCGGATCGCTGCATGAGAAATCATGCATGAGCCTGCCAAGGTCTGAGTCATCCCGATATTCGCCATTGATGTAAAGGATATGCGAGCCATCGTTGAAGGGCTGCCCGGTTTGGAGGGTAACGCGTTCAACGCTGTAGAAGGGAAGCCCTTCTCCGAGAACATCGTGCTCCGTAATGAAGATGGTATAGCTGTCCGGGAGTTCTTCAAAGTCCTGTCCGGCATCCAGATTCTCAATATCCATAGCGCCGGAATGATACCTTGCCCGGTGAGCGCCTGCTCCTGCCCCGGATCGCTGGATCTCCAGATCATATTTCTTCTTATGGCTATTTTACATGGAATATATGAAGAATTCAAGATGGCTTTTATACATCCGGCTTAAGCTTTCCTGACTGCCTTCTCCTCTTTTACGCCTGCGAAACAAGGGGTGAGGCAAACGCTCATCCCTTTGAAGTGCATAGACCGGGAAATCAAAAAACGGCCGTGTCGCCCTGACAATATGACAATATTCCGGATCGGAGAGTTTTGTCATTTTGTCAGGCCGACTTGCTAAAAAAATCGATCTTTCTCATTTGCGTGCATCAAGAGCAGGTGGTCTCTGCGCTGGGCAGGCATACGCAGGCACCCATCACGCAAACGCAGCACCGTCCCCTGTGCACACGGTTGTATTTCAGATTATACCAATATACAAAGCTGGCTCCTATCCTTCTGAACGACTGTCCCAAATCTTCGTCGCCTTTTTTGATCAGGAGATGAATATGATTGGGCATCAGGCAATACGCGTAGACTGTATAGCAGCTGGTCTCCTGATACTGCTTCAGCAGGAATAGGAAGCGTTCGTAATCTTCATGGTCTTCAAATATCTGCTATCTGTTTATCCCACGGAATAATACATGATAAATCCCTGTGCTGCTCTTTATTCGTTGCGTTCTCGGCATCTTCCATCACCCTGCTCATCCTATCGTGATCACCTTGTCGTGTCAACACAGAGAACCGTCCCCTGTGTTCTTCGTGCTCAATAATGACCGTAGCATCGGTCGTCTCATCCTTTGCAACAAGGTCACAGCGGTACGGTCCGACATAAACCTCTTTATTGACATCTGTCAGCGTAAGGCCGAGGATGTCATTCAAATACTCGAGATTCTCTGCCTTGGCAAGCCAGTTGGAGAAGTCGTACTGCTCATGCTTCCAGAGTTCCCGGACATCAATTTCTTTCAGTTTTCCGATTGTTGCCATTACTATTCACCCATCTCTCATAAGCAGTTCAATCCATCGGCTTGATCGTTGCTTCAATAAAGGCGACCTCTTCCTCTGTTAGGTCGTATTTGGCATAGAGATCAGCATCTGACCATTTTCTGGTGAAATCCTGCTGCGGTAAGAACACATAAGAGGCTCTTGTCACCATTATCGAAGAACACGCCTGCATGATCAGGAAGCGGGCAAACTTGGTTTTGAGGTAATTCTGCATGTTCTCCGCTTGGATCTGGTCATCGAAACTATCTATGATAACATATGTTTCTGTACATACCTCGTTGGGCTGCAGCATTTCCAGAATTGACAGCACTCTATATTGTCCGTTTTTGTCTGGCTGTCCGGCATGCTCAAAGAACACCCTAGATGAGATCACTTTCCATTTGTCAACGTACTCATGTCCCGCTGTGATTCGGGATCGCTCGACCGGTCCTTTTCCCTTATTCCAACGGAGCACAAGCTCGCCCGTCTCCCCTGGCTGTTCGTATGTTCTGAGGCCAAACGGTCTCATGGGGCTTACTGTTTCAGAGACTTTATGTTCTCCTTTGGATATAACTTTATGAAGGATGCTGATCGCTTTGTTTGAACGGACAATAATGGGGAATTCATTAAGATAGCGCGTCTGACAATTAATACTGTCCCCATCGATATTGTACACTTCGCAAGGGCCATCATGGCTGAAATCATACAAGAAATAACAGATTCCACCTGAAATATCTGCCAGAGCGAATATGGATTTTGAGTCTGAGAAATCATAAAGTTTTCTCAGATGCGTATCCTTCATCATTGCCGCACGGAATTTATCAAGGCCGCGACCACCTGCATACCACCGCGAAGGCATGATCATTGAGATGTACTCAGGCTTAACAGCAATAGCCTGCTCAACAAACTCCTGATAGATCGGTACTGCAGAAGCATTGTTGCCCCCGTCCATTACCTGGTAGGGCGGATTACCTAAAATTGCGTCGAAGAACAATCTATCACCTTCTTTACCCCATGTTGCGGGATTTGTGATCTTTCTTGCAAGCCTTGCTTTATCTTCCATCCGCTCCAGCAGCTTCGTCATATAGATCGTGTTTGTATCGACAGTCCGATACCCTGTCAACGTCCGTTTTGTTATGGAGACGGCCATTGTTGTCTGGCAGAGGACAAACAGATGATTTCTGAGTACTTCATCCCAGATCGCTTGCGCCTCTTCCAGGCTCAGGTCATTCTCTGCCTTTGGCAGCAGGATGCGATAAATGCTGTATGCAATATAGAGCGGATAGAGACCTGACTTAGAGTTCATCTCCAGAATCCTGACATTTTCATTCAGGAACAGATGATCGGTTACCGCGCCGTTGTCAATCAGTCTCGGCTCATCCAGCAGGCCGTCGGTCAACGGATACCCTTCTTTATAGAAAGAATATCCTCCAACCGTGTCTCCCATATGCATGTTCACCACACGCCATGGGGTCAGAACCGTTTCCTTTGCAGGATTCCGGAAGTAGCTGAAGATCTCCGCAATACGCATCACGCGCTGCGTCGGCATCATCTCATCCGCCGCCTTGGCCAGACTGCGGATACGCATACCCGCGCCTTCGATTACATCTTCATCATAGAAAACGAGGAGCTTCTTGAAGAGATTCTTATCAACCTCTTTCGGCATGAACTCTTTCCAAGACGCATCGTCAACAATCGAAATGAAATCATCCAGATGGATCGATTCGTCGAAATCCTGTGCAGTCCCGTAGATCAGGAGCGGCAGACGGATTGACACATTCCGCAGCAGGTCAAACAGCGCCTGCTGCTGTTTTTTCATCTGGCGCTCTTTTTCGAGTGCGGCCAGTTCCTCCGGTGTGCGCTCTTTCTTCGGTTTGCGCTTTGCCGCCTGTGCCTTCTGATACTCCTCATCATCAAGGCCCTGCTTGTTGATGTCGATTGTCTTCGGCTTCTTTGATTTCTTCTGCGGATCAAGCTTCATACGGAGCGTATCCATCAAGTCGATCCGGCTCTTGTCCATGACGATTCCGGCGTCCGCTTTGTAGATGCTGTCGTCCTCAAAGCCGCTCTTGATGGCCGCATCGACGGTCATTCGCTTCAGAGACCGCATCAACTTCGAAACGTCATAGTTGAACATGCCTGTCTCGCCCTCCGCGAGGACAGGGCAGAAGTTCAGGAACTCGCCCAGCTGGACCCGTCCCTCATCGTCGGTGCCGACGGCGGACTTCTTCAGCCGGTGAACATCGGAGAGCACCTTCAGTGCGCGGTCCGGCGCGAAGTCGAATGCATAGCAGACTTCTTTCTGCTTGCCGTCAATGCTGCCTGCCGACTGGACGCGGAAGATGGTCTGCATATATCCGGCAGCTCCCGTGGTGGAAGAGCCGGATAGCAGCATAACCCCGGTCCATTCCGGCACCGTGACGCCGGTCGTCAGTCTGCCGCAGGAGAGCGTGATCGTATGGTCATGCGCGGCAATGGCAGTTTTGACTTCCTTCAGTGCGTCGTCAAACGGACGTTCCTCGTCTCCTTCACCGGCGACATTGACAACTTCATACTGGCTGAATACCTCATGGGCTTTGAGCATCCGGCTGAACGCCGCCGCCTCTTTGGTTCCCGGCAGAATCCAGAACGTATGCCGGAACATCTGACGGTATTCTTCTGTCGCGAACGGATAGTTTGAGTCGGCGCTATCCGTCGTGATCAGATCGAGGAACGCCTTGATATCTGCTTCATGTACAAAGTCACCGACTTTTGCACCGGCGGGGATCGGTCGAAAGTCTCGCTTGATATCACCGGTCCATACCCGGAAGAACTCCCGGAAATTGAACGCGATGTTCTCATCCTCATATCGGTAGGAGTTCTGCAGCTTTTTCCGCAGATCAAAGGTGCAGATCCGCAGTTCCGGCAATGCGGCATACGGATTGAAGTCCCCGGGATGCTTCTTATCCCAGTCCCGCTTATAGGTCTGCTCCTTGACGTAGTCCCATGAATAGACATCGTCATTCTCGTACTGCGCAAGCAGGTTGTACGGAGTGCCGGAGAGCTGCAGGACTTTCTTCGGAGTTTTCCCCTCTTTCGGTTTCTCCAGCTCTTCCTGAACCTTCAGGCCAAGCTCCGTCTGGGTTCCCTCATGCGCCTCATCATAAATGATCAGATCCCAGTCCATGGCGAAGACGGCACGGTTCTTATCAAAGGAGCCACCAACGATCTTTGACCCGCGCAGATCCTGCATCGATGCGAAGTAAACAAAGGACCTGCCCTGCTGGGCCAGATCTCTTAGTGCGCGGTCGTTGTCCACATCAATACTCGCATCCTCGGCAGAGAATCGGTCAGCGACATTGATGTTGGCCTTCGTCACAAACAGGTGATCGGTGCCTTCGAAGATCTTGTCATGGTCCTCCCGCCAGCCTGCCACGACCGCCGGACGATGCGTCACGACCAGCACCTTCTGGAAGTTCATCTGTTTGACAAGAGCGTAGGAAGTGATTGTCTTGCCGAAACGCATCTTGCAGTCCCAGAGCATTCGGTTTCGCTTCGCAAAGACCTGCTTCGTTTTCCCGACGCAGTCCTGCTGCTCTTCCCGTAGACGGATCAACGGAACACGGACCTGGTTGGCAGCTCCCTCATCAAAGGAAATCTGCCCTGTCTGTTCTTTTTCTTCCGGAGATAGTGCAAGACGGCCTTCCTTCACGGCACGGATCGCCGCAATTGCAGGCTGAAGAGTTACCCGGAACCACTCGCTGTCCCGATCGGAATCAAAGAACTTGTGCGCGTCATAGCCGGAGCGATAGAGTACATCGTGGACATCGTGGTCAGAGAACGCGGTGCTCTCAACCGTCCCATCCGCCAGCCGTACACTCTTTCTGGCCAGCTCTGTATAAAGCAGCTCGTACCTCGTCAGCGCAGTCTGGGTATAACCCTTGATGCGCTCCTTCGCTGCCTTATTCAGCTCGTCACAGTTCGGAGGCAGCATCTTGTAGCTTGAAGCACTGTCAAAACTGTGCTCCCCGATCTTCAGATAGCCCTCATGCTCCTTGTCGTAGATCGCAAAGATGTAGATCAGCTTGTATTTCAGAGTTCCTTCATAGATGTTGTTCGTATCCATTGCTAACGCTGCCCCTTTACCAATGTCTGATACTGAATAACCTTTTCTTCCTGCCAATCCATGATGCAGCAGGGGATCTCCTGTTTCAATTCTACCTGTCCGCCCATTTCAGAGAACCAGTCCGCCTGATCGTTGATTACGGATTCCTCACTGAAGGGAGCGGTATATGTCAATCCGTTCATCTGCCAGATGTTCCATGCGATGATGATCGCCACGCGCCGCAGCTGGTCTTTGCTGAGCGGAACCCCAAACTGGCCCACATGGTACTCCGATACAGATGCCAGAACATTTTCTCTTGCGAGGAGCACGTTGTCGCCCTGAATATCGTATGCATAGCAACTCTGCAGCGCTTTCTGCGCCCAGTCGAACCACCGGTCTGGTTCCTCAACCCGCTCGCTGATGATGCGGAGCTTTCTGTCCAGAAATCCGATGCGTGCCATTAGCGGGATGGCTTCTCCGGTGACCGTATCGTACCTGCTTACCAGATAGGGAGCCTCGCCGCAGGTGATCTCCATTCTGTTTGCTGTGACGTAGTCCTGCCAGTGACGGCCCTTTTGTCGTGGGAACGTGATCTGCTTTTTCACTGGAGTCCAGCCTTTGTTCTCCTCCCTGTTGAACACCGGCGACTTCCCAAGCCACGCTTCATCAATGAGATTGTTCTGCTTATTGCAGACCCATGATGGGGTAAAAACTTCTGCTTTCTCCCGCGTTCTTCCCGCCTGCGTTTCAGCTTCTTTCATAATACGAGGACGGATGACATTGGTGTTTTCACCGGTGATTAGTTCGGGGAGAATCTGATCCTCGGGTGAATAGCCAGTGCCGAGAGAGGCATAGTCTTCACACGCCCAGCGGATATTCTGGCCGGTCGTCTCATCCCTCAGCAATATGGAGAGCAGCTCCGGGTCCAGTTCATGGATCTGCTGCTCAACGATGTCGATGTGATGGTCCATCGTGTCCTCCGGTTTCCCAAAATAAAAACCATTATTGAGTATATCATAAAAGGCTCTGTCGCGGTAGTACTGGAAAAATAAAAAAGCAGTAGATCAAGGTATGAAATGTACCCGCATCTACCGCTCACTCTTTATCTATTTCTTCTTGGCTTTCCAGTGTATCTTAATGTCTCGCCATCCCGTTCAACGTATCCAAGATCAATAAGCGTCTGAAGTTCCTTCTCGAAGAAAAACCTACTTCCATCAATCACTCCGGCTTGCTCTGGTAAAAAGTATTTATCCTTAACTTCATCAATAGTGCATTCGCCCAGTTCACTTATTATTGAAAGCAGCGATGCATTATATGCAGGCTCTGTAATCATAATCAAACTCCTTCTGAATTAAAAACTGGCTCCAATTAAGGAGCCAGTTCTCTGTGTTAAGTTGTTATGCCGCAAAGATTATCCTTCTCTGCTCATGCGCTTCTTGGTGATGAGCAGGACGCCTGCAGCGACTACGAGGATGCTACCGACGACGTAGAAGATCGTGGTACCGATGCCGCCGGTGCTGGGAAGGGTCGAGCCTTGGTTATTGATTACTTCCGTCGACTGCTCAAGGTTGCTTGCCTCATAGTTGTGTTCAGCAATAGTGAACTCATAATCTGCAGCCTTGTTGTAGCCAGTGGGAACCGTCTTCTCAACGAGAGTATACGTGCCATTTGCAAGGCCAGTAAATGCTTGGACTTCGCCGTCTTTATTAGATGTATACTCTGTTGCCTGCTCAATATCCGTTACCCAAGAAACAACTTTTCCTTCGATTTTATAGTACTCTGTGGTCGTGGTCGTGATGGTGGCAGGGACGGTATATGCATCACCCTGTTCGGCGGCTGCATCTGCATCATAATCAGGGTTAGGAACGGTAGAACCAGCAGCTCTGCTAATTACGAATCCAGCACCCTCAAGAGGATCACCATTTCCGTCTTTCTTTGTTACGGTGAACTTCGCTTCGTAGACATCCGCCTCAGAAGTCGGGGTCTTGTTGTTAGAGTTCTTATCACCATAGCTGACATAGCAGGTGTTGTTCAGAGGATCGACTGTGATCGCATCGTCGTTAACTGTTGCGGAATAGACAACCTTGAGAACTGTGCCAGAAGCCAGCGTCTTTGTGTAGTCATCTTTAAAAGAAACGGAGAAAGTATCAGTAGCAAGCTTGTCGCCTTCTTTATTTATCTCATAATTTGTAGCGGCAACTTCTGTCTCACCAATATAAACCTTAACATCATTTTTGTAGGTAAGGCCTGTTTCCATTGTATCATGGAAGATGTAGCCCTTTGCACCGGTTCCTACGGTGATTTCGGCAGTATAGGTAACATCTGTACCAACCTGAGCAAGCGCCTTCTTGCCATTCTCGTCGATGCTAGTTGCACCCGTGATCTTCTTGTCCACTTTGGGAACGGTGTTCTTATCAGCAACATCCGCGCTCTTGTGAGTAGAATCGATAGAAACTACGGTGCCGGTAGTGGTGGAGATATAGTAATAACCAAAATCGGGGACAGTAACCGTGGTTGCCGTAGTGCCGGTGATAGTCACAGTGCCTACTTCTACCTTCCCTGTGTAGGCAGCAATTGCAGCAATCTGTGCAGCCGTCAGTTCACTAGCAGTGGTGGGCGTAATGTACTTGGTTGCTCCACTAACCTGAATTGCAAACTCTCCAGTTGCTCCTGTGGCCGAGTCAGAGACAGTTCCAAGATAAACGTTATTTGCGTCATCAACGGTAAAGCCTTCCGGTGCGGTACCATCAAGAGACTTGTAACTAATTGCGGTGCCATCGGTCGTTGCAGCGAACACCTTGTAAACAGTATAGGTGTTTGTCGCATTTGCATCAACGCCCGAAGGTGGTGTGATGGTGATTGTCTTGTCTGCACCTGCGGTGCCTTCAGGTAGTGCGGCCGCAAACGCTGCGGTGATTCCCATGCTCATTACCAGAGCAATGCATAATATGCTATGTTTTTCTATGATTTCCAGCTTGTTATCAAGGATTCGTGACGGAAAAAAAGAGCAGGCCCACAGGAAACCAGGAATCCCTTGAATTATACTTGAAAGAACTGTGACCGTAAGGTCAATATTTCGGTTTCAAGGGGGATTCAACATGAGACGTATGTTTCCAAGATTGCCACACGGATACGGGTCAATTCGGTTCCTCGGCGCGGGAAGATCAAAACCCTATGCCGTTCATTTGCCTGAGAAGAATGCAGAACGACCAAAGGCAATCTGCTATGTATCTGATTGGTTTATCGGCTTTGCTGTCCTGACGGCATGGCATGCCGGGGTTTATTACCCAGGACTGGAGGATGAGATTTATAAGAGTACAAGATCGGAGATCAAAGGAAACAGTCCGGAGGAACTCTGCAAAAGGATCATAAAAGACTACAGCCGGATGAATCACAGAAGGCATGGCAGCACCGTTGCCGAGGTGTATGAGCTATATCTGGACTGGAAATATGGGGAAAACGCGGCGAAGCAATTGTCATCAGATTCCAGAGCGGCGACAGAAGCGGCATTTGAGCTTCTTCGGCCATATCACAGCCGACTGCTGGATGATGTGACGATTCAGGAATGGCAGGATCGGGTCAATAAGATCGGAAAGCAATACAGCCGGTCAACGGTAAGGAATGTGGTCGGCCTGATTAAGAATCTATACTGGTATGCCGTGCCGCGTGAATTGTGCAGGAAAGATTTCGGCAGATATGTCGTCATGCCAAAGACGAAACCCGAGGTTCATTATGAGCCGTTCACGGATGAGGAGTTGAAGGTGCTGTGGAGCAAGCGGGAGGACCCGGTGGTGAAGATGATCCTGGTGATGTGCTATTCCGGCTTCCGTGTCAGCGCCTATGTGCAGAGAGATTTCGAAGTGAATCAGGAGGAAGGGTATTTCAAAGGCGGCATCAAGACGGAATCAGGGAGAAACAGGATAGTACCGGTCCATTCCGCAATCCGGCCGCTGGTGGAGAGCATTGAGGGGGAGTTCTTCAATGGCAAGAGCATCTCCCAGTTCCGGCGAGACATGAAGAGCACCCTGCGGAAACTGGGATTGCCGGAGAGAACGCCGCACTCCTGCCGGCATACCTTCAGCAGGCTCTGTGAGAGCTATGGCGTTCGGGAGGCAGACCGCAAGCGCATGCTGGGCCACAGCTTCGGGAATGACATCACGAACGGAGTATACGGCCACAGGACTCTAGAGGAACTGCGGGTAGAAATCGAGAAAATCAAGGTGACGGAGGAAAATGGGATGGGGGACAGCACCGGAGAATGATGCGGAATAGCCGGTTAATGAGCATCGCGAAAACATAAGTAAACAAGGGCTTATGGCGTGGTCGGGGTGTGGCTGCGCCGCGATCAGCGCGGTTTCCTTCGTATTGCAGGTCCAGAGGACGGTGAGGAGAATCGCAAATACGGTTATAGAGAAAGACAGACCAGGAGCATATCACTCCTCAGGTCTGTCCTTGTTCTTATATCAATTCCAAATCCTCTGCCGGAACTGCCCAACACGGCCAGTACCCGGCGAAGTCTGCATCAGTGTCATCGATGCCGGGAATATCGCTTTCGACATAGTAGTATTTCTTCCCATCTACGCCGATAATGTCATCGATAATCTCACCAGTTATATTCCGACTGATAATGTGCACATGGTCATTCTATTTGAAGCAGGTCTTGGTGTGGCTTCCTTAATCTAACGCGTCCTTTGCGATTTTTCCATCGGCGATCATATTATCCAACCAGAGCTGCATTGAATCAATCGCCATGGACATTTGCTCCAGATCTTTCTTGATATTCTTAAAATCATTCATCTCGTCCGGCGTGATTTCACCATCCACAGTGATCTCAATAAGCCGGTCCTTTTGTTTTGTAAGCCGGTTCAAAAGATTCAGCATTTCCAATGTGATCACAGGGAGATCCTTAACTTCAACCTGAGATACGAATGCTTGCCCGAGTGGACAGTCATTGGCGCAGTAAATGTTTGGGAGATTTGGTTCGCCATAAACTTCTGCCATTGTGATTATCTCCTCGGGATACGGAACCATTTCACCGGATTCGATTCTCACAAGGCGGCTGTCAGATATATGTTTTAGCTCTTCGCTGGCCTTGGCGCGTGAGTAACCCTGCGCTTCCCGCAACTGCTGGTAAATGTTTTTATCTTCCTTGATCGATCTCCTGCCCATGAAAACCAGCTCCCTTCCGGATGCTATTATACAAGAGGACAGTAATAAAGGAAAGATCTATTTTTCGCTATTTGACAAAATAGCATTCTATATCATACGGCAGTTGATATTTTTTCTGAGAGAAAGATGAAGTAGAATGTTGTCACACGAAAAGGAAGGAGGGCTGAGATGCGGACCGTCAAGAGCAGAGTCGATGTGTGTAGACTTATATGCAAAATGCAGAAAGATCCTGAATTTGGAAAGAAGCTGGGACTGGAAATCAGCCCAAAATTCGAGAAAAAGAAAGAGACAGAACGGCCTGAAGGAGGGGCTAAAGGATGAGTGAATCAGTATCCTGGAAAAGCATTGTCCTGATTGCGGCGATCATCTATTTTATAGCACCGGTAGATTTGGCACCCGGCGTGCTGTTGGATGATCTGGTTGTGTTAGGAACAGCGTTGGTCCCGTTCTTCACAAGAGCGGCAGAGTAAGAAAGGAGTTTATCATGACAATCTACACGACACAGGAATACAGTGGCTACGGCAAGCAAAACTACTACTGGTATGAATACCGGCTGGAAGGCAGCAGCGTTGTAAAATACAAATGCCACCGGCAGAAATTCTTCAACGGCGATGAAAACGAATGGGACTACGATGAGCATGAGGATCAGTCCTGGTCGGTTGATGACCCCGATATGCCGGATTGGCTGCATCAGTATCTTTAACTACAAAATGTTGTGGAGGTGTTTATGAGTAATTATTTGAGCAGTATCCGTACAACTCTCTTCTCTGGGGATTTGTTGCAAAACCCAGGCGATAAGCTTGAGGCCTTTATCAGTGCCAGTGGCAGGAAGGTTCTTAAGCATTCATCCCAAGGGATTAAGCGAAGTGTGGTTCAGTATCCATCGGGAAGAACTGTTCTGACCTTATCAATTCCATCGTTGGAAAAGATAAGGCAGAAATAATTGCCGGCACTTAATGCAGCCATATTTGGAGCACAAGAAATCCCCTCGGAATCCTTGCAGTGATGTATCACAGCAGGGATTCCGGCTCTTTTGCGTTTTGTAGGATTGTGACACTGCCGATTCTATGATAAAATCCAATTATCCTGAAAATGGACGGTGACAATTCATGACGGATGCTCAGCAGCGGGAAGCTGCCAGACAGT
Source organism: Oscillospiraceae bacterium (assembly GCA_017458335.1). Taxonomy (GTDB): domain Bacteria; phylum Bacillota; class Clostridia; order Oscillospirales; family Oscillospiraceae; genus Limivicinus. Next base: position 196,624 of record JAFTFT010000029.1, read on the forward strand.
TTTATTACAAATGGAACGGGAAAGGCCGCGAGGACGAAGATGCCCGCTCCTACTGGATTGACATGCTTCAGGATATTTTCGGCGCCGATCATGTCACGGACCGTGTGGATTTTGAGAAGAAGGTCATCGGCGCTGACGGCAACACCAAGCGCATTGATGTGTATATTCCGGAGACTCATATCCTGATCGAGCAGAAGTCACTCGGTATCACTCTGGATAAACCGCAGGCAGGTCATGGCGGCAAGACCCCTTATGAGCAGGCAAAAGAATACGACAACGGGTTCCCGTACGACGAGAAGGCCCGCTGGATTGTCACGTCCAATTTTGCGGAGATCTGGATCTATGACATGACGCAGAAGAAACCTGCCCCGGTGAAACTCGCTTTATCGGATCTCCAGGGAAAGTACCACATGCTGGACTTCCTCATCAACAAGGGAACAAAGAAAGTCACCGACGAGATGAAGGTCTCCTTGCAGGCCGGTGAGATTGTCGGGCTGCTCTACAATGCCTTCCATAAGCAGTATAAAAATCCGGATGATCCGGAAACCCTGAAAAGTCTGAACAAGCTGTGTGTCCGGATAGTGTTCTGTCTCTATGCAGAGGATGCCGGAGTATTCGGGAAAAAGTCGATGTTCCATGATTATATGGAGCAGTTCGATGCCGCCCATGCCAGAAAGGGCCTGCGCGATCTCTTCCGGGTGCTGAACCGGAAACCGGAGGAGCGCGATCCATACCTGGCTGATGATGATCCGATGCTGGCGGCATTCCCTTATGTGAACGGCGGTCTGTTTGCCGATGACGATATTGAGATTCCGTCCTTCACGGATGAAATCATGAATCTGATCCTGCGCAAGGCATCCGATGATTTTGACTGGAGCGGCATCAGCCCGACTATTTTCGGCGCGGTGTTTGAGAGCACGTTGAACCCAGAGACCCGCCGGTCCGGCGGCATGCATTACACATCCATCGAGAATATCCACAAGGTGATTGACCCGCTGTTTCTTGACGACCTGAAGGAGGAACTGGAAGAGATCAGGAAGGACCCGATTCTGAAGTCTCAGAAGGCAAAGCTGCAGGCATATCAGAACAAACTGGCCTCTCTGGAGTTCCTGGACCCTGCCGCAGGCAGCGGGAATTTCCTTACGGAGAGCTATATCTGCCTGCGGCGACTGGAGAATGATGCCCTGCGCCTGATGCAGCAGCAGGTCACCTTTGGAGAAGCTGCCGGAGATCCGGTAAAGGTCAGCATCAGTCAGTTCCACGGGATTGAGATCAACGACTTTGCGGTTACGGTTGCGAAGACCGCCCTCTGGATTGCGGAGAGTCAGATGCTGAGGGAGACGGAGGATATTGTGCTCTCTACGCTGGACTTCCTGCCGCTCAAGACGAATGCGAATATCGTCGAAGCAAATGCCCTGCGCATCGACTGGAACGACGTGGTGCCCAGCAGCCGTCTTTTCCGAGCCCTCGGGAATCCTCCTTTCTCCGGAGCAAGGCAGATGCGCGAGGAAAGTGAACAGAAGAAAGATATTCAGTTGATCTTTGACGGCTGGAAGAACTACGGGAATCTGGATTATGTCAGCTGCTGGTTCAAAAAGGCATCCGACTACATGCAGGGGACATCGATTCGGACCGCTTTTGTTGCCACAAATTCCATCACACAGGGCGAAAGCGTGGCAAATCTGTGGAAGCCCCTTTTTGATGCCGGGGTCCATATTGATTATGCCTATCGGACGTTCCGCTGGGACAGCGAAGCGGTGATCAAGGCGCATGTGCATTGTGTGATCGTCGGGTTCAGCCTTGCTCCAGGTGAAAAGCCAAAGATGATCTATTCGGGTGATCATGCTGAAGTCGCGGCCAATATCAATGGATATCTTCTCGACGGAGACAACTACTGTGTCGCCAGTAGAAACAAGCCCATCTGTGATGTCCCGGAGATCGGGATCGGAAATAAGCCGATAGATGGCGGATTCTATCTGTTTGAAAAATCAGAAATGGATGAGTTCATTCAGAAGGAACCGGCCGCGGCACCGTATTTCCATCCCTGGTATGGATCACGGGAGTTTATCAACCGCTGCCCGCGGTATTGCCTATGGCTTGGAGACTGCACGCCTGCAGAACTGCGCAAAATGCCCGAGTGCATGAAACGGGTTCAGGCAGTACGGGATTATCGGCTGAAGAGCCCAAGTAAGGGAACGGTAAAACTGGCAGAGAAGCCAACTCGTTTCCACGTTGAAAACATGCCCAGAGGAACATATGTTGTTATTCCAGAAGTATCATCAGAAAGAAGACGTTATGTGCCGATTGGATTCATGACTCCTGATATTCTGTGCAGCAATCTGGTCAAAATTGTTCCTGAGGCTACTTTATATCATTTCGGTGTTCTTACCTCCAACGTCCACATGGCATGGATGAGAACGGTATGTGGCAGACTTAAGAGCGACTATCGATATTCAAAAGATATTGTTTACAACAACTTCCCCTGGCCGGAACCAACTGAGGAGCAGAGAGCCAGAATAGAACAGACTGCACAGGAAATCCTGGACGCCAGAGCACTTTATCCGGATGCATCCCTTGCCGACCTCTATGATCCTCTGACCATGCCTCCGGAACTGCTGAAGGCTCATCAGGCAAATGACAAGGCGGTCATGCAGGCATATGGCATGCCGATCAAGGATACCGATGAGGCGGCGTGTGTCGCATGGCTGATGAAGCTGTACCAGGAGAAGGTAACTGAAGTGGGAGAGAAGAAGTATTAATATCTGAGACAACCATGCCCCGGGAGCATAACAACTCCTGGGGCATGGTATTAAGACTGGAATACGGTATGAACAGAAACGCTGGCAAGATTTCTACTCTGGGAAAAATCTGGGAAGAAATATATTTCTGCCTGTGCTATGCTGGTTTCAAATCACGAACCGGGAGGGAATCTGATATGGAACGTAAGCGTCAAACGTGAGGGCGTGTAGCGGTAAAACGGAGAATGTGCGAAAATAGAGCCTAAAACGTAGAGTCTACGGCAAAGCCATAGAGTCTATGGAGAAAGGGGAATTTTTGCATATGACCGAGCAGAGTTTGCAGG
>JAFTFT010000030.1 GCA_017458335.1 Oscillospiraceae bacterium
AAGCCATCGGCGCCCCGGCGGATGCCTTCAAGGCGACCATGGAGAAGTGGAACGCCTGCGTGGAAGCCAAGGAAGACGCGGACTTCGGCCGTGTGTCCTTTGCCAATCCTCTGGACCAGGCTCCGTACTATGCCATTAAGGTACAGCCGGGTATTCACCACACCATGGGCGGTATCCGCATCAACGACAAGGCCCAGGTCCTCGACACCGAGGGCAATGTGATTGCGGGCCTCTTTGCCGCCGGTGAAGTCACCGGAGGCGTGCACGGCAACAACCGCCTGGGCGGCAACGCCGTGGCAGACTTTGTGATCTTCGGCCGCATCGCGGGCAGCAGCGCCGCGGGCGTGGAAGAGGCAGCTCCTGCGGAAGAGGCAGCTCCTGCGGAAGAAGCGGCCCCCGCGGCAGCGGCGGACGGCAGGGTCACGGCCACCGGTACGGCCCAGGGCATTGACGGCGAGGTCGAAGTCCAGGTCACGGCGGACGCGACGACCATTTACTCCGTTGAAGTTCTGAAACAGAACGAGACCCCGGGCATCGGCTCGGTGGCGGTGGAACAGCTGCCCGGCGCGATCGTGGCGGCGAACACCTATGACGTGGACGGCGTGTCCGGCGCAACGGTGACCAGCACGGCCATCCGGGACGCGGTGAAGATGGCGCTCACTTCCGCGGGCTTTGACCCGGCGGCCTATGTGGCCGGTGCGGCCCCCGCGGCGGAAGAGGCGGCCGAGCCCGCCCCGGCGGAAGACAAGGTCTATGATGTGGACGTGGTCGTAATAGGCGCCGGCGGCGCCGGCATGACGGCGGCCATCACGGCCCATGACGCCGGAAAGAACGTCCTGGTCCTTGAGAGCCAGGGCATGGTGGGCGGAAACTCCGTCCGTTCCACCGGCGGCATGAACGCGGCCCCGACCGAGTGGCAGCAGGCCAACGAGTTCGGTGAGACCGCGGGCGTGGAGAGCACGCTGAAGAAGGTCGCGAACTACCCGGACAACGCCCGCATCCAGGAGCTGGGCGCCATCGTGGCCGAACAGTGGGCGGCCTACCAGGCAAACCCGGAGGGATACTTTGATTCGGCCGAGCTCTTCCAGCTCGACACTCTGATCGGCGGCGGCGGAATGAACGATCCGGCGCTGGTAAAGAAACTGGTGGAGAACAGCGAAAGCGCCATTGCCTTCCTGGATCAGCTGGATCCGGAGATCGTTCTTCACAACGTGGCCCAGTTCGGCGGCGCGTCCGTCAAGCGCATCCACCGTCCGGTGGACGCGGAAGGAAAGACCCTTTCCGTGGGCGCCTATGTGGTGCCCCTGCTTCAGCAGAACCTTGAAAAGAGAGGCATTGAGCTTCTGCTCAACACCACGGCAACCGAGATCCTCATGGACAACGGCACGGCGGTCGGCGTGGCCGCCGAGACCGCGGACGGCGCGAAGGTGACCGTGAACGCAACTTCCGTCGTGATCGCCAGCGGCGGCTTCGGCGCGAACAACGACATGATCGCCTCCATCCGTCCGGAGCTGGACGGCTTCATCACGACAAATGCCCCCGGCATCCAGGGCCAGGGCATCCAAATGGCTCAGGCGGTGGGTGCGGATACGGTGGATCTGGAGCAGATTCAGCTGCACCCGACGGTCCACGTACAGGATACCAGCGCGGTGCTGATCACGGAAGGCCTGCGCGGCGACGGCGCGATCCTGGTGAACCAGGAGGGCGAGCGCTTCTTTGACGAAGTTTCCACTCGTGACAAGGTTTCCGCGGCCGAGTTTGAGCAGACCGGCGGCTATGCCTGGCTGATCGTGGACAGCCGCATGAGCGACGCCTCCAACGTCATTCAGGGCTACATCAACAAGGGCTACGCCGAGACCGGCGACAGCTATGAAGCCCTGGCGGAAGCCATCGGCGCCCCGGCGGATGCCTTCAAGGCGACCATGGAGAAGTGGAACGCCTGCGTGGAAGCCAAGGAAGACGCGGACTTCGGCCGTGTGTCCTTTGCCAATCCTCTGGACCAGGCTCCGTACTACGCGATCAAGGTACAGCCGGGTGTGCACCACACCATGGGCGGTATCCGCATCAACGACAAGGCCCAGGTCCTCGACACCGAGGGCAACGTGATCGCGGGCCTGTTTGCCGCCGGTGAAGTCACCGGAGGCGTGCACGGCAACAACCGCCTGGGTGGCAACGCCGTGGCAGACTTTGTGATCTTCGGCCGCATCGCCGGCAGCAGCGCCGCGGGCGTGGAAGAAGCGGCACCTGCAGAGGAAGCTCCGGCTGAAGAAGCTGCTCCGGCTGAAGAGGCTGCTCCCGCGGAAGAAGCGGCAGGCGGCCTGTATGTCCCCGGTACCTACACGGCTGAGGCCACCGGTATGGGCAATGTCACCGTGAAGGTGACCGTCGATGCCAATGCCATCACCGCTGTCGAGATCGACGGACCGGGCGAGACCCCGGGCATCGGCCTTGCGGCGATTGAGCCCCTGGGTGAGCAGGTCATGGCCGCCCAGAGCGCCGAGATCGACGGCGTGACCGGCGCGACCCTCACAAGCACCGCGGTCCGCACGGCGGTTGCCGCGGCCCTCGCCGAGGCGGCGGCCTGAGAACGCGAAGCGGAAGTAGAATAAACATCAAAACATGCAGGGCCTGTCCTCTCGGACAGGCCCTGTTGCCGCTTCCTATGAACTCCGCAGAAAAAAAGACGGTGCGGATCCTAAAAAGGATACACACCGCCGTCGAGATATCCGTTGAGAAAAATCTCCGCCAGACTGTGGGTCCGGATGTTCTGCCGTGATTCCCCGATGGTGAACCAGCGCCAGGAGTCGACTTCCCAGTTCGGGTGGGCTTCGCTCTCTTTCACCGTGACGGTGAAGTTCAGCATCAGCGTGTTGCTTCGGGCGTAATAGTGACTGCGGTTGAAGTGAATGGAGCTCACCGTCATGCCGAGCTCTTCCTTGACCTCGCGGGCCGCGGCGGTCTCGGCGTCTTCGCCCTTGTCCACATACCCGGCCACCAGCACGTAACTCGGCTTGCCGTACTGCTGGATCAGGATGATGCGTTCTCTGGCTTCATCCATGACGATCATGCTGACCGCCGTGTTGAAGACCGGATAGCGGAATTCTCCGCAGGATTCGCAGTAGGGAACCTCGCCCTCCGTCTCGTGATGCCGGATGACCAGTTTCGTCCCGCACTGCATACAGTAATTCATTTCCATTCCGCCGTAACCTCAGACCAGATGAATCCGGAAGCACTTTCCGACGCCGAAGGCGTGCTCCATCTCCGCACGGTACAGCGGGAAGAAATCCGAAGGCATCAGGGCCTGTACACAGCCGGCGAAGCCTCCGCCGTGGACGCGCCAGGCGCCCTTGCCCTCCAGGAGGGAAGCGCTGCGCTCCAGCCCTTCCTGAAGCCGGGTATCGCCGGTAGTGCTTGTGACGATGTTGTTCAGAAGAGTCTCGGAGGAGCGGCCGGACTCATTCATCAGCCGCATATACTCCTGCCCGTTGTGGGCTTTCAGCGCGTCGCGCATCTTCGGAACGCGCTCGTTCTCGGCAAAGAAGTGCATGGCCCTGCGTACCGGACGGTTGGACTCGTCCCAGCCCTTGCTGTAAAAGAGTTCCGGATCCACATCCGAGAGTACGCCGACATCGAAGAGGTTGGCGATGTAGCACATATCCGCCGGGATCCGGGCATACGAGGTGTTGAGCCCGTCGTGGCTGCCGCCGGTGTCCGTGAGGCACATGGTCAGCCCCATGTCGGAGAAGTCGTCCTCAATCCGCTCAATCTCGTTGGTCTTCAGATCGATATAGAGCGTGTGCCCCATGGCGCAGACCATCTGGCTCATGAGACCGCTGGGCTTGCCGAAGTGGTCCTTTTCCGCCCGGTGGGCCGTCCTCGCGATGACGATATCGTCGACTTCGTTGTTGTTGTAAAGCTGGCTCAGAATGCGGGCAATCAAGACGGAAAAGGCGGCCGAAGAGCTGAGCCCGGCGCCGATGGGCAGGGAAGTGGTGATTTCGGCGTCAAAGCCGCCGATCGTGAGGCCCAGATCCTGGAATGCCGCCGCAACCCCTCTGGCCAGGGCAATCGGCTTGCCGAATTCCGCCGGGCGGACAGAGAGCTGATTGGTCTTGATCAGAATCGGGTCATAGCCCTTGCTGTGGATGCGGATGACGGAGTCAGAATTCGCTGTAAAGTCGCCCTGAATATTCAGGTGGATTGCGGACGCCAGAACGCGTCCGTGCTGATGATCCGTGTGGTTACCGGCAAGCTCTGTCCTGCCGGGTACAGATAAAATAGCCAATATTCTGTTCTCCTTAAAAAATCTTAAGCATTTCCTACAATTAACTTATATATCATAAACCATGTTTTGTGTAAAGTCAATTAAAAAGGAAATAAAAGGTGAAAAGCGGAAAAAATCCGGGACATGCCTGCAATTGTGATCCTTTAAGACAAGGAATTAACGCTTGCGTTTCGCCGGCTCGGGCCATATAATATGGAAAATGAGACCATCGACCGAGGAGGATCGTCACATGAAAACTGCAAACGGAATCAACCTGACCATGCTCTGTGACTATTATGAGCTCACCATGGGAAACGGCTACTGGAAAGCGGGAATGACGGATCAGATTACCTATTTTGACGTGTTTTTCCGCAGCATCCCGGACAGCGGCGGCTTTGCCATCGCCGCGGGGCTGGAGCAGATCGTGGATTATGTCAGGAACCTTCACTTCTCCGAGGAGGATCTTGCGTATCTGCGGGGCCGCGGCATGTTTGACGAGGGCTTCCTCGACTATCTGAAGAACTTCCGCTTCCATGGCGATATCTGGGCCGTGCCGGAGGGAACGCCCATCTTCCCGGGCGAGCCGATCATCACGGTCCGCGCCCCGGCCATCGAGGCCCAGCTGCTGGAAACCTATATGCTGCTGGAATTTAACCACCAGAGCCTGATTGCCACCAAGGCCAACCGCATCTGTCGGGCGGCGGAGGGCCGGACGGTGCTGGAGTTCGGTTCCCGCCGCGCCCAGGGCATCACCGGCGCCGTGACCGGGGCGAGAGCCGCCTTCATCGGAGGCTGCGCCGGTACGGCCTGTACCGTTTCGGACCAGATCTACGGCGTGCCGGCGGCGGGCACCATGGCCCACTCCTGGGTACAGATGTTCGACAGCGAGTATGACGCCTTTGAACACTATTGCCGCACCTACCCGGACAACGCGGTCCTGTTGGTGGATACCTTCGATACCCTGCGCTCCGGCGTGCCGAATGCCATCCGCGCCTTCAACAACATTCTGAAGCCTCTGGGCATCAAAAAATGCGGGATCCGCCTGGATTCCGGCGATATGGCCTGGCTGACCAAACGGGCGAGGGAGATGCTGGATGAGGCCGGCTGGACCGAGTGCCGCATCACGGTCTCCAACTCGCTGGATGAGCGCCTGATCCGCGACCTGATCCGCCAGGGGGCGAAGATCGACTCCTTCGGCGTCGGCGAGCGTCTGATCACCTCCAAGAGCGAGCCGGTTTTCGGCGGAGTCTACAAGCTCTGTGCCGTTGAGGACAAAGACGGACACCGCATCCCGAAGATCAAGATCAGTGAGAACATCGGGAAGATTACCAATCCGGACTTCAAGAAGCTCTACCGTTTCTATAACCGGGAGACCGGCAAGGCCGAGGCGGATTATATCTGCCTGCGGGAGGAGACCGTTGACGACACGAAGCCCCTGACCATCTGCGATCCCATCGCCCGCTGGAAGCGCAAGGAGATGGAGAACTTCCGCGCGGTAGAGCTTCAGGTGCCCATTTTCCGCAGCGGCGAGCTGGTCTATGAGCTGCCCACCCTGCCGGAAATCAAGAAGTTCTGCGCAGAGCAGCTTCAGACCCTCTGGCCCGAGGTGATGCGTTTTGACAACCCGCATCAGTACTATGTCGACCTGTCTGAGAAGCTCATGGCGCTGAAGGATGAGATGCTGCACAACGCCGGCCGGCGGAGTGCCGGGGAAAAGAGATGAATGCCCGGATCACCCTGCTTCCCGCGTTTGAACATCGGGAAGAGCTGATCCCTCTCTATGAGGAGTACGCGGCGATGCTGGTCCGGGTGGAGCCGATCTTCACCAGATCCCTCGAACAGCAGAACTATGCCGAGGAAATCGCCCGCCTGGAGGAGAAATACCTGCCGCCGCGCGGAAGCATCTACCTGGTCTATGTCGAGGGGGAACTTGCCGGCTGTGTCGGGATGAAGCCTTCGGACGCGGAGAGCGCGGAACTCAAGCGCCTCTATGTCCGCCCGGCCTTCCGGGGACGGAATCTCGGGGAGCTGCTGACGCGCCGGATCATGGACGACGCCCGGGCCGCCGGATACCGGAAGCTGCGTCTGGATACCCTCCCGGGGCTGAAAACCGCCCTGGCGCTCTACCGCAGGCTCGGCTTCCGGGAGATTGAACCCTATTATGACTGCCTGATCCCCGGCACGATCTTCATGGAAATCGACCTGTAGAACACAGCACCCCGCCTTCCGGCGGGGTGCTGTGTTCGGGCGGGGTGTTTCTCTTACTTCGCGTAATCGACAACTTTGGTCTCACGCAGAACACGGAGTTTGGCCTGACCCGAAAAAATCCCCGCCCAACGGGCGGGGATTAATCTTATTTCGCGTAGTCGACAACCTTGGTCTCACGCAGAACATGTACCTTGACCTGTCCGGGATAGGTGAGCTCCGCTTCGATCTTCTTGGCGATGTCTCTCGCCAGCAGAACCATCTGGTCCTCGCTGACGGCTTCGGGCTTGACCATGATCCGAATCTCACGGCCGGCCTGAATCGCGTAGGAGCTTGCGATGCCCGGGAAGCTCTTGGAAATTTCTTCCAGCTTCTCCAGACGCTTGACATAGTTCTCGATGTTCTCACGGCGGGCGCCGGGGCGCGAGGCCGAGATCGCGTCGGCGGCCTGCACGAGGCAGGCGACCGCGGTGTGCGGCTCCACATCGTTGTGGTGCGCTTCGATCGCGTGGATGACGGCTTCGGACTCGTGATACTTCCGGGCGATGTCGACACCGATGGAGACGTGGCTCCCTTCCACCTCGTGGTCGATGGCCTTGCCGATGTCATGCAGAAGTCCGGCGCGCTTGGCCGTGACCACATCGACGCCCAGTTCCGAGGCCAGCAGGCCCGCGATGTGGGACACTTCGATCGAGTGGTTCAGCACGTTCTGGCCGTAGCTGGTGCGGTAGCGCATCCGGCCCAGCAGACGGACGAGCTCTGGATGCAGGCCGTGGATGTTGGTCTCAAACACGGCGCGTTCACCTTCGGCCTTGATGGTGGCGTTGACTTCCTTCTGCGCCTTGGCGACCATCTCTTCGATGCGGGCGGGGTGAATGCGGCCGTCCTGAATGAGCTTCTCCAGCGCGAGACGGGCAATTTCCCGCCGCACCGGGTCAAAGCTGGAGACGGTGATGGCCTCGGGCGTGTCGTCGATGATCAGATCGCAGCCGGTCAGGGTTTCGATGCTGCGGATGTTGCGTCCTTCGCGGCCGATGATGCGGCCCTTCATTTCGTCGTTGGGGAGGGGGACGACGGAAACGGTGACTTCACTGGTGTGGTCCGCGGCACAGCGCTGAATGGCCGTGGTGATGATCTCACGGGCGCGGTTGTCGGCCTCTTCCTTGTACTGGGCCTCAACTTCCTTGACCTTCATGGCCATCTCATGCGTGACGTCGTTCTTGATGTTTTCAATCAGATAGGCTTTGGCTTCGTCTACGGTGAAACCGGAGATTTTTTCCAGCATCTCAAGCTGGCTCTTTTTGACCAGGGCGACTTCGGCCTGCTGCGCTTCCACGGCAGCGATCTTGGAGCTGAGGGTTTCGTTCTTCTTCTCCAGGGCATCGGTCTTGCGGTCGAGAGCTTCTTCCTTCTGTTGAAGGCGGCGTTCCTGCTTCTGCACCTCACTGCGGCGCAGCTTTTCTTCCCGCTCAAATTCCGAGCGGTTTTTGTGTATTTCTTCCTTTGCCTCCACGAGAGCTTCTCTCTTTTTGCTCTCTGCATTTTTTATCGCTTCGTTGATAATACGCTTGGCCTCGTCTTCGGCGCTGCTGATCTCGCGTTCCGCGACCTTCTTCCGGTACATCGTACCGGCGCCGAATCCGACGGCGGCCAGGACAAGCAAAATGATAATCCATACAAACGTTGGCATAGGTAGTAAACACACCTCCATTCTTTAAAGAATTTTGCGTGGGTTCACAAGCATATGCTGTATGCTATCTTGAGACGGGCGGCCGAAGCGCCGCCGCGTCGAATCCTTGAAAAGTGATCTCAAAAGCCTCCCCATGGCTCTATCAATACAATTCAAGTTATTCTATTCTCACTTCGCCGGATTGTCAAGTAAAAATATGCAAAACAACTGATGCAATACAGAAACACGCCAACGCGGGGAACAGCACCCGACAGAATACGGTGGGGCACGTCCTCCCCTCATCCGGCGGGGGAGGCGTGCCTCGATTCCCGGATAAAGCCTCTACGGGGAATAACACCCTGCATGAAGTGTTATTATTTTCTGATCGGGCAGAAAGAAGACAGGGGCCGAAACTGCCCGAAAAAGTTAGGGAAATTGATGTTAGATAAGTCAAACTGGCTGAAAACAACGAAAAATAATTCATGTGATCCGGAAATTCCCTATTGCATTTTTGTTTCGTTGTGTTACAATGAACCCGACAGAGAGCGACGGCGGGCTGTTTTCGGCCCGACCCGAATCTGAATATTTTTTATATGGAGGGAATATCATGGCTTTTGTTATTACCGACGAGTGCCTGTCCTGCGGTTCCTGCGCGGCACAGTGTCCTGCCGAGGCGATCGATATGGGCGAGCTCCACTATGAGATCGACCAGAGCAAGTGCCTGGAGTGCGGCTCCTGCGCTGCCCAGTGCCCGGCCGAGGCCATTGAGAACGTCTGAAATTCTCAGGTGAATACGAAATGGAGAGACGCTTTGCCTCTCCGTTTTTTTTTGGGATCGGGGTTTCGTTTTGCGCCGCTGTACGGAGCGGATCCGGGGACGGAACCTGCCGACGGGATCCGGTCGGAAACATACCGGACTGACAGGGGAGAGACTGTATGAGTACAACAAGGCTGTGGCCCAGCGGGCCGCTTTTTCAGGACGCGGCGCCGCTGCGCCTTACGACCGATTCCGTTCTGCTGGCGGATTTTGCCGCGGTGCGAAGCGGGGAAAAGGGCGCGGATCTGGGCTGCGGCTCCGGGCTTCTGATGCTGCTTCTGCTCCGGAGGGAGGGCGGCCTGCGCATGACGGGCCTCGAGATTCAGCCGGAGGCCCTGCGTCTTGCGGAGGAGAACCTGCGCCTGAACACGCTGCGGGAGCGGTCGGAGCTGGTCTGCGGCGACCTGCGCGAGACGGTGAAGCGACTCCCGAACGGCGGCTTTGACTTCGTGATCTCAAATCCCCCCTATTTCCCCCGGGAGAGCGGCCGCATGCCGGCGGACGCCGCCCGGGAGACAGCGAGAGGGGAGACGGCCTTAAAGCTCCCGGAGCTCTGCGCCGCGGCCTCCCGGCTCTGCCGCAGCGGCGGCCGGGCATACTTCTGCCATCGGCCGGAGCGGCTTGTCTCGCTTCTGCAGGAGATGCGGGCGCATCATCTGGAGCCGAAGCGGATCCGCTTTGTCCATCATGACGCTCATTCCCCCGCGTCCCTGCTGCTGGTCGAGGGGCGGAAGGACGGAAAACCGGGCCTGAAAGTCGAGGCGCCGTTTCTGATCCGCGGAGCGGACGGAGCGGAGACCGAGGAATACCGCCGGATCTGCCACAGGGACTGACGCAGAAAAGCACCGGCAGGCGCCGGTGCTTTCCGATTTCCTGGAATATAGAGTTTTAAGGGCGAATCAGGGAAAACAAGACGGTGTTCCCGGAGGGGATCAGCCGTCTTCCTCCTCTTCGTCCTCGTCCTGCGCGTCTTTCCGCCGTTTGCCGACCAGGCTGCTGAGCGCGATGCTCAGCTCATAAAGCAGGATCATCGGCAGCGCGACCATGACCTGCGACACCACATCGGGCGGTGTGATGATGGCGGCCACCAGGAAGATGATCACGATCATGACCTTCCGGCCCTTCTTGAGCCATTCCGCCCGGATCAGACCCAGGCCCGTCAGCAGCACGGATACCACCGGAAGCTCAAACACGAGACCGAACACAACGAAGATCGTCAGCAGGAATCCGATATACTGCTGAATGCTGATGGAGGCCGCGACATCGACCTCGCCGGTGAACTGAATCAGAAAGCGCAGCACGAAGGGAAGACTGATATACCGCGCGAATGCGACGCCGATCACGAAGAACACCGTTCCCGCCAGCAGCGAGCCGATGAAGAACGTGCGCTCGCGCTTCGTGAGGCCGGGACTGCAGAAGGCATAGACCTCATAGGCCACCACCGGGAAGCAGATGACCAGCGCGCCGACCAGAGCCGTGTTCAGGTAGACCAGCAGAAGCTCCTGCGGCGCGATGTACACGAAGACATAGTTATACTTCGCGCCCATATCCGTCAGGAAGGTGATGAAGTCCGGAGAGAAACTGAGACAGGCCGTAAACGCCGCAAGCAGCAGAATCACGACCACCAGGATCCGGTTCCGGAGCTCTCTCAGATGACCTGAGAGACTCATGCTTCCGTCGGAATTGGACGCCGCTTTTTCGGCTTTACTCTTCTTCATCCGGCTCGTCGTCGGCCTTCGTCTCCGCTTTCTTGGCGGTCTTGGACTTCTTGCTCTTCTTGGGCTCGTCCGCAACGTCCTCTTCGGTCTCATCCAGGCCGTCCTTGAAGCTCTTCACGCTCTTGCCGAACATCTTGGTGAGTTTGGGGATCTGGGTGGGTCCGAAAATGATGATTACGACGATCAGAATGACGATCAGCTCTGTGGTACCTAATTTCATGTTGTTCCTCCTGTTGTTTCTTGATCGTTTTCAGCGGCGGCCGTGCCGGTTTCAGCGGCTTCGGGCGCGCTGACCGGTTCCGCGGCCTGCCGGGGTTCTGCGGATACGGGAGCCTCTGCCGGAACGGAGTCCTTGCCTGCCGCGGTTTCTGCCGGGGCGGCTTCTCCTGCAGGGGCAGCGGCTTCTGCCGGGGCGGCTTCCTCCGCTTCGTCGGCGGCCTCGGCCTTCTTGTCCTTCGGAGCGGGCTTGCCGATGTTCTTCAGGTCCTTTTCGACGCCCTTGAAGCTGCCCTCGACATCCTTCTTCAGGGTCTCCAGCGGCTCCATCGCCTCACGCAGCGGGCGCTGCGCCTCCTCCAGCGGTTCCACGACGCTTTCGCGGATATCCTGCGTCATGTCCGAAGAGGCCTTCCGAAATTCCCTCATGGCGTTGCCGAACTTCTTCGCGTAAGAGGGGAGCTTGTCCGGGCCGATCACCAGCAGAGCGACGATGAAAATGACGATCAGTTCCATTGCTCCGATCTTCATGAACCAACCTCCTTCCGGTTCTGGGATTGCTCAGAAAAGAATGATGTTATTTTACACGCTTTTTGATGCCACGTCAAGAATATGCTGCGTAAAGATTCACGGATATTCTGCGGATGCTGTTATTGATCCTGCCTGACAGGATTTTTCGCCGTGTAACGGGTATCTCCCCGCCGCCGGCGGGGAGATACCCAAATAGATAAAAATAATGCTTGACAAAGCGGGGGAAAGCTCATATAATAACCGGGCAAAACAAAGAAGGTACGGCATCACGCACCTCACCCCGGCACAGTCGGTGACCGGCGGTTCAGATGGATTTCCTCAGTTGTGAGAGAGGGTTTATTCTGTGCGGATGCTGTGCATCCGCACTTTTCCGTTTTTGTGTTCTGTATTCAAATTTTTCCATTTCCTGGAGGTGTTTTCCATCGCAACCACGACCCACGAGATCAATGAACAGATTCGCGACCCACAGGTCAGACTGATTTCCGAAGAAGGGGAACAGCTTGGCATCGTCACTGCGGAGGAAGCGCTTCGCATTGCCACGGAGGCCGGGTACGATCTGGTCAAGATCGCGCCGAATTCCGTTCCGCCCGTCTGCCGCATCATGGACTACGGAAAGTTCCGTTTTGAGCAGACCAAGAAGGAAAAGGAAGCCAAGAAGAACCAGCGCGTGATTGAGATCAAGGAAATCCGTATGTCCCCCGGCATTGATACGAATGACTTCAACACCAAGCTGAAGAATGCGCAGAAGTTCCTCGGCGACGGCGACCGGGTGAAGGTTTCCGTCCGCTTCCGCGGGCGTGAGATGGCACATACCGAGATCGGTGCGGACCTCCTGAAGGACTTTGCGGAAAAGTGTGCGGAGATTGCCAATATGGACAAGGCCCCCAAGCTCGAGGGGCGCAACATGTCCATGTTCCTCTCTCCGAAGCCCGTAACTCCGGCGAAGAAGCCGGCCAAACCCAAGCAGCCTAAGCAGACTGTGTCCTCTCCGGCGGAAGCGCCGGCTGAGGTCAGCCCCGCGGATGCGGAATAAAAATAAAGCAGATGACGGGCCTTGAGCCCGATCAGGAAGGAGAATTGTCATGCCCAAACTGAAGACCCACAGCGGCGCGAAGAAGAGATTCAACCTCACCGGAACCGGAAAGGTGAAGCGCGCTCACGCGTTTAAGAGCCATATCCTCACGAAGAAAGATACGAAGCGTTGCCGTCGTCTGCGTTCCGAGACCTACGCGGATGTGACGAATGTCGCAACCATCAAGAAAATGATCCCTTACAAATAAGGGCAGACGGATAACAGGAGGATAGAACGATGGCAAGAGTTAAAGGCGCAATGATGACCCGCAAGCACAGAAATAAGATTCTGGGCCTGGCAAAGGGATACTGGGGCAACAAGTCCCGCCACTATAAGATGGCAAATGAGCAGATGATGAAGTCCGGCCGCTATGCCTATATCGGCCGCAAGCAGAAGAAGCGCGACTTCCGTCAGCTCTGGATCACCCGCATCAGCGCGGGCTGCAAGATGAACGGCATGAACTATTCCACCTTCATGCACGGCCTGAAGCTGGCCGGTGTTGAGATGAACCGCAAGATGCT
>JAFTFT010000031.1 GCA_017458335.1 Oscillospiraceae bacterium
CACCGCTTGGCAGAGGGGATGGCCAAGCGCCGGGGGCCACCTTCTCGGGAAGGGGGCTCCCAAGAGCGAGAACCCAATGAATTCTAAGACATCTGCCTGGTGAGGTGCATTAAGCTACCCACCATCAGTGCAGAAGAGCCATTAAAGTAAACAAATAGTGTTTTTGAGTACTATGTCTTTTATTCTTCGTGCGCACAGATATAATTCAGGAAACCGCAGTTTTATTCTCTCTCTGAAAGACCAGCTTATTTCCTGTTGTGAATACATATTCCTTGCCATGCTGTAAATTTCACGAACTCGTTCTTTTTCCTCCCTTGTATGAGGCCGGAACTGGCGTATCACATCATAGAACAGCCATATGAACATTTCCCCTTCTGTTTGTAGCAGATCCTGATATTTGTCTCCATGATCACGATAAAAAAGAAAGCGTTCATAAAATGCCTCTACTCCATCCAATCGTTCTACAGAGTAGCCCCTACCCATAATACTGTCCTCATGCTGTACGTAGGAGTAAAGTGGCTCTGCGAGAATGCTGACCCTCTCACACAAGTCCAAAATACGGTAGAAGATCGCCTCATCCTCATGAACCTTTCCTATAGGGAAGCGGATACTTTCGAGCAGTTTTTTAGCATATATTTTATTCACAGGCATTAACATAATTCCTGATGTATTCTGGTAGTGCATCTTTATCGCCTGTACCCCAGAGACAACTGCATCCGGGATCGTTGCAACGCTCAGCTCACGCCCCTCTTCGTCCACTTTTCTGTAGCCGCAGATCGCTATATCAGCTTGATCCGGCACAATTCTGGAGTATAGATGTTCTATCATAAGGGGAGAAATATAATCATCCCCATCTACAAAGGCAAGATACTCTCCTTTGGCATGCTCTATCCCTACATTCCGTGCAGCAGATAATCCTTTATTATGTTGGTGTATTACCAGAATACGCAAATCTTTCTCCGCAAAAAGATCACAAATCTCTGAGCTTTTGTCTGATGATCCGTCATCCACAAGAATAATCTCAAGATTCTTATATGTCTGCGCTAAAACACTCGTAATACACTTATCCAAGTATCTTTCCACGTTATAGACTGGTACGATAATACTGATCAGGGCGTTAATTCCCGAGTTTTTATTCTGCTGATTCACATTTGAACCCTCGCTTTGCTTTGCTTATCCAAATATATACCCCCGGTGCCAGAAGCTTAATTTTGCGCGGAAGAGACCAGGCTTTGAAGTTGTCAAAACAGATTTCTCTCGCCATTTTGTCTATTTCACGGACTCGTCTCTTTTCCTCTGGCGTCCGCGGTTTGAATTGCTGTTTACTTCTAAAAAAAACAGGGGTGAAAACATCTCCTTCCGCAGCTAAAAGGCGAAGATAGTCTCCTCCTTTTTTTCGATAATAAAAATATCGTTCATAACATGCTTCGATTCCATCCAGTCTTCTTACAGAATACTCCGATGTCATGGTACTGTTGGAATGCTCAACATAATAATACATTGGCTCTGACAAAATACTTACTAGGCGGCATTGATCTATCAGTTTATAAACTGTTGCCTCATCTTCATGAAGCCTCCCCTCAGGGAATCGTAATTCTTGAAACAATTCTCGTTTGTACAGCTTATTCCAGATGATGGAATTCAGCAGAAAACCATTATCGGCATAGGCCAGGTTTAAAGTCTGGAAGCCCGATTGAACCGAATCGGGAATCAAATAAGTCCCCAGCTCTTTTCCATCCTCATCCTGGAAAACATATCCACAAACCGCTAGGTCTGACCGGTCCTTCTTGATTCTTCCATGCAACCGCTCAACCATCTGTTTATCGATATAATCATCACTATCCACAAATAGGAGAAACTCACCTTTGGCAGAATCAATTCCAGTGTTTCTTGCTTTAGCCTGTCCACCGTTCTCTTGATGAATCACCGTTATTCTGGAGTCTTTTTCTGCGATACAGTCACATATCTTATCGCAATGATCAGTAGAACCATCGTCGACTAAAATGATTTCCAAATTCTGATATGTCTGATTACATATGCTACTGATACATTTTTCCAAATATTGCTCTGCATTAAAAATTGGAACAACTACACTGATTAATGGTTCTCTTTCAGTACTCATTCCCGTCATGCTCCCAAACATGTTTGACTATTCATCCGGTTTTGTTACCGGCCGTGAAAACTGCCCGCTCTCCAGTAAATATTTCTTAAATATGTCTCATACATTTCCGGGCTATGATTTTTCTTTATTCTGTTAAACGACCACTCCGCTTTTTCTCCAAGCCGCCTGGGATTGTCCAGAATACCGGTAATTGCTGTTTTCAATTGTGCTTTGATGAGCTCGCTGAAGGATTCCACTTCATCTCTCGTATAGTGTGCGAAGTCATCCCCATGCGGTAATTGAGCATCTTTTGTATTGATTAACCACCCACAGCGATCGTTGTTGATTTCAGGCAAGGCCTGTCGATCCGTTGTGATAACAGGGCAACCGCTTGCCTGCATCTCCAATACGGAGAACCCGAAGGTGTCTCCCATACTGGGCAGGAGACCGATATGTGCCTGTTTTGCCAGCTTCAGGACTTCTTCATTTGTCACTTTCTCATGATATTCCAACCAATCTGCGTGTTGGATAACACTCTGGATTTCTATCTTCTCCTTTTCATCCAGATAAAAATTGTTATAATTTCCATCCAGACTTCCAATAAAAACAAGTGAAAAGTCTGGATATTTGCGGTATAGCTCTTGGAACACTTTCAGAACCTCTGCACCGCCTTTGCGTTTCACCTGATTCCCCACATACAGAAATTTAACTTTTTGCATATTCGCAAACTTTTGCTTGATTTCTTCCAAGGTTATCAACAGTTCCTGAGGTGGATACAGTACCGTCATTTTTTCTTTCATCCGTTTGATTTCTTCCTGATTCGCAAACTGAGACAGCAGCCAGAGTTCATAGTTGTAAGCCCATTGAGACATTGCCAATACTGCGACACACTGATCGGACAGAATCAACGGTAGCTGCTTTTTCATTAGCGTGAAATCAATTCTGCTCTCTTCACTGAAATACTCCGGGAATGTCTTTTCAAACGTCGCGATCCAACGATTTCTGTCATGCAGGCAAACCCTGTTAAACGTGTGTATTACATCGATATCCGGATAACATGGAGCGTCCAGCGTAAAATGAACTCCCTGCGCGTAGAACTCCGTTTGTCTGATCGAAGGAAATGTTCTCCCTATAAGGCGAAGTGCTCTTCCTACGTTTTCTCTCCTGTTTTTAATCTGAATGTACTGCGCTTCCGGTACTTTATTCAGGATCATTCTCTTGTCCGGATAAGAGTCACTGTAAACACCGACAATTGGATTCATCTTTTAAGACCTTTACCTTTTCAGAACAGAGCCTCGATCGATCACAAAGCAGAATAACAGAATCAGTGCCAGCTTCACCAGATAGCTGACCAGTAAAGCCACACAGCACCCTGCCAGACCGTAAGGCTGATATAGAGTCAGTGCGAGAAAGATATAACAGACAAGTCCTGCCCCGCTGATGATGATCTGCCGGTTTGTTTTGATGGTTTTCAACGCCAGCGGATGTATGATGTTCACAAAGGACGAGACACAAAGGCTGAGCGTGGAAATCGGAATCAGTTTCATCGCCTCATCCACAAACTGTGGATAGAGGACAGTCAGGACAAAACGACTCACCAGCAGGCAGAAAACATACATTGCCACGCAGAAGCCGCCCCCGACGGAAATGGTCAGTCCCCAGACAGAGCGGGAAACCTTCTTTTCCTTAGAGAGGTAGGACAGGATCACATTGGTAATCGGCTCAAGGACCTGAACCACCAGTTTTCCAAAGATATTGGCAGCGAAATAAACCGATACCGCTTCGCCCCCGAGAAGAGGATGAAGAAGGATCTTATCAAAATAGGTCAGGCTCTTGTTAAACGCACTGGCCAGAGTAATATTCCCATAGGAACGAGTCGTCTCCGGAAAAGCAGTTGTTTTTTGAAGCGGTTCCCGGTATAGCCTCGTACTGTACATGCAATACAGTGTTTGAAGGAGGTATGCGGCGATAAAAATATAATGCCAGTCAAAGGTCCAGCGGAAGATCAGAAATCCGATAAGATATCCGACTGCGCCGATCAGCTTGTTGATAAAAATCTTTCTATAATTCAGGATCAGTCTGAGACCGACTTCAAAATACAGCTCCGTATAGTTCAATACTGAGATGACGGTAATCAGGATCAGTTCATAGAGATCTACTTTGCCTAGGTAGAAATAGACGACTATGGGAGTCGCTACGGCAACCGCGCCGAGTGAATACAGGTTCAGCAGACTGAAATCCCCGATTCTTCCCTGTTCGTCGTAGTCATATTGGTGAATCAGCCGAGTCGTGCTGAGCGCCCCGCCCAGCGTTCCGCTGATGAGGAAGATCAGAGAAACCAGCGACTGCATCCGGCCATAGTCATCAGCGTCGATTCTGCGTGCAACAATCGGATACACAATCAATTGAAGCGCGACCAGCGGCAGACCTGTACCGATCAGATTGATCAGCATGTCTGTCGCTACTCTTTTTTTCTTTTCCGTTATGGTTATTTTTTTCAACTTATGTGTACCTTTCCTCTGAATCCGGTATCATGACGTGCGGCAAACCCGATTCTTGATGATTTCTCCCACATAAATCGCCCGTTTCACATTGTGAACGACCGGCATAGTGAAATCTCGGGTGAACCGATATTGCTTCATCGTCATATGAAGCGCATTGGCCCGTTCCGCTTTCGAAAGCCCCATGACATCACAGGTTTTCTGATAATCGACAAAATCCCTGTAACTGTCCAGTCTGTTTTTTACCTTCAGGCACTGACGAATGTAATAACAATACCCCTGAAAGTTCTTGATGTGCCCGGATAAGTCGTTTGCACCGCTTCGGGACAGACCATCTTCCAGGTATTCACAGAAATAGATCGGTTCCTGATACCAGCGGAGCTTATATCCGTCCGCGGCAATGGCATTCCAGCATACATTTTCCGTTACAAAAAACTCACCGTCAAATTCCGGGAATGGATGGCTGCGGAGGACATCCGTACGGAACACTTCCGCCTTATCGCCTTCGATATGCAGTTTTTTTCTCTCCAGACTGCTTGCATCAACACTCTCTCCACATATAAAACTCTCACCGACCGCTGTGCCATCAGGGAAAGCTTTTTGTCCCGCAACACCACATAGCTTTGGAATTCCTTCTATTTCTTTCAGCCATTTCTGCAAGAGTTCTACCGCATAATCCGGGAGCCAGTCATCACTGTCAACGATATAAAAATAGGATCCTCGCGCCTCTTTTACACCAAGATTGACTGCCCGATGTTTTCCGCCATGCTTCTGTTTATAATATCTGATCGGAAAGGGTGTTCTTTCGTCCAGGAACTTTTTTACCACAGTCTCGGTTTCATCGGATGACTCGTCATCGACAATGATCCATTCAAATTCAGCAGCTGTCTGCTGCTTTAGAGATTGAAACAGTCTTGGCAGCAAATGGGCACGATTGTATGTCGGCGTGAAAACTGTAATTAGATATTGCTTCATTTCTTCTTCAGTCTCTTTTTCAATGCTTGCTGCAGGTATTCAATGTCATTGATGGTTCTGTCGATCCGGCCCCCGACCCTGTCCCCAAAAATCCTGTTCATTTGAAGTGACCGCTCATATTTCCGTTTTCTTTCATCATCCAGCCAGGTTGCGTCAAAATGGTGGATGGACACGGTTCTTTCTGTCAGATGCAGCTTGATCTCGCCGAATGATTTTGGGCAAAGCACATCGGATGCATATATGGTAACTCCATCGCTCAATACTTGATCGGCATTCTTATTTTCAAGTCCTCTTCTCTGGAGACACATCGTCGTGTAAAGAGGTGTCGGCGTGAAGTCATAGCTTCCGTCCGGCTTCACAAACTGCCGATTCGAATAAACCTCCATCATCTCTTTCAGGACGGGGTGGCATGCTTCCGCGCCAAAGCCTTCACCGGTATTCACATTGTTTTTGGAGTTGTCTTTTGTTCGGTCGAACCCAAAGAAGGCTCTGCTCTCCAGAAGGTGATCTATATTTCCGAGTAATTCTACATCTGTGTCAAAGTAGATTCCTCCGTGTTGGTAAATAACATCCAATCTCGCAAAATCCGTCACAAAGCTCCACTTTTTTGCTTCCAATGCCTGCCGCACGTATTCATTCTTTGTGAAATCATAATTGGTTTCATTCCATTCAATAATTTCATAGTCCGAACAATACTTTTTCCAGCTTTCTATGCAGTACAGAACAGATTCCGGCTTAGGGTTCCCTCCGATCCAGAAATAATGAATCTTTTTAGGGATCATATTATTCCTCCCGTTGCTCTTACTTTCCTCTCAACTTCATGGAAGCCGTATACAGCGCCGGGCTGAACTGAAATAGTTTCGCCTTTGCACGCTGTTTTTTCGTAAACGGGAGGCCCGGATAATACCGGATCGTCCGTTTCAGTTCTTCTTTCAGCTGTGCCCGCTGTTCTCTTGCTTCCTGACAGCCTCTGGACTGATAATATACCTTCAGGCCGCTGCCGATATACGCGATCACCGCCGCGGATTCACACTGCGGGAAATGCTCATGGTAGAAGTCCAGGCGCATCCGGTCCGCCGTGACCCGGTCAAATTCTCTGACCGAGAATCCTTTCCGGCTGATGCTTCCCGTCCGCTCAAAATAGCAGTAAAACGGTTCCGCGGTATAGGCGATTTTTTCCGCTCTCGCAAAGCACTGCGGGGTAAACGGATTATCCTCATAGAAAATCTGTTCATTGATGTGCAGGCCCTGTATGGTCTCACGACGGAACAGCTTGTTGCACATGGAGTTTGAAAGGCGCTCGTTCTTTGGCAGTTCTATGAGCGCTTCTTCTCTGGTATAGACGCGCCGCTCTTCCAGGTTGTCCTGATAATAGCTTACTTCTCCTGTCTCAGAGACCTTCTTGATCCCGCAGGCAATGATCTGGGCATTTTCACGATGCATGATTTCTGTCAGCGTATCATACATCCCCGGTTCGATCCAGTCATCCGAGTCGATAAAGCTCAGGATCTCTCCTCTTGCCGCGTCGATTCCGGCATTTCTTGCGGAACCGAGCCCGCCGTTCTTCTTGTGAATCACCCGCCCCCTGCTGTCTCTTCCGGCCAGTTCCTCGCACAGCTCTCCGGAACCGTCTGTAGATCCGTCATCCACCAGAATGATTTCCAGATTCCGGTAATTCTGCCCCGCAACGCTGTCAAAGCACTTCTCCAGGTACGATCTGACATTATAGACCGGCACGATGACAGAGATCAGTTCTTTGCTGTCCATCTCTTATTCGATGACGACGCAGCCCGCCGTCGGGATGCAGAATTTCCGGCATGCAGCCGTGTTTTTTTCGATTTCCCGGTACCGGCTCTTCCCGATCTGTTCCACAAACAGCACCGATTCCATATCCGCCATCTGTCCGATCAGGTCTCTGTCGCTCGCCGAGAGCTCTCGTACCGCGATTCCCCGTTCCGTCAGAAGCGCCTTCATTCTCTCACGGACGTGCCCGGCTTCCGTTGAGTCCACGGTGCAGACCGCAATACTGGAAAGCTGCTTCTCTCTCAGCAGTCTGCAGAGTCCCTTCACGACCGGCTCGATTTCCGTGTCGGACGCCGACTTCAGTTCTGCCAGCACCGGAACGCCATACGGGGACTCCATATCCGCCGCGGAACGCAGTTTGCCGGACATCATATAGCTCAGCGCGATACAGCATATTCCGAGCAATGCCCCCAGCGCACAGCCGATCACCAGCCATTTGGGCTGTACGAGTCCCGGAGACGAGATACTTTTCTCTGTTACGCTCATGTCGACACCGGAGAGGTTTTTCACCAGAACGTTATAGTATGACTTCTCCGCCGAGGTCATGACCTGTGTCGCCGACTGTACTCCTTCGTTGGCATAATAAAGAGTCTGTACAATCTCCAGGTCTCCGTCATCCGGTTCTCCCACGACAAGCTCCGCGTTGATCTTATCCGAAGCCCACATCCGGTACATATAGAGCTTGGCCGCCGCTTCGACGAAGGACGCCTCCTCTTCCGTCAGCGCACTGCGAAGTTCCGCCAGTTCCACGGTCATATGTTCCGGCAGGGCATCCACGGTCGTGCCCAGGGACTGCGCATATTCTTCCAGCGCCCTGCGTTCCCGTTCTGCGGAAAGAGAAGCTCTGCGGTAACCATAGAAGTCCGCGGCAACGGCAACGATCAGAATAAACGCCAGCAGTACCATCCACTTTTTTCTGAGCTGACGGAGCATATCATAGAAATTGATTTCCAATCCTTTTTGCATAACGCAGTTTCCTTTCCCTATGCCTTCATCCAGACGCATGAACCGACCGTTCTCAGCAGCCCCACATCCGGGTAACGCAGTTTATGGGCCGTACCGCCGGTACAGTAATACTTTGCTCTCCTGCTGAAAGCCCACATTCCAAGCGGGGAGGCAATTCCTTTCAGTTTTTCTGCCACTTCCATCTGAGATCGAAGCATGGCCTCGTTGTTGCTGCTGGTATTCTCTCCCGTATAGACGTGCTCATAGACGAGCTCTTCGTTGATTGCCGCTCTGGCTCCTTTGCACAGCATCAGGATCCAGAGGAACGCATCGTCCGAGCCGTTGTTTTTCATGATCTGTTCCGACCAATATACCGGGATCGACGCTCTGCGGATCAGGACCTGCCCCGGTGAGCGAATCAGATTGTTGTAGTAATACTGGCACTTTAAATTGCCGGCGGCAGCCTGCTCGGAGGCGTTTGAATAAAACACATGTTTTCCGCCGTCCGCTTCCCCGTCGTAGCCGTTTCCGATCACGAAATCCGCGTCCCCGATCGCTCTGTACTGACTCAGCAGACAGCGATCTGAAATCCGGTCGTCCTGGTCCAGAAACTGAACAAACTCTCCTTCCGCCGCTTTCAGTCCATTGACCCTTGTCGCGTGAATCCCGCTGTTCTCCGGGTTTGTGAGGATTCGCAGGCGGTAGTTTGTCTCTGTATCCCCTCGTGTGATCCGCTCCACATCCGGCTTTTCCCATGGAGAGTCATTCACCAGCAGAACTTCCGTTTCTTTCCCCGTTTCATCCCGAAGGATTCTGCTGTTCCGCTCCATCATGG
This sequence comes from Oscillospiraceae bacterium, assembly GCA_017458335.1. GTDB lineage: Bacteria > Bacillota > Clostridia > Oscillospirales > Oscillospiraceae > Limivicinus. The sequence goes on from JAFTFT010000031.1 coordinate 9,161, forward strand.
TCAGCAGATCCGGAAGGTATCTCTGTCCCTGATAATAAGGGATGACCACCGAAATCGCAGCGCTCATATCCGTTCCGCCCCCTCATTCTGCAGGATCGGCATGCGTGGCAGGGAGGCCCGGCAGCTTTGCTTCAGTTTTTCCGTCTCCAGAAAGCCCAGCATCAGATAGAAATATGTCTCCTTCAAATAGTAGGTCACGCTGGCATAATCCTCAACCAGAGCCATGACAAGCAGCGTCGCACAGACGGCCGTTTCCAATGTGGCATACCTGCGGTACCGGATATAACGCACAAAAATACAGATATAAATCGAATAGTAGATGGAAAACCCGAGCAGGCCGCCGCCTGCCAGCACTTCCGCAAAGTTATTGTGCAGATAGAAAGCCTTGTTCAGATACTTCCAGCCTACCAGATGTCCGCTCCCCATTCCGATTCCCAGAAGCGGAGTCCTCTTAAACTGTTCCAATCCGACATCGATCAGGGCAAGCCGCGTCGTCGCCGATCGGTCCGTTTTCCCCACGCCGGTCATGGCGGATACCATGGACAGCATTCGCTTATAGATTCCGGAAAAGGCGGGCAGTCGGGAGATCAGGATCAGCATTCCTGCCAGCAGGAGAACTCCTCCCGCAAGGAGAACGGCAATCTCTCCCGGGGACCGCCCCCGAATCACCGTGAGAAACACCAGCAGGATCAGTCCTCCGGCCATGATGGCCAGAGCCTGCCGGCTTCCGGTCGCCGACAGAATAATGACGCCCGGCAGCAGGAACAGATTCCACCAGTAAATGCGTTTCTCTTTTAGAATATAATAGACATTCACCACCATCGACATCGCGCAGACGACGCCGACCACATTGCTGTTCAGATAAAACTCTTCCGGCAGCCGGTCTCCGTATTCCAGCAGGCTCAGGATTCCGTGAACGCCGAAGGTGGCAAAGATCACCAGCATCACGGCGTTTCCGCCCCAGAGCACCGCCTTCAGCAGTCCATCAACGGAATCAAACTCCTGATAGCACAGAAAAGCCAGGGAATAACAGATCAGCATGGAGAATGCCGTCTTCCCTTTCGTCATGGCATTCTCTGTGTCCCAGGCCCAGATCACGCTGAGGAAACAGAAAAGACCGAAGGCCAGCATCCAGACATGGAAAAAGGTGATCCGAATCGTCAGCCGTCCGCCTCGCAGCAGCATCATGGATACCGCCGTCAGCAGGAACAGCAGCAGGATCGTAACGCTGGCATATGTCCAGTCAAAGAGGACAAAGAAGGCAGAAAACAGAAGGGCGGCCAGCAGCCTCGGTACAAGGTATTCACTTTTGCCCAGAGTCTGCTGCATCGCTGTTTCTCCTGTTTCGGTCACTCCGTGATCAGTTCAACGATTCGTTCTGCCCAGTCGAAGGAAAGCTCTTTTTTTCGCGCGGCCTGTGTTTCACGCAGACGGTTTAAAAATGCCCTGTCCTGATGGCATTGTTCGATCTTTCCCGCCAGCTGCTCCCAGTCTGTCGGGAACAGGGCATCCTCGTCCAAAAGAATTTCGGGGATTCCGCCTGCCCGGCTTCCGATCACCGGAACTTCCAGATAGAGCGCCTCCATCACCGTGTTTGGGCAGGAATCCGCCAGAGACGGCACAGCCAGGAGGTCAGAGCTTCTCATAACGGTTAGAGGATTATCCATTCTTCCCAGGAAGCGGATACGCTCCGACGGGAAGCGCTCCTGCCAGTCCCGGAGTTTTTTTCCGCCCCCGACAAGAAGAAACTCCATATCCGCGTATTTCCGGGTCAGGTAATCTGACGCTTTCAGAAACAGCTCCTGCCCTTTTCGGAGATCATCAAATCCGCCGACAAAACATACGCGGAACCGGTCGTCTTCTTTGTCTTTTTCCTCCGTCGTCAGCTCCGCACGTCTCACGATCCAGGATGGATCGCAGTTGTTGATCTGGATTCTGAACTTCGGCAGTATTTGCCCTTTGATCAGCCGGTGCCGGTTCAGAATCACGTCCCGGTCGTACGCGCACTGACAGATTACCTGCCTGGCTTTCCGAAGGCAGATTCCTTCGCAGGCCCACTGATACAGGATTCGAAGCCGTTTCTTCCAGCCCCTGCCGGAGCTCTTTACCCGCTCGTAGCCGATCATGTCCTTCCGGATCATCAGGACCATGTTCCTGACACCGTTCAGACTCAGTCCGATCGCCGGCGGCACATCAAACGCAATCACCGCGTCATAAGCGCTCCTCGCGATATGCTTCAAAGTTGACCGATTGTCCAGCAGGATTCTGGCCTCCTCGGGCAGGAAGCGCGGCGCATGTTCCGGCTTTTTCATATGCACGTCGGCATGCAGCCCGTATGGCCGGAGCGCCGTTTCCCCGTCGGCACAGCAGAGCTCGGCTCCTTCTTTTCCGGCCAGATACCCGGCCAGCTCCAGAAACCGAAGTTCCCCTCCGGTCGGCTTCTCCTCCGCAATGATCCCGGAGGAATAAAGAAGAATTCTGTTCATCTCAGCGTCGTCTCAACGATCCCTGCGGTTTGTTCTTCGCCAGCTCCAGGAAAATCTTCTCGATGTTCTCAAAGCAGAGCTGATAGTCAAACTTCTCCACCGCCAGCTTCCGTCCCGCTTCTCCCATTCTTTTCCGGACTTCAGGGTTCTGGTACAGGAGGATGATCGCATCCGCGAGTGCCTGGGCGGAGCGTCTGGTCACGACAATGCTCGTTACGCCCGGTTGAGTCGCTTCCATCAGGCCGGGGACATCGCTGATAATCACCGGGATCCGGCAGGCCTCCGCTTCCACCGCCGAGACGCCGAAGGATTCCGAATCCGTCACGGAAGGCACAACCGCGAGATCCATATTGGCCCACTCCGCGGCCGCTTCCTCCTGGGAGATAAATCCCAGCCATTTTGTGATTTCTTCAATCCCCAGCTCATCCGCCATTCTGCGGTACTCCGCTTCACAGGGGCCTTCTCCCGCGATTCTCAGTTCCAGCGGGATCTCCGGATGCTGCCGCTTCACCAGTGCGGCAGCCTGCAGAAGCACGTCGATTCCGTATTTCGGTTTCAGCGCCTTCACGGTCCCGATGACGAACCGGCCGTCATCTTCTTCCCTGCTGCGTCGCTCCGGTGAGAAGAGCTGTGTTTTCACGCCGAACGGCGTCACATAGAACTTTTTGTCTGTGTACTTGCCGACCTCTCTGGCCATGGCCGCGCTGGTAGAGAGCAGGCAGGCCGCATGATCCAGGCTGTACTGCAGCAGGGCGCGGTGCATCGGGCTTTTATGCGGGAAAGTGTAGACATCTCCGCCCCATACCGAGAGCGCATAGTTTTTCAGGCCCGCAATTCCCGCCGCCGTACCGTAGCTGGTCGCGTAATGGACGCTGATGATATCCGGTGCGATCTCCGCGACGATATGGCGGATTTTCGGCGTTTTCAGCAGGTACTTGAGTTTTTTGCTGTCCGATTGCTGCCAGTCCACCCCGCAATCCAGAAAATGAACCGTGACACCCTCAATCTCGCCCGGAAAGAACGAAATCACATGGACTTCATAGCCCTTTGAGACGAAGTACCCGCACCATTTCTGTGTGTGGTAATTGTTGGCCGGCGCAAGGAAAAGAATTTTCATGGGTCTGGATCAAAGCTCCGTTCTTTTCAGGAATAGCAGTGCAAAAAATAATTCTATATATTATAGCATCTGAAGCAGAAAAATACAATATATGGATTACGTTCTCCGCTAAAAACAGGAGCGGAAATCGCTCTTTTCAGGGCAGTTTCCGCTCCTGTTTCATTTCAGTTCGACAACGGTCACGCCTGTTTCGCCTTCTCCGTGGCGGCCGAGGCGGTAACTTTTGACCAGCTTGTTGCGTTTGAGCATCTGCTGGATGGCTTCCCGCAGCGCCCCTGTTCCTTTTCCGTGAATGATGGTCACCGTTTTCATCTTCGCCATCGCGGCGCTGTCAAGATAGCGTTCGGCGGCGAGTACGCCCTCCAGGGACTCCATTCCCCGAAGATCGATCTCGGATGCAACATGCATCAGTCTCGTTCCGGCAGAAACGGCGGGCGCAGTCTTCTGCGGCTTTTTCTTCTCACCTTCCAGCAGGAGAACTTCGTCTTCTCTGGCGGTTACATTCATGATCCCCGCTTTCAGATTGACTGTCCCATCCTTGTTGACCGAGATGACCTCCGCCTTTACTCCCATTGCTTTGATCCGGACCGTATCCCCCGCCTGAAGCTTTCGGGAGGACTTCTGATCCTGCTGTGCAGGAAGTTCCTCCTGTTCGCGCAGGGAGGCTTCCTTCTCGTTCAGTCTCCGGCGCAGTTCCGTCCTGGCCCGGTTGATTTCATCCGCCTGCTGCTCGTCGTTGGCATGGCGGCGCATCTCATCGAGTTCCGCGTAGACGCTCTCTGCCGTCTCGCGTGCCTCGTCCAGGATACGCTGCGCATCGCGTCTGGCCTTGATCTCCGCTTTCTCCAGGCGCACGGAAAGCTCCGCCCGCAGCTGAGAGGCTTTCTTCTCTTCTTCCGCGGCCTTCCTCAGATGAGCCGCCGCCGTCTCTCTCTCCCGCTCCAGCGCGTGACGGGTCTGCTCCAGTTTTTCGATCGTCGCCTCAAAGCTCTGTGTTTCGGTTCCGATTCGGTCTCCCGCGTCCCGGATAATGCTCTCATCCAGGCCGAGGCGTTTGGAAATGGCAAATGCGTTGGATTTGCCCGGAATTCCCACCAGTAGCCGGTAGGTCGGCCGCAGTGTCTCCACATCAAATTCACAGGAGGCATTCTGCACGCCCTGCTCGTTGGTGGCATAGACCTTCAATTCCGCGTAATGGGTCGTCGCCGCGATCATGGCCCCGCATTTTCTCGCGTGTTCGATGATCGCAATCGCAAGCGCCGCGCCTTCTGTCGGATCCGTGCCCGCTCCCAGCTCGTCGAACAGCACCAGCGAGCGGTCCTCACAGGTATCCAGGATCTCCACGATGTTCTTCATATGTGCAGAAAAGGTGGAGAGGTTCTGCTCGATGCTCTGCTCGTCGCCGATGTCGGCGAGGATATGGGAGAAGACCGGCAGCGTGCTGCCGTCCGAAGCCGGGATATGCAGCCCGCACTGGTTCATGGCCGAGAGCAGTCCGATGGTCTTCAGCGCCACGGTTTTCCCGCCCGTGTTCGGCCCGGTGATGACCAGCGTGTCAAAGTCCTCTCCGAGGTTCAGATCAATCGGCACCGCTTTTGCCGGATCCAGCAGCGGGTGCCGCGCCCGGCGCAGGTTGATGCTCCTGTCAGAGAGTTCTGCCGCCGAGGCGTCCATCTTATAGGCCAGCCGCGCCTTGGCAAAAATCAGGTCCAGCCGCACCAGCAGGACGCAGTCCTCCACGAAATCATCCGCGTGCTCGGCACATTCCGACGAGAGCTCCGCCAGAATCCGCTCAATCTCCAGCTTTTCTTTCGCGGCCAGTTCTCTCAGTTCATTGTTGGCCTTTACCGCGGCCATCGGCTCGATAAAGAGTGTCATTCCGGAAGCCGAGATGTCATGCACCAACCCCGGCACCGCGCTTTTGTGATCTGCGCGTACCGGCAGCACATAGCGGTCGGAGCGCATGGTGATGATCGGCTCCTGCAGCGCTTTGGCATAAGACGGCGAGGAGAGGATCTTGTTGAGGGCCTCCCGGGCTCGTGCGGAGGCCGCCCGCATCTTGCGGCGGATGTCCGCAAGATCGGACGAGGCGCTGTCGGCGATCTCATCCTCCGCCGGGATCGCGGTATAGATTCGCTCTTCCAGATACTTGTTTGCACGCAGCGCGTGAAAAAGACTGTCGATGCTGGTCTTCTCGTTCTTTTCCTCGGCGAGATAGGCTTTGCAAAGTCGCGCACAGCGTGCCAGTCCCGCGATGTCCAGCAGTTCCCGCGTGTTCAGCGCTCCGCCGAGCTTGGCCCGCTCAAGCGCGGGACGGATGTCCCTCGCTCCGGAAAAGGACGGGCTTCCCCGAAGCGTCATCAGCCGCGCGGCATCGCTCGTCTCCGTCAGGCGGCGCCGGACTTCCTCCGGATTCGCCGAGGGCTGCAGCTCCCTTGCGGCTGCTTTTCCCAGCTCGGACTCGGCCTGAGCCGCCAGCATTTCCAAAACAGCCGGCAGTTCCAGCGTGATATATGACTTCTCCAACATCTCTTCCTCACAGGTTTCGTATCAGATTCTTATAATACGTCAGAGTCGAAAAGCTTCTTCCGGAGCACTGCAGCAGCCAGTTCTCCGCCACATCTGCCAGAAGATGCAGATCCTCATCCCCAACCCGGAAGGACAACAGCTTTTTGGCCGGTGCATGGACAAGATACCGAAGTGCCGCGAGTGCGTTCTCACTCAGCGGCAGCGCTTTGCCCGCTTTTCGGCAGCCGCGGCAGACAGTCTGCCCGTCTTCCAGCATAAAAACCGGTTCTTTGATATCCTGCCGGCCGCAGACCGCGCAGAATTCTTCCGCCGGCGCGTAACCTTCCTCGGTCATCAGGCGCAGTTCGAAAGCCGCCTTGATCTTTTCCGGGCTGTACAGGCCTTCGCTCAGCGCGTAGAGGCAGTTCAACCCGAGCCGCATCAGGTCCGGCTCCGGCTGCTCTTCCCCCGCGTACTGTTCCAGGCATTCGGCAAAATAGCTTCCGAGCGCCAGGCGCTCCAGATCCGTTCGAAGCCCCTGAAAGGCTTCCTTGGTCACGCCCTCCCGCACGGAATACCGGCCGTTTTTTTCAAAGAGTGTCAGTTCCGCGTAGGTCAGCTGTTGGGTTGCCGCCGCAATGCGGCTCTTCTTGCTGAGTGCGCCATGGGCGGCAAGGGTCAGCTTTCCGGCATCCGCCGTCAGCGCGGTCAGAATCCGGTCTGACTCCTTAAAGCGTACTTCCCGGAGAATGAGCGCGTTTTCCGTCCGGAACATGTGCGCTTACTCCGTATATCCAAAGTTTCTCAGCTGCGCAAGCGAATCGCGCCAGCTGTCTTTCACCTTGACCCAGGTCTGAAGGTTGACCTTTGTGCCGAGGAACGCTTCCATATCCGCTCTGGCCAGCGCCCCGATTTTCTTCAGCATGGCGCCTTTCTTTCCAATGATGATGCCCTTGTGGCTTTCCTTTTCACAGAAAATGGTGGCCTCGATGTCCACGATCCCGTTTTCCCGTTCGGAGAAGGAGGTAATTTCCACCGCCGTGCCGTGGGGGATTTCCTTCTCCAGGCAGAGCAGCAGCTTCTCCCGGATCAGTTCGGCACAGATCTGCCGCTCCGGCTGGTTGGTGATCATGTCATCCGGGAAAAAGTGCGGACCTTCTTCCGCGTACTTCTCCAGTTCCTCCAGAAGCTCCTCGAGGCCCTCTCCCGTCTTTGCCGAGACCGGAAGAATCGCGTCAAAGCTGTGCCTTGCCCCGTAAACCGCCATGACCTCCAGGAGTTTTTCCTTCTCCACCGTATCAATCTTGTTGATCACGAGAATTGCCGGTAGCTTCTGCTCTTCAATTCTGGCAATCAGCGCCTCTTCCTGCGGCCCGATGGCCGGGATCGGCTCCACCACCAGCAGCACGCCGTCCACGTCCGCGACGCTCTCGCGCACAACATTGACCATATAATCGCCGAGTTTGGTCCGCGGCTTATGAAATCCCGGCGTGTCCATCAGGACAAACTGGGTCTCCCCGCGGTTCACGATCGCGGTGATGCGGTTGCGGGTCGTCTGTGGTTTGTTGGAAACGATGGCGATTTTTTCACCCACCAGGGCGTTGGTCAGGGTGGACTTCCCCACATTGGGTCTGCCGCAGATGGTAATCATCGCACTCTTTGTCAGCGGTTCAGTCTTCATTCTCTTCTCCGTTTTCTCGTAAATTGTCCCGGCATCCGTCATATCATGTCGGAGCCGCTCTCTGTCTGAGTCTGAGTCCGGGACTTAATCCCGGTCGCCCATAATGGCTTTCTCTCGGGCACGCATCTGTCTTTTCTGTTCGCCCTCATCCACATGATCGTATCCCAGAAGATGCAAAACGGAATGGACGGTCAAATACTGAATCTCCCGGTCAAAACCGTGGCCGAATTCCTCTCCCTGCCGCTCACAGGCCGGAATCGAAATCATCATGTCGCCCAGCATCACCGCGCCGGTCTCCCAGTCCCGCTCACATTCTTCCGGGTCGAATGCCCCCGGTGTCAGCTCGTTCAGCGGAAAGGACAACACGTCCGTCTCCCGGTCGACGCCGCGAAACTCCCGGTTCACACGGTGGATTCCCTCCGCGTCCGTCAGCATGACGCTGATGAGGCAGGGCACCTGCACCTTTTCCGCCGCGAGGGCTTTCTCGGCTGCCCTGCGGATCAGGGAAGCCGCGTTTCTGTGACCGAGGTTCTTCACCTCTCTGCTGACCGCGATCTCATGCATGGCCGCGTCTCCTTCCGTTCTGTCCGGCGCTCCTTGCGCCCGGGCGTCTGGTCACCGGGTTCTGTCCGCCGGCAGAGCGGTTCCCGCTTCTTCCGGTCTGATTCCGGTCGCCGCCGCTCTTCTGCGGCTTTGCGTCCTCTGCCGAAGGATGCTGCTTTTCATAGACCTCATAGGCCTCGATAATCTTCTGGACCAGCCGGTGCCGGACCACGTCCGCCCCCGTCAGGGTACAGACGGCAATGTCATCGATTCCTTCCAGCACCCGCATCGCGACTTTTAAACCGCTGACTTTGTCTTCCGGCAGGTCAATCTGGGTGATATCCCCGGTGATGACGACCTTTGAGCCGAAGCCGATTCTCGTGAGAAACATCTTCATCTGTTCCCGGGAGGTGTTCTGTGCTTCATCCAGGATGATGAAGCTGTCGTCCAGGGTGCGGCCGCGCATGTAGGCCAGCGGGGCAACTTCGATGTTTCCCTTTTCCAGATACTTCTGATAGGTATCCGCTCCCAGCATGTCAAACAGCGCGTCATAAAGCGGCCTCAGATACGGATCCACCTTGCTCTGCAGATCTCCGGGCAGGAAGCCCAGCCGCTCACCCGCTTCCACCGCGGGCCTGGTCAGGATGATCCGGTTAACCTTCTCCGCGCGGAAAGCCGCGACCGCCGCCGCGACGGCGAGATAGGTCTTGCCGGTTCCGGCCGGGCCGATCCCCAGCGTCACGGTGTTTTTCGCTATCGCGTCACAGTATTCTTTCTGCCCCAGGGTTTTCGGCTTGATGGGCTTTCCCTTGGCGGTGATGCAGATCACATCTCCGGCAAGCTTCTGGATTTCATTCTCCTTGCCGCTTTGTACCAGGCCGAGTATATAGCGGACGCTCTGCGCGTCGATGCTCTCCCCGCGGGCGGCCAGAGCCAGAAGGCCGTTGATCGCCTTCTCGGCAAGCATCACGTTCTCCTCTTCACCGGAGATGTGGATCTGGTTCTCCCGGTCCAGTATTTTGACGTTCAGTTCCGACTCGATGAGCCGAAGGTTCTGGTCAAAAGAGCCGAACACACTGATCACGTGTTCCATTCTCTCGACTTCGATGCTTCTGTCAATCATAGGGTTTCTTCACTCCTCAGAAGGAAAACAGGATGCCGATCACGGCCGATGCCGCGATAAAGACGATGGGATGCAGTTTCTTGAGCGGTTTGATCCTCCTGGTTGCAACCAGAAGCACCGCGGCCAGTGCAATCGCCTTCCACCGGAACAGCCCTGCATAACCCGCGATTCCGTTTCCGGTCGTCAGCGCTTCCGGGTTCAGAAAGGTGATCTTCGCCACCAGCATGCCTGCCGCCGCGATCAGGGCGACGGAACAGGGCCGAAGCCCGTAGAACGCCGCGTCCACTGTTTTGTTCTCACGAAACTGCTTCAGTACCCGCGCAATGATCAGAATGATGATGATGGACGGGCAGATGAGGCCCAGTGTCGCGGTCACCGCCCCCGGAATCCCCGCGGTTTCAAAGCCCACATAGGTCGCCATATTGACGCCGATGGGCCCCGGGGTCGATTCGGATACCGCGATCATGTCCGCGAGTTTTGCCTGCGTGAACCAGCCGGTTCGGGTACTCATATCATACAGGAAGGGCAGCGTGGCCATACCGCCGCCGACGGCGAAGAGTCCGGTCTTGAAAAACTCCCAGAACAGTCGGAGCAGAATCATTTTCCGCGCACCCCCATCCGTGTCAGAACAATCCCCGACGCTGCGCAGAGCAGCACAAATACCACCGGGGAGATGTCAAAGAACACCGAGAGCACAAACACCAGCAGAAACAGCACCAGCGCTCCCTTATCCTTCACCGCGCCTTTCCACAGCTTCAGCACGGAATTGAAGATCAGAACGCAGACGCAGACACGGACCGCCGAGAACGCGCTTTTCACAGCCGGGATATCGGCAAAATTCGTCAGGATTCCGGCAATCAGCGTAATGATCACCAGGGACGGGAAAACCACCCCCAGTGTTGCGATGATTCCGCCCGCAATCCCGCCGACCTTGTATCCGATGAACGTAGCGGTATTGACGGCAATTACGCCGGGGGTACACTGACCCACGGCGTAATAGTCCATCAGTTCTTCACTGCTCGCCCATCCCTGCCTGTCGACGATTTCGCGTTCCAGAATCGGGATCATCGCATAACCGCCGCCGAAGGTCATCACGCCGACCTTCGCGAAGCTGAGAAACAGCGAGAGCAATTTCATTTTCCAAGAGTCTCCGCGTAATCGGTCAGCCGGCCGAGCTTTGCCTTGCAGTCGTCGGCGCTCGCTCCCCGTACCAGCAGATAGACCTTGATCTTCGGCTCGGTGCCGGACGGACGGACGATGAAGATGCTGCCGTCGGAAAGCTCAAAGTACAGGACATTGGACCCGAAGTATGGCGTCCTGTCGACCTTGCCGAGGCCCATAACGTTGATTGTGCCGTCCTTATAGTCACGCAGGCGGATCACTTCGGTGCCGCCGATGCTGGTGGGCGGATTGCCGCGCAGCTGCTTCATCAGATTCTGCATCTTTTCCAGGCCGTCGACACCCGGCATCACCAGGTTCAAAGTCTTCTCCATGTACCAGCCGTACTTCTCATAGAGCGTATGCAGCGCGTCCAGCAGGGTCATGCCCTTGGCGTGGTACCAGGCCGCCATCTCGGCGATCAGCATGGAGATGGTCACGGCATCCTTGTCGCGGACATAGTCGCCGACCATATAGCCGTAGCTCTCTTCAAAGGCGAAGATATAGTTGAAGCTTCCGGCCGCTTCCCAGGCGGCGATTCTCTCGGCCATAAACTTGAAGCCCGTGAAGGTATCTTCAAAGTGGATGCCGTTGGCCTCCGCGACCGTGCGTGCCATCGGCGTGGACACCAGGCTGCACATGGTCCCGGGACGCTCCGGCATGGAGCCGGTTGTTTTGCGCGCCTGGATGATGTAGTCCAGAAGCAGGACGCCCATCTGGTTGCCAGTGATGGTGACATACTCGCCGTCGGCATTGCGGACCATGGTTCCGACGCGGTCGGAGTCTGGGTCGGTGCCGATGATGAGGTCGCTGTCCACTTTCTTGGCCAGATCTACCGCCAGATAGAAGCCTTCCGGATTCTCCGGGTTCGGACTCACCACCGTCGGGAAGCTTCCGTCGATGACCATCTGCTCCGGCACCGGATAAATGTGCTTCATCCCCAGCCGCTTCAGCGCTTCGGGAACCAGCTTGTGGCCGCAGCCGTGGAACGGGGTATAGACGATACGGAACTCATCCGCCACTGCCTTGACCGCGTCGGGGTTGATGGCCTGCTGCATGACCTTCTTCAGGAAGGCCTCGTCAGTCTCCTCGCCGATCACGGCAATCTGGCCGTTTTTGACCGCCTCTTCATAGCTGCAGGTCTTGAAGCAGGTGAAGAGATCCGTCTCCGCCATCCGTTTTGCGATTGCGTCGGCATGCTGCGGGGGCAGCTGAGCGCCGTCGGACCAGTAGACCTTATAACCGTTGTACTCCTTCGGGTTGTGGCTGGCGGTGACGTTGAGGCCTGCGGTCGCGCCGTAGTAGCGCACGGCAAAGCTCAGCTCCGGTGTCGGGCGCAGTGCGTCGAAAATGCGGACATAGATTCCGTTCGCCGCCATCACCGCCGCGGCTTCTTCCGCGAACTGACGGCCGTTGAGCCGGCAGTCATGCGCGATGACGATTCCCTTTTTCTTTGCCGTTTCTCCCTCAGCGCAGATCACATCCGCGAAGGCCTGTGTTGCATGGCGAATGATGTGGATATTCATGTTGTGCAGGCCGGTTTTCATGGTGCCGCGCAGTCCGGCGGTGCCGAACTCCAGCGGAGCATAAAATCTCTCCCGGATTTCCTTTTCGTCGCCTGAAATGGCGTTGAGCTCTGCCCACTCCTGTTCGCTGAGTGCAGGGCTGTCCAGCCAGCGCTGATACTCTTCCATGAATGTTTGCATTTCATTCCTCCCGCGTTTCTTGTTTTATTTATGGTATCTGGACCCTTCCTTGATCTGAAACCCGCGGTAGATCTGCTCCAGCAGCATCACCCGGGCAAGATGATGCGGAAAGGTCATTTTCGACATACTCAGGCGAAGATCCGCCCGGTTTTTCAGCTTCTCTGCAAGGCCGAAAGAACCCCCGATTACAAAGCTGAGGCGCGGTCTTCCGGAGTTCTCCGCCCGGGTCAGTAGCCCGGCAATCGCTTCGCTCTCCATTTGCTCTCCCTCGACGCAGAGGCAGACAAGCGTTCCGTCTTTCAGAAGCTTCTTTTCAATCTGTTCGGCCTCTCTGTTCAGCGCCGCTTCAATCTCCGCGGCAGAGGGATGTTCGCCGAGGCGCTCTTCCGCGATCTCGATCAGTTCGAGCCGGCAGAACGCGCTCAGCCGCTTGGAATATTCCGCAGCCGCTTCCGCGTAGAAGCGCTCTTTCAGCTTCCCGACACAGATCAGCCGGATACTCAGCATCAGGATATGGAGAACGCTCTCGCGGAGGCAGATTCTTCCTCGTCGTAGTGTACCTGTATATCCGCTCCCAGCGCGTTCAGTTTCTCTACAAAGCGCTCGTATCCGCGTTCAATAAAGTGAATGTCGTCGATCTCCGTCACGCCCGAGGCAACCATCCCCGCGATAACCATCGCCGCGCCCGCACGCAGATCGCAGGCATGCACCGGCGCGCCCGTCAGTCTCCGCCCGCCGTCGATCACGGCCACCCGGCCGTCCACCTGGATCTCCGCGCCCATCTTGCGCAGCTCGTTGACATACTTAAAGCGGTTGTCATAGATTCCCTCGGTGATGACCGAGGTTCCGTTTGCCAGGCACAGCAGCACGCCGAACTGCGGCTGCATATCCGTCGGGAAGCCCGGGTACGGCATGGTCTTGAGATTGATCCGCCGCAGGCTGGTCGGACCCTTGACCAGAAGGGCTTCTTCAAACTCTTCGATCACGGTTCCGGTTTCACGAAGTTTTGCGCTGATGCCCTCCATATGCTTCGGGATGATGTTCTTGATCAGAACCTCGCCACCCGTTGCCGCCGCCGCGACCATATAGGTGCCGGCTTCGATCTGGTCCGGGATGATGGTGTAGGTGCCGCCGTGCAGCTCCTCCACGCCGTTGATCTTGATGGTGTCGGTACCGGCGCCGCGCACGTCCGCCCCCATGGAGTTGAGGAAGTTGGCAAGATCCACAATATGCGGTTCTCTCGCCGCGTTTTCAATGATGGTTCTGCCCTCAGCAAGGACCGCCGCGATCATGATGTTCATCGTCGCGCCGACAGAGACCTTATCCAGGTAGACTCTGGCCCCGTGAAGTCTTCCGTCTATGGCATCGGCATAGACGAAGCCGTTCTTTACGCTGATCTCGGCCCCCAGAGCACGCATGCCCTTGATGTGCTGATCAATCGGCCGTACGCCGAAGTTGCAGCCGCCCGGCATCGTGGTCTTCGCGCTGCCGAAGCGCCCGAGCATGGAACCGATCAGATAATAGGACGCGCGGATCTTGCGCATCAGGTCATAGGGCGCGTCCTGATAGCGCGTATCGGTGCAGTCGATTTCAATTGTGCTTTTGCTCAGATAACTGACCCTCGCGCCCAGCTGGGTCAGGATCGTGAGCAGCGTATCGGTATCGCTGATTTGCGGAATATTCTCGATCCGGCATACGCCCTTTACCAGGAGCGCCGCCGGAATGATCGCGACCGCCGCGTTCTTTGCACCGCTGATTTCAACTTCGCCGTGCAGCGTAGCGCCGCCGCGGATAATATACTGATCCATGGAACACCTTCCCATTCGCTTTGGTGCCGCCGGGGCAGCACCGGCGAAATATACTACCACAGAATCGCGCAATTGGCAAGCATATTCATGATATGCCGGGTAAAACGCAGTTTTAGTATAGCACAGTCACAGCTCTTTTTCCATATAAAACTTCCAAAAAAATCGCTGTTTTGGAGGAAAACCTGATAATATGCCACAAATTTGCCGCAAAATAGTATATCTCTTTCGTCAAGCGTTGACAATTTGGTTGCATTATGTAAACGAGAGGCCGGCATCTGCCTTCCTCTCGTCGTTTTCTTATTGTCGCTGTCCGGTCAGCCCTTCACGGTGGTCAGGAACAGCAGATACCCGGCCCCGTCTCCAGGATACTGATAGTCTCCGATGCAGAGCTCGTTCGTATATGCCGTGAACTCCCCCCATCGGCATTCAAACGGAAGATATTCCCAGTCAGCCGGCAGGCGGACGTTTTCCCTCCGCAGCTGCCGCTCGGTGCCGGAATAAGTCTCCCAGACAACTTCTATCGTGCGCAGCGGCATATCCCAGCTATCCAGAAAGCGGTAGGCATCCGGCGCGGCCGAATAGTCAAATACCGTGATATTTCCTACCTCGCCGTTGTCGTTCAGGCTCATCACTTCCCGCAGCACCAGCGTGCCGCGGTCAAAGGCGAGCTTTTGCCGGTACCCGCTGCGGTAGATCGCGTCCGCCCAGATCAGGTCTCCCTCGATCCGGTCCAGCTTCATCACGGCCGGGCCGTCAAAATACCCCAGGATATAGTTCTCGAGATTCTGCAGGATCACCGCATTCTCTTCAAAGCTTCCTACCTGCGGGCGCACCTTTCCGTCGGTGCTCTGCCCCAGTTCAAAATAGCAGGTCCGGAACTGGCCGGTCACATTCCCGTAGGCCTCCGAGATCATCACCGGATCCTTCCCGTGCAGAAAAAGCCAGGTAGAATCGTCCGGGTTGTATGTCCGGCTGTAGATTCGGACTGCGGGGTACACGGAAAGGACGGTACTCAGCCGGTTCTGCTCCGTCAGCAGTTCCCAGTCGAAGGTCAGGTTCGGATCCACCTCCGGCACGTCCTCCGGCACGCTCAGGTCCGTGATCCGATAGCGGAATGTGCCGGCGGGGTCTCCGTTTTCTTCAAATGTGAGTATAAAGCGGCGGTCTGCAGCTGTCCGGAGGTCGAAATGCTGCCTCACCGTCACCGTCTCCGTGAGGCCGGGCCCTCCTTCAACCGAAAACTCCAGTTCCACGCCCAGCAGTTCGTCAAGGCGCTGCTTATGGAAGGCGAAATCGTAGTTTACGCTCCCGTCGGCACTCCGCAGCAGCCTCGGTCCACCGTCGCCGAGCCAACCATTCGCCTCACCGATGGGCGCTTCCACGCCGAGAGAGCGCTGAAACTCGTCCACCGTACTCTGCGGCAGCAGGTCGATCCCTTCCACCCTGTACAGCAGAGCCGCATACCAGCCCGTTGCGTCCCAGGCGAAATACGGCTCCCAGGGGCAGATCCGGTCCGTATAGGAATTCCAGCACATCATGCCGACCGACAGGGCCTGCGCCCAGGTGTCCTCTTCCAGGTTTTCTGGTGTTGCCGGTGTTGCAGGCGCTGTGTCCGGGGCCGCACCGATGGGTATTCCCGGTCCCATGATCCGCTCGGCAGGCGGCTCGGCAGCTGCGCTGACACCGCCCAGCAGGGCGGCGGCAAGCAGGATGCCCAGCAGCTTTCTCGTCTGTTTTCTCACATCAGGCCTCCTCTTTCTCCGGCTGCCCTGCTTCCTGTTTTCCCCTGTATTCCAGGCAGAGCATGGTCAGATCGTCAAACTGCATGGCTTCGCCGGTAAAAGTTTCCACATCCTCCTTAACTCCCTGCAGGATTCCCTTCGGGTCACGGTCCGCTACCTGATTCAGCGCCTCTTCCATCCGTTCCATCCCGTAGAATTCTCCGTCCGTGTTGTTCGCCTCCGGAACGCCGTCGGTATAGACAAAGATGGCATCGCCCGGCATCATCTGAATCTGATAATCCTTGTATCGTGCCCTGGCCAGTGCGCCGAGCACCAGGCCGTGCTGATCCTTGAACACCTGGAACCGGCCGTCCTGCCCCCGAAGCACGGGATACTCATGTCCGGCGTTGGTGCAGGTCAGCAGTCCGGTATTCAGGTCCAGAATGCCAAGCCACACCGTGACGAACATCTTGGACTTGTTGTTTTTGCAGATCTGGGCATTTACCGCGTTCAGGATCTCGCTCGGGCTTCCGCCCTCCTGCGCCCGATAGTTGATGAGGATTTTGGCCGACATCATGAACAGCGCCGCAGGGACGCCCTTATCCGAGACGTCCGCAATCAGAACGGCCAGATGGCTGTCGTCAATCAGGAAGAAGTCATAGAAGTCTCCTCCCACCTCTTTGGCCGGCGTCATGCTGGCATAGAGGTCGAAGTCCTCCCTCTCGGGGAAGGCCGGGAAAATGTGCGGCAGCATGGATTCCTGGATCTGGGAGGCCGTGCGCAGCTCCGTGCTGACACGCTCTTTCTCGGCGGTAACCCGGGTCAGGTGGTCTGTGTAGTCCACGATGCGGCTCTCCATGGACTGGATCTCATGGTACAGGTCGCTGACTTCATCATTGGTTCTCAGATCCAGCTCGATCACATCGTTCTTTGTGAACTCTCTGTCCTCATTGGCGAAGCTGGCTGCTGCCCCCGCCAGCTGCCGCAGCGGGCGTATCGCAGTTCTCCGCAGCAGGATGATACTGGAAAGAATGGCAATCACCAGCAGGAGAGCGACAAACACAAGGCTCTGCCGAAGGAACATGTACCGCTCTCTGACGATCTCCGTCATGTTGAGATCCACCCCGGCGATGCCGACGGTTTCCCCGGTCTCCGGGTTGACCACCGGTTTGATCACGGTGAGCAGCCAGCCGAACTCCGAGTAGTAGACGGTTGGGGGAATTGCTGCGTTGTCCTCATAGTCTGAGAATTCCTCGATCGGCGTCTCCGCCGTCCCGACATAGAAGATCGTTTCTTTCGGATCCGCGATGTTATACGCGATCCCATCCACATCGATCTGATAGTAGGCGCTGTCAACTTCGAAGTAGTCCTGGATAGCCTGCAGTGCGTACAGAATCTGCTCGTAATCATTCAGCAGGCTCCAGCTCTCATCATCGGCCTGAGTATCTTCTACGAGCTCGGATTCTTCCTCTTCCGGGGATGCATTTTCTTCGAAAAGGACGGAATACCAGCCCGGCTTGCTGCGCATCCACTCTTTGATGATCTTCTCGTCATTGGCCTTGACGGCCAGCTCATGAATCTCCCGGAAGTCATCGGAATCGATCGCTTTCCAGAAGAATTCCAGTTCCTCCACTTCAATGTTGTTTGCACAGGCATCCGCTGCCCGCTCAAGCGACGTGTTGTAGTTGTCGTCCACCCTCTGACAGAAGATATAATAGCTGATGGCCATCAGGCCCACCGCGACGGCAAGGATATTGCCGATCACCAGCACATTCAGCTTCATCTGCATGGTTCGTCTTGGCAGCCGCCGTCTGACGCCCTGTTTTTTCGTTGTTTTTTCCATGATCTTACAGTGTTTTCCGTATGGTCAGGATGTTCTTTCCGTCTTTGTGCTCATACCGGACATCGTCCATGCTTTTCCTGACCAGGAAAATGCCGAGTCCGCCGACTCTGCGCTCTCTGGCGGAGAGGGTAACGTCAGGATCGCCGCTCTCCAGCGGGTTAAACGGCTTCCCTTCATCCTGAAAAGAGATGCTCACGGCACCGGCGCTGCTGTCATAGTCGACCGCAACAGTCACCTCTCCGCTTTCTTCGCCGTAGGCATAACTGGCGATGTTGCCGTACAGCTCATCGATGGCGATGCTGATCTGCGTTTTTGTTTTCTCGGGGCAGTCCAGTTCATCCAGCTCCCGGTTGACAAAGTCAATGACCGCCGGGATGTTTTCCCGTTCCGCCTTCATTGTCAGTTTTTTCAAGGCTGTTCTCTTCCTCTCCTCAGGGTGCAGGCAGCGCTTTTCCGCTCAGACGATCGTCAGAATATCCAGAAACCCGGTCACATCAAACACATCATGAATGATGTCGTTGACATGGGTAACCTCCATCGTCTTGTCCTGCTCCTCCATCTCCTGCTCAAACGTGAGGAGAACACGCAGACCCGCAGAAGAGAGATAGTCGAGCTTTTCAAAGTCCAGGGTCAGTCTGGAAATGTCGTTCAGCATCGGCTCTACTTCGCTCTGGAACTCGGGCGCGGTATTGGTATCCAGACGGCCGTCCAGTTTTACGGTCAGGGTGTTGCCCTCCAGTTTTTTTGCGATGTTCAGCATGTTATTTTCCTCCTTGTATTGTTCTGGTTAATTCTGTTTTTACTTTATGTTTCAGCCACAAGGCCTGAGCAGAATCAGTATTGATAAGCAGCGCGATATTTTTTCAGGGCATACAGCGTAACCAGGATGCTGAGCAGTTCCGCCGCCGGCCATGCGCTCCAGAGTCCCGGGCCGCCGAACAGCGCCGTCAGCCCGTAGAGGCAGCAGGTCAGGATCACAAACGAGCGGATCAGCGACAGCAGGCCTGAGACGATCCCGTTGCCGAAGGCCGTAAACAGCCCCGACCCGAAGACATTGAAGCCCGTAAACAGGCAGGCGGGCAGGACAATCAGATACCCGAGAGAGGCGATGTCAAAAAACTCCGTCCCCTTCCGGAAGAAGATCCCGACGACCTGGCCGCGGAAAACGAACAGCAGCAGCATGGTTGCTACGCCGAGAGCCATGATCCAGCGGATGCTCAGGCGGAACACTCTCTGTCTCATCCTGACATTCCCGCTGCCGTAATGATAGGAGAACACCGGTTCCACGGCTGAGGTAAAGCCCATGAAGACCATGGAAATCAGCACCTGCACATAGGTCACCACCGTCAGGGCGCTCACGCCCACCTCGCCGTAGCAGCGGAAGGCCAGGTGATTCATGAACAGCACCGTGATGCCCTCCGCCAGGTTCGACACCATGTCGGAGGATCCGTTGAAGCAGATGCCGCCGATCTCCTTCATGTCGGGTTTGGCCAGTTCCAGGTGATAGGAGCTCTTGCGTGCAATGGAATAGAACCAGACCGCATAGATGATCGTGCTGCAGTAGCCGATCACCGTCGCGATGGCGGCGCCGCGAATTCCCATATGGAGCTTTGCCATAAAGACATAGTCCAGCACACAGTTGAGTACGCCGCCGATCATGATCACGATGGCCGCCACAACCGTCTTGCCCTCTCCGATGATGAGGATGCCCAGCTCCGACTGCAGGAGAATGGTAAGGGAGAAGGCGCTCAGCATCGTGTAGTACGGCCGCAGATATTCGATGTTTCCGTCCGTTGCACCGCACAGCCGCATGATGGGATCGGCAAAGATCAGGCAGACAGCAGTAAAAATGATTCCGCAGATGACCGTGAAGGTCATCACTCTCGAAAAGGTCTCGCCGGCTTCCTTCCGCCTGCCTTCGCCGACTTTTTTGACGATGACCGCGTTTCCGCCGCTGCCGATCATGATCCCCACCGCGATGAAGAGACTGATGATCGGATAGTAGAGGCTGATGGCGCTGATCGCCAGCGACCCGACATAGCGCTCAATAAACAGTCCGTCCACCATCTGGTATACGCCGATAAAGACGAAGGTGAAGATGCTCGGCGCGACAAACTTCAGCAATGACCAGAAGGTAAATTCCTGTGACAGCTCCTGTTCCTGATCCATCTGTTCTTACTTCTTTCTTCTTACTTCTTTCTGCTGAAAATACCGGCGATCGTCTTGAAGAAGGTCTTCTTGTCTTCCAGTTTTTCCTTGATTTCGCCGATGGTCACATCTGCCTGGGAGTTGTGCGTCACAAGGGCCTGGGCCAGCTTGACATAGATGTCCTTGAAGTGCTCCATGCTCTCTTCGGCATAGAGGCTGGCCGCGAAGTCGATCATCAGGGTCAGTCCGTCGGCGCCGTCCAGGATCTCCATATCCAGCACGGTCTGGGACGCCGCCTGGTTCTGGCGGATGTCCACCATTTCGATGTCGAAGCCGTCCATTCCGCCCATGTCGCGGATATCCTGCTGGTACAGCAGGTAGGCGCTCTCGCCGTCCTTGACCTGGTTGCGGCTGTCCACATAGGGGTAGCAGCTGTGCTCAATGCCCTTCTGCACCTGCTCATGCACGTCGGCGAAGACGTTGCGCAGCGTGTCGCTGTCCTTGAAGCGGATGCCTACGGGCAGATCGCGGAACAGCAGGCCCACCGTCGTCATGTTCTGCAGATCCTCACGGCCGTTGTAGATCCAGGAGATCTTCACATCGGGCGCATGGTTGTAAATCGAGATGGCCAGGGCGGCCACGGTGATGAAGAATTCATTCCGGCTGATCTTATAGGCCTTCTCCATGGCGTTCATCTGCGGCTGGAGAATGCCGAGCGGAGCAAAGAGCTCGCCCATCTCGTTATCTCTGGAGTCGTGGTCGGTCTTCGGGAAGCTCGACCATTCGATTCCGTCGTAGCGGGCTTCAAAGTACTTCCTGCTCTCCTCATAGAAGGGCGTATTCTCGGCCTCTTCACGCCGCTGCAGCATCAGATAGTAGAAGTCGGGATCCGCTTCCATGCCCATATAGGTCTTGCCGATGTCACTCATGAACACCTTCAGCGAGGTGCCGTCGAACACCGAGTGATGCACGTCGAAGAATACATAGCCAGCTTTTTCCGTTTCAAACACTCTGCAGCGGTAGAGTCTTCCGCCGACGATCTTGAACGGGTAGACCATCGTGTCGCGGACAAAGCGGAACTCAAACTCCGTCATCTTTTCCACATGGATGTCCTGCAGGAGCTCGGGGTGATAGCTCTGTACCAGCTCTCTGTCCTTGTTCCAGGAGAATTTCGTAAGCAGGGCAGGGTGGCGTGAGATGACCTCTTTCAGCGTCTCCGCCATCTTCTCCAGGTCGATCATCTCTTTGTCCAGCTTCATCATGGAGTAGAGATTGTACATGGTGGAATTCGGCGTATAGAGCTGATAGTCGACCATATAAAGCTGCTCGGTGGTGAGGCGGTGCTCCGTCTCTCTGGCCTGCTGTTCCTTCACGGCGGGGGGCACCCCGTCGTTGTCCTTCAGGCTTTCGAGGTACAGCTCCGCAATCTTCTCGGGCGTGCGCCCGCGGAAGATGATGCCCGCGCTCAGGCCCTCCAGGCTGCACTGGCTGACCACGTCGATGGACCCCAGGGAATCGCCGCCCAGCTCATAGAAGTCGTCATGGATGCCCACCTTGGAAAGCCCCAGAACCTGCGCCATTGCGTCGCAGATGGCCGCCTCGGTGTCATTCGTCGGGGCCACATAGCTGCTCTGGAAATCCTTTGCGTCCGGCGCGGGCAGCGCGCGGCGGTCCAGCTTTCCGCTGGCCTTGAGCGGGACCGAGTCGATCTTCATGAAATAGGTCGGGATCATATAGTACGGCAGGCGCTTCAGCAGTTCTTCGCGCAGCACCGCCGGGTCGAAGTCCACATCCGCCGTATAATAGGCACAGAGGTAGCTCTTCCCTTCATCCTCAAAGCCGCGCGCCGCGCACCAGTCGATGTTGAGGGCCTGTTTGACCGCGGCCTCGATCTCCGCCGGTTCGATGCGGTTGCCGTTGATTTTGATCATATCGCCGCTGCGGCCCAGCAGGACATAGTTGCCGTTTTCATCTTTGGTCGCCAGGTCTCCGGAATGGTAGACGCCGTCCACAAAAGCTTTTGCCGTCTCTTCCGGAAGGTTGATATAGCCGCGGACATAGGGGTTGACGAAGCAGAGTTCGCCCGTCTCGCCCTCCGCGACCTCTCTTCCGTCCTCACCGAGCAGCATGATCTTCGTCTCCACCTGCGGCTGTCCGATGGGGCAGGTCTCATAGGCCTTGTCGATCTTGAAGAAGCCGACCGCAAAGCCGCTCTCGCTGCAGGCATAGATGTTGATGAGATCCAGATTCTTGTTGTACAGGTTGTTCGCCGGCTCGCTGCCGACAAACAGCATCCGCAGGAAGGGGCCCGTGTTGTTGCCGAGCTTGCGCACATAGGACGGGGTCAGGAAGGTGATGGTGATCCGCTTGGTCAGGAAGAACTTGGCCAGCGCGGAAGGATTCTTGATGGTTGAATAACCGACGATGTAGTTTTTCCCGCAGTAGACATTCAGCGCCGCCAGAATCACGATCACCGTCGCGACAAAGTTCATCGGGGCCAGGGTTGCCAGGCGGTCCTTCTCATTGAAGGGAACCACGCCGTTCATGCGGATCGAATCGATCGCCCGCTGCAGGTTTCCGTACTCATGGAGCACGCCCTTTGGATTTCCTGTGGTACCGGAGGTATAGATGGCATAGGCCGCGTCGTGCTCATCCGGATTCTCATGTCCGGCGAGCGGCTGGCTGCGCATGATATCCTCCCAGTTGTCCATGGAGATTTCCAGCTTGCAGTCGCAGTCCTTCCGGATATAGTCGATACGCTCCGGGGCATAGGTGTCCTCCACCAGCGCCCAGGCGGCGCCCGCCTTCCATACGCCGATCATGGCGATCACAGGCAGCACCCCGCGCGGCAGATCAATCAGCACAAAGTTCTCTTTTCCGATCTTGTTGGCCTTCAGCCAGGCATAGACCCGCGCCGACATGTCATCCAGCTGGGCATAGGTAACGCCTCTGGCATGCGCATCGTCAAAGAGAATCGGTGCACCGGGGTTCATCTCGGTGTATTGCTGCAGTTTGTCAATGATTGTTTCCACAGTGCATTCTCCTTTTTCCAATGAATTAGAAAGTCTGAAAGAATACTTCTCTGATAGTATAGGATATCACGGAAGCTCCGTTCCCGCAAGTAAATTCCTGCAAAGTTCCGATTTTTCTCTCCCGGTCCGCGGTGCCCGGGTCTCCCCCTCAGCGGAAAAGAAGGACCGGTTTTTCCGGTCCTTCTCTGTCTGTCTTGTTTCATTCCGCGGTCAGTCGTAAATCATACCGCCGCCGGTTTCCCCGGTCAGGGAATTGTAGTATTCAAAGCTGCCGTCCGCATAGGAGCTGGACCAGCTGCCGTCGGGGTCGATAAAGGTTACGGTTCCGTCCGCCGCTTCGATGACTTCCGTTCCGTCCACCAGGTAGTAGTCGCTGAAGTATGGCTCCTCAACAATGACCTGGCTGCCGGAGGAGCTGGTGGATGGGCTGTCATAGGATCCGTAGATATCGACCTGATACACCGTGCTCGTGCTGGGTCTGTCCGTGTAGTAGACCGTGCACGGCGCGCCGTTGTAGAAGGTGCCGCTCACATTGCAGATCCAGGCGTCGGCAAAGATCTCCGTGCCGTCGATCAGCCGGATGGCGTATCCGCCGCCGCCCTCAGAGGCCGTACCGCTCATGGAACCGTAGCTCGGCTGCGGTGCGGGCTGGCTTCCGGTGATGCTGCAGTAGGTGTAGTTGAGGCCCTTGGTGGTCGTTCCGTTCCACATAACGGTCGCCGGTGCGCCGATGTAGATCTCTCCGCTCACCGTGCAGATATCCCAGGGGATGGCCACGACGGTGCTGCCGTCCAGGTTCACGCTGACGCTGCTGTAGTTCCAGTCGACGACCGAGCCGTAGAAGGTGCCGCCGTCCGGTACCGGTACCGGCGCGGGCGCCGGTGTGGGCGCGGGAGCTCCGCTGATGCTGATATAGGCGGTGCTGGTGCGGGCCGTCTGTCCCTGATAGTAGAAGGTGCAGTAGGCGCCCCAGCCGTTCATCCAGTCTTCCAGTCTGCTCACGCTGATCGTCGTACTGTACTCGCCGCTGACCGACGCGGCCGAGCCCGCGACAAAGCTTGCCGGCGTGTATTCGCCGCCGTTGGGAGAGACAAAGGTCCAGTTCAGCGAGTCATAGATATTGGAGCATGCGACAAACGTGGCTGTCCCGCCGACTTTCTTGTTCTCGTTGGTCGGGTTTTTGGTGATGCTCAGGAAGGTCGGCCTTACAGGCTGCGGGACCGGAGTCTGGACCGGGGCCGGAACCGGCGTCGCGTTCGGCACCGGTGTCACAGCCGGGGACGGACTCGCGGCGGGATCTTCCAGCGCCGCGGGTTTGGGTACCGGCATAAACTCCGTCGGGGCTTTCGCGCCGGTGAACACGGCATAGCTGTCCGTCAGGCGGGATGTGGTGTTCAGTTCGTCACTCTTGAGCCATTCAAAGGCCGTGTTGCTTCTCTCCGCTCCCGCAAGGGCATTGCCCGCGGACGCGTTGAACTGCTCCGGTGAGATCGCCATTCCGTTCATATCCGTATGCGAGACATTGCGGAAGTTGTTGCTGTCGATAACGGTATGCTCGATCGCGAAGGGGTTGTAGCGTACCACGCCGTCCTTCATGGAGATGGCCGTCTTGACGGCATAGACTTCGGTGTTGGACAAAACGATGTTGTCGTTGAGCACATACGACCAGGTATCGGTCTCGGTATTGTGATAGGTGTCCGCGGTATCCGTCAGGATATCCGGGAAGGATTCGTCCGCCTCGATGTCCAGGCTGCACTCGTTGAGCGCCTTCCGGTCTTCACTGGCTTCCCAGATTTTCAGGTTGGTGGAGCGGTCCTGCGGATGCTGTGCTGCCGCGATGAACTCCAGATTGCCGTCGTGGTCCAGGTCCGTCACGGTGTAGAACCACCGGATCAGGCCGTCGCTCTGCTTCATTTTCTCCGCCTGGGAGGCGATCAGGCTCAGCTGCAGGTCAATGTCTGAAGCTTCGATGCTGACCGCCGCAGGCTGTTCCGCTGACGCGGTGCCGAGACTGCCGGCCATCATCAGGATCACCAGTGCAGCCACAAGCAGGTTACTGAGGATTCGTTTCATTCTTCTTCTCCTTTTTTAGCTCCCGCAGCACTGCGGGAGATGATTGATAAGATTTTGGTGAAGCAGGCTCTGCTGCGCTTTCGCTCTTTTTCAGATCTTCTGCTTTTTCAGCTGTGCCAGCTGTGCTTCCGTGTTGCTGGCCCAGGTGTACTGGGACATATATTCTCCGAAGTAGGCGTTGACCGCCTCTTCGTCCCCTTCCAGGAAGCGGTACAGATCACAGTCGATCATCTCCGGCCTCACACGGAGGTTGCGGCTTTTCAGTTCAAACAAGTCGCCGATGCCGTACTTTTGCAGCGTATCCCGCAGGGATCGGATCACGACGTCCATCTGCTTCTGCATGGACACGTCGTAAGGGCGATCTTCCCAGAGGGCGGCGAAGGCATCCTGCCTCGTCACGCCCGCTCCTCTGCGGTCCACCAGATAGGCCAGCAGCTCTTTGGACTTGGAACGGCGGAATGCAAGCGCCGTGCCGTCAACCAGGATTTCAAAATGACCGAAGGTCTGCATCATGATGTGGGCGGGTTTCCTGGCCGTTCTGCCCCCCAGGGCATATTCGACCTCCTGGGCCAGACGCGCCTGATCAAACGGCTTGAGCAGATAGCTGACGGGGTGGACTTCATAGGCGTCCAGCGCGTACTGGCTGAAGGCTGTGATAAAAATGATGGCGATGTTCGGATGGATTTTCCGGATTCTTCCGGCCAGCTCCAGGCCGTTCATCCCCGGCATATCGATGTCCAGCAGCGCCAGGTCCGCCGAATGTCGTTCCAGCCATTCCAGTGCATCCTGCGTGCCGGTAAAGCCTTTCACCTCATCCAGCAGCCTTAATTTCTGGCAGGAAGAGACAATATGATTCAGGACCTGTGCCTCGTCGTCTACACAAATTGCCTTCATCGCTGCTCCTTCTCCAGGGGAATATGGATGGTGACGCTGGTTCCCCTGCCCTCTTCGCTCTCGATGGTCATGGTTCCGCCGCAAAGCTTCTGCAGCCGCTCCCGCACATTCTGGATTCCGATATGAGACCGCTCCGTTCCGGGCAGTTCCTCCGGGCGGAAGCCCCTGCCGTTGTCCCGGATGATGATCTCGTGGCCGTCCGGCAGCAGTCCGGTGATGATCTCAATCTGTCCCCTGGGCATGCCCCGGACTCCGTGTCGGATCGCGTTCTCTACCAGCGGCTGCACGGTAAGGGCCGGCAGAAGGAAGTCCTCATCCTCGATCTCATAGTCCAGATGGATGTTTTGAAACCGCTCCATTTCGATCTGGGCATAGACCAGGGTATGATTCAGTTCTTTGCGGAACGGAATCAGGCCTGTTTCGTTCAGAGAATCGATGTTCTGCCGCAGGTAGGCGGCGAAACGTTCCGTGATGGATGCCGCCTTTCTGGGATTCTCCAGGCACAGCGCCTGGATCGTGGTGAGGGTATTGTACAGGAAATGGGGCTGAATCTGGGACATCATGATCTGAATGCGCTGCTCCGCCACCAGGGCCTGCTCATGCTCGCGCACAAAGCGAAGATGCAGCCAGATATAGTAGAACGCGAAGCAGAACACCGAACAGATTTCCGTAAAGCTGATCGTACCGTTGTCATGGCACCGCGAATCCATCAGCACCCCCAGGATAATCAGCATCACATTGACGATGGGGATCAGCTTTTCCCGGCCTTCCGTCTTTCTGGATTGTGAAAGCGCAATGTTCAGCTGGCACGCCAGAAGCAGGAGCCCTGTCCAATGGGCTGCGTAGCCCATTGATCCCCGAATGAAATGTCCCTCCGGCGTGATCTGGAACGTCCAGGGCCGGAAAAACGTCATCAGGTAGACGACCGCGTTCAGTCCGGCCGGGATCCAGAACAGTCGGCGTCTGGGATCATCCCAGATGATATAGATGAACAGCACAATGATCACCGGCCGCATGATATAGCAATATACCGACAGCGCGGTCTGCGCTGTGACATACGCCGGGGTCCACGCTGCCTCCAGTCCATTGCTGACGCAGCAGGCCAGGATGATCGTCGTCACGATGGCATCGATCAGCAGCATGACCCGCTTGATCGGCTTTTTGACATACGGATCCACCGCCACTGCGAAGGCAAGACCGATCAGCACCAGAAACGGCAGCATCAGCGTATTGAGTTGTTCCTGGAGTTCAAGCGAAAGATATCCCACCGAGGCGCTCCTCCCTGCCGGATCCTGCCTTCCGCGGCAGTCCCATCATACCAGAAACCGCGGTCCGTTTCAATCAAATTAATGGCCTTTTCCGCTTTTTCCCGCGCAGTGGACCTTAATGCTATATGTTAACATAACTTATCCAACCAAGATCCAACCAGGATCCAATTATTTTCCAGCTTATGCGCCGCTGCAGTTTACGCTTACGCATGGAGAACTGCCTTTTCAGATGATACAGAGTTTAGATCGAAGGCAGCTTATCATATTTTTTTAAAATAATCCGCTTTTGGATGGATTTGGATGGATGTTGGTTGGATGTGCTTTGTTATATTAATATTTCATAATAATACTTATATTAGGAATTAACATAACATCAGGAGAATCGGCTATGATCAAGAATAAAACGTTGAAAAAATATCAACGTGCGCTGGCTTTGGTGATGGCACTTAACATGTTTGTTGGCTGCCCTGGCTTCACGGCGTTTGCGGAAGAGGACAAAGCGGGTGACCATACGCATGACTGGCAGTTGGCTGAAGTCAAGGAGCCATCCTGCACCGAACCCGGCTATGAAACCCATCTCTGTTCCATCTGCCAGGAAACGCATACCCACGCGATTGACCCGTTGGGTCATACCCCCGGCGAGGCAGAACGGGAAAGCGAAGTGCCTGCCACCTGCATTGCGGAAGGAAGTTATCAGGAGGTCGTATACTGCACTGTCTGCGGCGCGGAACTTTCCCGTGAAACGGCTGTGCTTCCCATACAGGATCATATGTGGGATGAGGGCGTTGTGCGCGTGGAGCCGACGGCGGAAGCCGAAGGAGAAAGGGTCTATACCTGTCTGGTTTGCGGAACAGAATATTCAGAAGTTCTTGAAAGGCTCTCCGCGCTCCCGGAAGAGGAACCCGTACAGCAGGTCAGCCCGGAGTTTATTCCGGAGCATGTTCACAATTACGTTGTCGCGGAGACAAAAGAACCTGCTTGCGAAGAACAGGGATACACGGTCTATACCTGCGACTGCGGAGAAAGTTACACAGAATATACCGACCAGCTCGGCTCTCACCAATGGCAGGAGGTCCAGCGCATCCCCGCCACAGCAGAGGCCGAGGGTTCGGTTTCCTATGTCTGCCTGCGGTGTGAAGCGGAAAAAACAGAAGTTTTGCCGAAGCAGGAGATCAAGCCGGTTACTGTCAATCTGCTCCTGACGCCGGAAGACGCGTTTCTGACTGTCCACCCTGCGCCGACCGAGGAAACCCCGGAACCTCCCGAAATTCCTAAACAGGAAGACGGAAGCTATCTTCTGCTGCCAGGGGACTATACATGGTCTGCCTGGGCAGACGGGTATACCCCATCCCTCTCCGTGCCCTTCACCGTTTCCATGTCGGAGAACGGCGAAGCCCTTACCCTGGAAATAACGCTGGACGAATTGGCCCCCTTTGAGCAGACCCAGGCAAACAGCGCAGGCAGTGTAACCGTGTCTGCCCCGGCGGGTGTATTCCCTGAGGGTGCGGTGCTGGTTGTCAGCGATCCCGATCCCCTGCCGGAGAGGAGACTGCTGAAAACCGCGTTGAATGCAGCCCCGGTTGCTTTTGACAGCGTAGAAGCTGCTGGAGAGGAGATTGTTTACGATGAGGAGATCATCGAAAGCGACGGCAATGTCCTCTTGGTGAATCCCCGCGGCGCAGAGGAGGAATACAGCGCCATAAATGAAATCGTGGCTTCCTATCGTTATGAGATCAGCGTGGTCTCCGAAGAGGGCGAAGCGCTCCAGCCGCCCGAGGGTCAGAGCGTGACCCTGGCCTTCAGCCTGCCGGAAGCGGAAGATCCCACGCTCCAGGTGAAGGTGACGCATATTCCCGCGGATGGGGAGGCGGAGGAGCTACCCGCCCGGGTGGAGAATGGCACAGTTTACGCCGAGACCACGGGCTTTTCCACCTTCGTGGTGGAGTTTAGCTTTGCCAACCTTCGGTATACCGTCACAGGCGGCTGGCAGACTTCCGTGAGAACAATTCTTGAAAAGGTGCTCCCTTCTGAGGCGGATAGCGGTATCAGCGCAGTGACCTCCAGCGCCCCGGAAATTCTGGAGGTGATAAAACAGGGCGAAGACTGGTTCGTTGAGCCTGTCGCCTCCTTTGATAGTACCATTACGCTGACCATCGATTTTGACGGCGGATATGATTATAAAATCACCGTCACGGTGCCCGGCGTCGCCAGGATCCCCTATCTCAAACTGGGTAACACGGAGTACTGCACAAAGTATACGCGTGTTTCCGCCTTGCGGGACGTAATGGGTGTGACCCTCAAAGACGGCTGGTATGTGGTCGACCAGGACGTGTCCTTTACGGGACACCGCCTCACTGTGCTGGGCGATGTGCATCTGATCCTGTGCGACGGCTGCACGCTCACCTGCAACTATGGTATCCGCACCGCTGTAAATGCCGTTGCCAACACCCGCTTGACGATCTACGGTCAGGATGTGGGTACGGGCTATCTGAAATCCAGTGTTGCATTCGAAAGCTCCGAGGAGAACAAGGCGGGTATCGGCGGAAATCTGGATGAGGATTGCGGCGTTATCACCATTTACGGCGGGAAGATCGAAGCAAAAGCTTATTGCGGCGGCGCGGGCATCGGCGGCGGTGGCCACAAAGGCACTTCTGGCACAGGTATTGGAAATCTGCGCGGCTTTACCATGTATGGTGGGGAAGTGACGGCGACAGGCGGCCTCGACGGGGCAGGAATTGGCGGTGGCACCAGAGGCAACATCACCGGCACGGTCAAAGTAAACGGCGGAGTCTTACAAGCATATGTTTCATCGGAGGGCGGAGCGAAGAACGGAGCTAAGACCAGGTCAGCGGGCATCGGCGGCGGATCAGAGATGGCGCAGGGCGGTGATGTTGAGATCTATGGCGGCACCGTGTATGCAGAGGGATACCTCGGCGCGGGCATCGGCGGCGGAGAAAATGGACATGGCGGCCACGTCACAGTGGCTGGTGGTCATGTTGTCGCAGTCAGCTTGCATGGTGCAGGGATCGGCGGCGGCCAGTACCGCAGCGGAGGAACGGTTGATATCCGTGGCGGGTTCGTCACGGCGATTTCCAACGGGAAAGGCGCGGGGATCGGCGGCGGCAACAGCGGCAACGGTGGCACAGTAAGTGTTTCCGGCGGAACAGTGATCGCAGCAGGCAAGGATTTTAAGGAGGACCATTCAATAATATGGCTCTCCTTGGGCAATAAGCAGGGTAATAAATACGGCTCTACTGCCATCGGCATGGAACTGCTGGCAAACTGGATTGCCAGCATGGTGATGAGGACGAATTTCGGCGGCGCGGGTATCGGCGGAGGTGACGGTGGAAACGGCGGCACGGTCAATATCACTGGCGGCCAGCTGTATATTTCCGGGGGCTCGTCCGACACAGAGGCGATCGGCATGGGGATGAAAGGTAACTCGGATGGCAAGGCCACCATCAGTAATTCCGACGTCAGAATACAGTATGGAAATGATATAAATAAGTTACTTGATCTGTTGCGCACGAATGATGCTCAGCGCAATAAGATCCTCACTACCTACAGGTACATCAATATCTTCCCCTGCGCCCATGAGGACATGATCTATGAGGTGGTGGACAGGCAATATCATCGGCACGTCTGTAAGTACTGCAAGTACGAGGAAGCAGCGCAGCCACATACATTTGACGAAAACGGCATCTGCGAGCTCTGCCTGTACAATAAAACCGGAAAGGACGTGAAATACCCCGTCTGGTACCTTGGCACGCAGATCACCTACAGTAACAAGGATCAATATAACTACGATCCGATAACAAAAACATTGACGATCTCTGGATATGATGGTACTCCCAGCTCGCTGAAAAACGGCGCGGCCATTTACGCGGAGGGGGACCTGAATATTAAGGCGAACGGCAGTATAAACGCGCTCGGGGCGGACTACGGCATCTATATAAAGGGCGGAACACTGACCTTTAAAGAGAACTGTGATACCTTCATTCTCGCAAACAAGTACGGTGTTTTTGCGCCGGACGGCCTGGTCGTCGAAAAAATCAATCACTTGTACGCAGCTGCAAGAAACAAAGACGGCGTCGGTATCTACTACGGGACAAAAATTCCCATCATTAACATCGACACGGACCTCGCCATCAAAACCCCCGCATACGGCAAACAGGGCAGCGTCGCGATTACAGATAAGAACGGACGAAACGCCCAAAATGTAGAGTTGGTGCCGGGCCTTACCCTCACGTTTGCCGCTGGCGACGGCGGTCTTGGCACGATGCAGCCCATGAAGGGCCTTGTCAAGGATCTGGAGTATACCTTCCCCGCAAACGGTTTTACCCATGAGGGCAATGCTTCTCGCGGTTGGATGTTCATCGGTTGGGAAATCAACGGGAAAGATTACGGGCCGGGCGGGACATTCAAGCTCACTGAGGACGTGACGGCTACTGCCCGGTGGAGAGAGCATACCCACGACTACAAAATCAAAAGCTGGGAGTGGACCGACCTGACCAAAGCCCAGGCGACTTTCGTCTGCTCCACATGCGGCAGAGTCTATTCACCGTCCACGGGTATCGCCAAAGAGGTCACCACGCAGCCTACATGCGAAACGACAGGAATCAGAACCTACACCGCGATGGCCAGGACGCCCGACTATACCTTGTATACGGATAAGAAAACTGTGGTAATTCCGGCCCTTGGTCATGAATGGGGCTCCGGAGAAGTAACAAAGGAAGCGACGACTGAGGCCCCCGGTGAAAGGACCTACACCTGCAAACGGGATGCATCCCATAAATTCATTGAGGAAATCCCGCAGCTTCCAAAACCGCTCGAACATTCGCTCGTGAAAGTAAAGCGTGAGGAACCTACCTGCGTTCACCCCGGTAATATTGAACACTGGAAGTGTGAAACCTGCGGTGCTCTGTTCTCGGACGAGGCTGGAAAGAACACCCTATTCAATACCGAAGTGACGCTTCCCGCCACGCAGAAGCATACTCCGGAGTCCACAAAGATAGTAACACAGGCCGCAACATGCACCGAACCCGAGCGGTATAGATACGAGGTAAAATGCAAAGTCTGCGGTACGCCCCTCGAACTCCGCACAGGCTCGACAGTCAGCCTCGGGCACGACTGGGGCGAATGGACTGTCACAAAGGCTGCCACAGAAACCGAAACCGGCATGGAAACCCGCACCTGTAAGCGCGATCCTTCCCATACCGAAACTCGTACGATTCCCATGCTTGAGCATCGCCATATCATGACGAAAGTCGAAGCTGTGGCTCCCACCTGCACAGAGAAGGGCAATGTTGCCTACTACAGCTGTTCCGGCTGCGGCAAAACCTTCTCCGACGCGGCGGGCAAGAAAGAACTTCAGGAATCCGACCGTATTATGCCCGCCCTGGGGCACACTGCCGATACGGATTGGTTCTACGCCGGCGTTGCCAAGGAACCGTCCTGCACGGCTTCCGGCACAGGAAAATATGAGCTGATCTGCGCCCGTTGCGGCGAAACACTCAGCACACGCGAGGTCCAGATCCCTGCCTATGGTCACGCCTGGGGCGAGTGGGAGACGGTCAAAGCCGCCACCGAGACTGAGGAAGGCAGCGAAAAGCGCGTCTGCCAACACGATGAGGGCCATATCGAGACCCGCACCATCCCGGTTCTGGAGCATAAGCACACGCTCGAAAGCGTCGCGGAAAAAGCGGCAAGCTGCACCGAGTCCGGCAGCAGGGCTTACTACCGCTGCACAGGCTGCGGCAGGTTCTTTGCCGATGCCAACGCAGCGCAGGAGCTGGCTGAAGCCGATCTCATCATTCTGCCCACAGGTCATACCCCGGGTGACAACTGGGTTGCGGTCGGTTCCACCGCTGCAACCTGCACCGAACCCGGCAGTCGGCAGCTTGAACTCTACTGCAAGACCTGTAATGCCCTGCTGAGCTTCCGCACCGAGTCCGTCCCGGCCAAAGGTCACGCCTGGAGTGAATGGACCGTGACGAAGGAAGCCACAGAGACGGAAGCTGGGATCGAGACGCGCACCTGCGCCCATGACACCAGTCATATTGAAACCCGACCCGTTCCCAAGCTTCCCCACACGCATCAGATGGAGGCTGTGTCCGCAGTCGCTCCCACCTGCACGGAAGGCGGGAACATCGCCTATTGGAAGTGCACCAAGTGCGGCCAGCTCTTCTCTGACGCAGCGGGAACAACAGAGATTGGGAAGGACGAGACAGTTCTTCCGTCGACAGGACATCAGGCGGCTGACGTGTGGGTCTCTGCCGGTATAACCAGAGAACCCGGCTGCACCGAGCAGGGCACAGAACGCCTTGAACTGCACTGCAAGGTCTGTAACGAGGTGCTTGCCACACGAGACAAACTTGTTCCGGCCACAGGTCATGCCTGGGGCGAATGGGTCACGACCAGGGCCGCCACGGAAGACACGGAGGGCGAACAGACCCACACCTGCACCCATGACAACAGTCATACCGAAATCCGTATCATCCCCAAGCTTCCCCACACGCATCAATTGGAAGCTGTGCCCGCAGTCGCTCCCACCTGCACGGAAGGCGGGAACATCGCCTATTGGAAATGCATCAAGTGCGGCAAGCTCTTCTCTGACGCAGCGGGAACAACAGAGATTGGGAAGGACGGCACTGTTATTCCTCCGGCGGGACATCAGGCGGCCGACGAGTGGGTCCCTGCCGGTATAACCAGAGAACCCGGCTGCACCGAGCAGGGCATAGAACGCCTTGAACTGCACTGTAAGGTCTGCAACAC
Source organism: Oscillospiraceae bacterium (assembly GCA_017458335.1). GTDB lineage: Bacteria > Bacillota > Clostridia > Oscillospirales > Oscillospiraceae > Limivicinus. Next base: position 43,044 of record JAFTFT010000031.1, read on the forward strand.
GGTCCTTGCCACGCGAGACAAACTTGTTTCTGCCACAGGTCATGCCTGGGGCGAATGGAGCATAACAAAAGAGGCTACTGAGACGGAGGCGGGCGAAGAAACCCGCGTCTGCCAACATGACGAGAACCATATTCAGACCCGCGCTATCTCGGTTCTGGAGCATACGCACTCCTTTGAAAGCGTCGCGGAAAAGGCTGCAACCTGTACGGAGGAAGGCAATATTGCCTACTTCAAGTGCACAGGCTGCGGCAGGCTCTTTGCCGATGCGAATGCAACGCAGGAGCTGGATGAAGCCGATCTCATCATTCCGCCTACAGGTCATACCCCGGGTGACAACTGGGTCGAGGTCGGTTCCACCGCTGCGACCTGCACCGAACCCGGCAGCCGGCAGCTTGAGCTCTACTGCAAGACCTGTAAAGCCCTGCTCAGCTTCCGTACCGAGTCCGTCCCGGCTCGCGGTCACGAATGGGGCGAATGGACCGTGACGAAGGCCGCCACCGAAGATGCGGAGGGTGAAGAGACCCGCACCTGCGCCCATGACGGCAGTCATACCGAAACCCGCGCAATCCCGAAGCTTCCCCACACGCATCAGATGGCGGCTGTGCCCGCCGCTGCACCCACCTGCACGGAAGGCGGGAACATCGCCTATTGGAAGTGCACCAAGTGCGGTAAGCTCTTCTCTGACGCGGAGGGAACAGCAGAGATTGCGGAGGACGAGACCGGTCTTCCACCGACAGGCCATGCCCCGGGTGACAACTGGGTTGAGGTCGGTTCCACCGCTGCAAGCTGCACCGAACCCGGCAGCCGGCAGCTTGAACTCTACTGCAAGACCTGTAATGCCCTGCTCAGCTTCCGCACCGAGTCCGTCCCGGCCACAGGCCACGCCTGGGGTGAATGGGGTACAACAAAGGCAGCCAGCGAGGATGCAGAGGGCGAAGAGACCCGAACCTGCGCCCATGACGGCAGTCATACTGAAACCCGCGCAATCCCTAAGCTTCCTCACACGCATCAGATGGAGGCTGTACCCGCAGTCGCTCCCACCTGCACGAAAGGCGGGAACATCGTCTATTGGAAGTGCACCAAGTGTGGCAAGCTTTTCTCTGACGCTGCGGGAACAACAGAGATCAGGGAGGACGAGACCGGTCTTCCGCCTACGGGACATCAGGCGGCCGACGAGTGGGTCTCTGCCGACGTCACCAGGGAACCCGGCTGCACCGAGCAGGGCACAGAACGCCTTGAACTGCATTGCAAGGTCTGTAATGAGGTACTTGCAACCCGTGACGGTATGATTCCAGCGCTCGGTCACGAATGGGGTGAATGGGTCACGACCAAGGCCGCCACCGAAGAGGCAGAGGGTGAAGAGACCCGCGCCTGCGCTCATGACGCCAGTCACACCGAAACTCGTATCATCCCTAAGCTTCCTCACACGCATCAGATGGAAGCTGTATCCGCAGTCGCACCCACCTGTACGGAAGGCGGGAACATCGCTTATTGGAAGTGCACCAAGTGCGGCAGGCTCTTCTCTGACGCTGAGGGAACAACAGAGATCCGGGAGGACGAGACCGGTCTTCCGCCCACAGGTCATACCCCGGACGACAACTGGGTTGAGGTCGGTTCCACCGCTGCAAGCTGCACCGAACCCGGCAGCCGGCAGCTTGAACTCTACTGCAAGACCTGTAATGCCTTGCTCAGCTTCCGTACCGAGTCCGTCCCGGCTCTGGGTCACGCCTGGGGCGAATGGGTCACGACCAGGGCCGCCACCGAAGAGGCGGAGGGTGAAGAGACCCGCACTTGCGCCCATGACGGCAGCCACACCGAAACCCGTATCATCCCCAAGCTTCCCCACACGCATCAATTGGAAGCTGTGCCCGCAGTCGCTCCCACCTGCACGGAGGACGGCAATATTCAATACTGGCACTGCTCTTCCTGTGGCAAGTACTTTGCCGATGCCGAGGGAAAGAATCAGCTTGGCGCCGAGAGCATTATCGTTCCCGCTACGGGCCACAGCACAATACTGAAGACAAGCGATGAAATACTCCTGGATCCCACCTGTGAAGACGCGGGTCTCAAACTGGTCGAGATTCTCTGCGATACCTGCGGCGAAGTACTGGAATCTTATCTGGAGGAGACCCCCGCCCTCGGCCACATCTGGGGTGAGTGGCAGTTAACGAAGCCCGCCACGGAAACCGAACTCGGCGCCGAAATCCGTATCTGCGAGTGCGATCCTTCCCATACCGAGACTCGTACGATCCCCATGCTCGGCCATACGCATACCCTGACAATCGTCGAGGAGAAAGCCGCGACATGCACCGAGGCGGGCAACATCGAATACTGGACCTGCAGCGGCTGCGGGAAGCTGTTCTCCGACGCGGAAGGCGGGGCGGAAATCCAGGAGAGTGACATCGTTCTCCCTCCGAAGGGTCACAGCGCAAAGGAAACCTGGGATGATGGCGCTATTACGGTAAAGCCCACCTGCAGCAAACCCGGCGTCAAACAGCTTGTGCTGCGCTGCGCACTATGCGGCGAGCCTCTTGCCAGCCGTGCTGAAATCATTCCGGCACTTGGCCACAACTGGGGTGAGCCGGAGTATACCTGGTCGGATGATTTCAGCGTCGTGATTGCGGAAAGAATCTGCCGCAGGGACAATACACATATTGAACAGGAGATCTGCGACGAGATCGAGATCTATGAGCTGATCCCGGCGGCCTGCGAGGAAGATGGCGAGCTCCTCTATCTCGCTGAGTTTGGAAACGACGCCTTTGATGACTGGGCGACGGAAAAAACAGAGCCCGTCGGGCATGAATGGGGCGAATGGATCACCACGAAGGAGGCGACGAATGACGAAGCCGGAGAGTGGCAGCGTACCTGTAAAAACGACCCGACCCATGTCGAGACGGTCACAATTCCGAAGCTGAACCATGTCCACGGTTTGACAAAGGTTGAAGCCAAAGCTCCCACCTGCACGGAAGAGGGCAACAAAGAATACTGGGTCTGCGATCAGGGTGAAGAGCCCTGCGGCGGCGTGTTTACCGACGCTGAGGGAAAGAACGAGCTCGATATTGACAAGTACGGCACCCTGATCCTTCCCGCGGCCGGCCATAGCTGGAAGCATATTTACACCATCTGGACGGATGACCTCAACAGTGCAACTTTTTACTTCGTCTGTGAAAACGATAAGAAACATACCCGTGAGCTTCTGGTTGAAGCATCGGAAGAGCCCCCCATGACGGAAGAAGGAAAAATAATCCATGTTGCAACTGCTTATCTCGACGGGCAGGCTTACGAAGCCGTCGCCGAGGAGGAAATCCTGCATGCAAGCTATTCCTACACAGAGGGGCAGAACAGCACATGGCTTAAGGGAAGCGGGAAGGACGCTGTGTTCCGCGTCGTGCGCGGCGACGGCAGTTATGACTTAGACAATGACGCATTGACGTTTGAACTCTTTACCGGCATCGAAGTTGATGGGCAGAGTGTTTCGGCAGATAACTACACCGCCGAGGAAGGCAGCGTCATACTCAGCCTGAAACCTGCATATCTGGAAACACTTTCATTGGGATGGCATACTCTGAAATCTGATTTTATCGACGGCGAAGCAACCACACGCTTCCTTGTGGCAAAGCCGCAGCCCTCTCCGGGATCCGGATCAGGTTCAAGCCAGGGCTCAGGCTCTGCAGGCAGTTCCTCCGGTGCCAGGGCTGTCACCAGTGCCAAAACGGGGGATGACAGTTCTATCAGTCTGTGGATTGCGTGCGCTCTCGTGTCCGGAACACTGATGATTTGCTGTGTACAAGCCCTGAAACACAAAGAAAAACGCCGCAAAAAAACGGCAAGGTAAGTGTAAACTGTAGGTACGCTCTTCCATAAATACAACAAACGTGAGACAACCCTCCGTTCATACGGCAATACAGATGTTTTTTCAGTTTGGTTGGATGCTGGTTGGATGTTGGTTGGATAAAGTCTGTTATAATAGAGTGCCTTATAATTTTATTAAAGGAGAAAACCCATGAAAAAACTATTTGCATTGCTCCTCGCACTGGTCATGCTGTTCGCGCTCTCCGCGACCGCAATGGCCGAAGAAGCCAAGGGCAGCGACGACACTGCTTCCGCCCCCAAAACTCTGAGCTGGTTCACAGCCAGAAGAGGAATCCAGCAGGCCGAGCTCACCGGCGAGTTCTACCAGATCCAGGATCTTGATATAGACATCTGGGTTCCGGACCTTCTCCAGCCGGTGGAAGAGGTTTCCGAAAACACTTTCTGCGCTTTTGAGGCTGAAAACAAGGGCGCTGTCATCTCCGTAAACCATCTCACATTTGACGGGCAGCCTGAGCTTGAGGATGTCGAAAAGATGGCGGTCGACCAGGGTTCCGTGAGCGACGGACTGTTCTGGATCAATGGCTTCGATGCTCTGGTTCTTGAGACCAAAGCAGAAGATTCTCTTTCTGTCATCATCATGATCACGGACGGCGGCGCGATGGAGTTTGCCTTTGCCCCCATCTCGAATCCTGACGTCTATTCCTTGGCCTCTCTGGTCATGTCCACGATTCAGCATCACACCCTCGATGTGGAGGATGTTGCGCTCATGATTGATGCGGACCTGAACAGCTTTTGGACCCAGGATAAAAACGTAACCTATTCCGACGATGACAAAGACCGTTCCATCCACATCGCCATGTGGGAAGACGGCGTCAACGCCGAGACCATCAAGGACATCAACAACTGGGATGAGGTCAAAAATGCAAGAATCGGCCTCTACAACGATTATATGGATGCCTTTGACGGACTCGGTGTCAAGGACATCGCCCTTGGACTGGATTACATCTCTGAGGATCAGGATGTCACCTTCCTGACTCTCGAAAACGGCGAGGTCACTTACGACGCCTTTGCCGACGCCGCCTGATCCTTCCCCCTCGGCAGAAAGAATTCTCCCCGCCAGCGGCGGGGAGAACTCTTTCAGTCAGTCAATGTTCATTTGTTCAAGCATCCGAAGTTGGTCTCGTCGAGCATAGATGACATTCAAAACGAAGACCTGCTTTCGATCTTCATCAATGCGGTAATACACAAAGAAGTTATTCGCCATGATTCTGCGAATACCTCTGGAGTGCCAAGGTTCATCGTCTACTGGTTTATACCTTGCTGGCATCTCGGAGAGCGTAGCAATCTCTTTCCGAATGGTGCGGATATAGTTTCTTGCTGTATCACGGGCGAGGAGCACATCTGCAATATAGTTCCTTAGTTCAAACAGATCTTCTTCTGCGTCCGGTGTAATGATGATTTTGTATGAGTCCATCAGGCGAGGCCCCTATCAAGCTCGTCAAAAACAGCATCGAAGGGACGGCCTTCTCCTTTAAGGGATTGATCATAACTATGCTGCAGCTTTGCGTCAAGTTCAGCTTTTGTCATACTGTCAAGCGTTTTCGGTTCCGCAGGCACGATTAGTGAAAATGGGACGCCGCGTCTATAGATGATCTGTCTGTAAAGAGAGTTGATAACAACGGAAACAGGGACACCAAGTTTCTGAAGGATGTCTTCCGCTTCGGTCTTAACATCATACTCCACGCGGGCGCTGACAGTTGCGTCTTTCATAGTAGCACCACCTTTCGATAATATTGTATTACGATGTTATGCAGATTGCAAGACAAATATTCAGGGAAGGCTCGATTCTCTACTTTACCGCCATCGACAGATGGCCCGGCTCGGTGATACCACGGAGCTGGAGAAGGAGCACCGGAGTCTGGACGAGCAGCTTGACATCGACGCCAAGTCGGTGAACGACTTGATTGCCCGGAATGCCAGAGTGGTGCAGGACCAGAAAGAGTACAACGAGCGTTATGACGCGTTGGTCAGCCGCTATGAGGAAACCGAGCACAAACGCGATGCCGTCATGGAGCAGATCGACCAGATCATGATCCGCCGCAGGAAGATCGAACGGTTCATTGAAAGCGTGAAGGACCTGCCGGGTGTCCTCACAAGCTGCGCATCCATTCGCTTCCCTCACACGTTCGGAAAGCTCAGTCGCTCCGCTGCTCGTCCTTCTCCCATCAAAACTTGTTTTGATGGGAGAAGGACGAGTTTGACGAGATCCTGTGGGCCGGCCTGGTGGACAGCATGACGGTGCACAACAAGGACCGGATCGTGTTCCGGCTGACCTGCGGGATGGAGATTGGAGTGTAAAAAAGGCGCTTCTCTTCAGAGAGGATGCGCCTTTGACATACTTTATCATTGAATATTGATACTCCAATGCTTATAATAATCAGAGATGATTGTGCGCGATCTGGCCGTCAAGCATGATTTTATTGGGATGGAAAGATTATGGATATAACCCAAACCTTTTATGATAATATGGCTTCTCAGTATGACAAGCTGTTTTTTGACTGGAATGCCACTACTCAAGAACAGGCTGTTATATTGAATAAAATCTTTAATAATAACGGCTTCAGTACCAGTGCCCATATCCTTGA
>JAFTFT010000032.1 GCA_017458335.1 Oscillospiraceae bacterium
TCAAACTCTCAATTAATTGTATTAAAACACCTGAGCGTCAGCTCGGTGATCTAATCAATCTCTTGTTCGCTTTCCAGCTCTCAAAAGAATTTCGGAGTCATATATATGCTCCATATATAAACCCGTTCTGGTGCTTATTTTGCATAAGCTTTTCTTACATTGTTCAATTTTCAAGGTACATCCGCTGCTCACTTTCGAACCGCTTGGCTCTCTCGCGACAGCTTGTTTAGGATACCACATTCAAACTCGTTTGTCAAGAACTTTTTTCAAGTTTTTTCAAATTTTGTTTGCTTGGTAGAAATCCGTGCGCCTTTCTCTCGAGCGCTTGGCTAATATAGCACCTGGGAAACCAAAAGTCAAGCATTTTTTTCGGGATTTTTCAACTTTTTTTGTGAGCCCCAGATCTTGTGGTTTTGCCTCTTTCAAAACCACTATCCGCACGTTTTCCATCCGTCGCCGGCCCCTGCCTTCCCGTCCTCTCCTCTCGTGCATTCCGGCTGCCGACGAAGCGCTGCTCAAAAAAAGGACCGCCTCTGCTGAGACGATCCTCTTCTCTGTTTTTTCCGGGTGACCGCTTTCCGATCAGTATCCCAGTTCTTCATCGATCAGGATGAGCTCGACTTTGTTCGACTGCATCGGCTTGAACATCAGGATCTGCATGATGCAGCAGCCCCGGTCCGCCGAACGGCAGTCAAAGCAGCGCTGGGCATCGGTGCAGGGGCGCTTTCCCGGAAAGCGCAGCAGATTTTTCGGTGCAGCAACGTTTCTGGCCCGCTCGATCGCGGACGCCAGATCCGGACATACCTTGTTTTTCCCCGCGAGGAGATAGATGCGTTTCCCCGCTGCGTAGCTCAGTGCCGCGACCCGGTTGCCTTTTCCGTCGATGTTGACGAGTTCGCCGGTTTCCGCGATGCCGTTCACGCCGGAAAGATAGACCTCCGCCTCCGCTGCGTCCCGATAGACCTCCGGCTTCGGGCCGTCCTTCCAGTGCCAGTGTACCTCGTTATTCTCCTTCAGCCTGTCGTAGAGTCCCAGCTGATCTACCGTTGTGCTTCCGCCGATGCCGACGCTCGTGTTCTGCACCTGCTCCAGCACGTGCTCCACCGCTTCCTCCGCTGTCGCGGCGTGGAAGAACTCAAAGCCGCGTGCCTTGACGTTTTTTTCCAGTTTTTCCAGATCCATGTTTTTCCCTGCTTTCTTTCTTGAATTTTAACGCGTATACTATTTATATAAATATGGGTTCGTCCCGCTCCGTTCCCGGGGCGGGACGCTGCCTGCCAATTGAATCACTCAGTCTGCCAGCAGCTTCTCGAGCGCGGCCAACCGCATGCTGACGCAGAAGATCTCCATCGCCTGCCGCAGTTCCTCCACCGGCGGAAGGCTCGGCGCCACACGGATGTTGCGGTCGCGCGGATCAATCCCGTAGGGGAAGGTCGCACCGGCCGGCGTCATCGTTACCCCTGCCTCCCGGCAGAGCTCCAGTGTACGCTTCGCAATGCCGTCCATGGTGTTCACGCTGATGAAATAACCGCCCTTCGGCTTCTGCCACTCGGCGATGCCCAGCGGGGCGATCTCGCGCTCCAGCATGTCCAGTACCATCCGGTACTTCGGTCTCATGACGGCCGCGTGTTTCTTCATCAGGGCAAGGGTGTTCTCCCTGTCCTTCAGGAACAGCACATGCCGCAGCTGATTGACCTTGTCATAGCCGATGGTCTGCACGCCGAACAGTTTCTGCATATACTTCTGGTTTGCTTCGCTGGCCGCCATCACGGAGATTCCGCCGCCCGGAAAGGTAATCTTGGAGGTTGAGGCAAATTCAAAGACCATGTCCGGCCGTCCCGCTTCCCGGCAGAGAGAGAGAATGTCCGGGAACGGCACGAAGTCGCCTTCAAATTCGTGGACGCAGTAAGCGTTGTCCCACATGATCACGAAGTCTTCCGCCGCCGGCTGCAGCCGTGCAAAGCGCCGGATGGTCTCGTCACTGTAGATGATGCCGTCCGGGTTGGAGTATTTCGGCACGCACCAGATGCCCTTGACCGCGGGATCCTTCACCAGCTCCTCGACCTGGTCCATATCCGGTCCCGTCGGCGTCATGTCGACGGTGATCAGTTCCGCGCCGAAGCTCTCCGTCACGCGGAAGTGCCGGTCATAGCCCGGAGCCGGGCACAGGAATTTTACCTTGTCCAGTCTGCACCAGGGCCTCTCACTGTGCAGCAGGCCGTGGGTATAGGCCTTGGAGATGGTGTTGTACATCAGATCCAGGCTGGAGTTGCCCCCCACGAAGCATTCCTCCGCCCGGCAGCCGAGAATGTCGGCAAAGAGCGCCCGCGCGCCCGGCAACCCGGCAAGGCCGCCGTAATTGCGGGTCTCCATCCCGTCTGCAACGCAGTCTGCCGGATCGGTCAGGGTGCTCAGGATCCCGCTGACGAGATCCAGCTGTTCCTTGCCCGGTTTTCCGCGGGACATATCCAGTTTCAGGCCCTGGGCCTTCAGGGCCTCATATTCTGATTCACACTTCTCCTGCTCCTGTTTCAAGGCGGAGCGCCCGAGTTCCGTATACTTCAATTGTGTTGACTCCTTTGATTCTGCAATGATCGCTGTGAAATCTGATTTTGGATCCGCTTATTCTGCCTCGTTCCCCTCATCCGGTGTGAGGTTTACAAATGTGCTGCCGCCCGTCTCTTCCGGGACGCCCGTCCAGGCGGGCTCCGGTGTCCATGTCTCCTCCGGCTTCACCGGTTCCGGGGCCGAAACCGGCGTAGATACCGGTGCCGCCACAACATGCTCCGCCACCGGAGCAGCCGGCTTCGGCGCCTCGTAAGCCGGTGCGGCAGGCGCGGCGTTGGCATAGAACGCTTCCGGTCTGGAGGCCGGCAGGACCGGCTTCTCATGGAGCTCGTCGCTTCTGGAGCGGATGGAGAGGATTGTGTTCAGTCTTCTGATGGGTCCCTGGTTGTTCCCGATCTCGAAGATGATGAACAGGGTCAGGATGACCGCCACCAGCGAGAAATAGTCCATCACGGTTCCGGTCTCAAAGCTCATCAGGCCCTTTGTGATGGGATACCACACAACGGGGCAGAAGAAAAAGACCAGTCCCGCAATGAAAAAGATCAGCGCCACGATCATGTTCCCGACCGTCTTCTTCTGCAGCGCCTTGTTGTTCTGCTTTTCCCAGGCGAGTTCGTACATCACGCGCTCTTTTTCATCTGTCACATCCCGCAGGCCCTGGTTGAACTCGAACTCTCCCTTCGCCGGCTTGCTGAAGCGCCGGTCGCTGAGATCATAGCGTCCGTACGTCGTCTCCAGAATCGATGTGGACAGGGTGATCATGAATTCATTGTCCGTCAGGCTCTTATATGCCAGTTCCGACGCCGCAAACATCACCGCCGCGATGGAGAGCGTCGTCACAAGGGCCAGCCACGCCCCTGTATTTGCCGTCGGGATCAGCTTCTGTGCCAGGCCGATGACACCGGGTTTGAAGAAATAAAGGAGCAGAACCCCGATCACGCTCAGATACAGGAATATTCTGGAAATCACATGGCTCGTTTTCAGAAACTTACGCATTTTGCTTCCTCCTTTTAAAGATGTCACTGCATCGACCTGTATTGTACCAAATAAAACGCATTCGCACAAGAAGAACAATCAATTTTTAACTCTGTGTTTTCGATGCCGGTTCTGTTGACACGTTCCCCGGAATATGCTATACCCTTTAATGAAATGCAGTGCCGGTATCTCTCCCCGCCGGGGGCGGAGAAAGATACCTCACCGGGCAGTCGATTTCGTTAAGCAGTCTATGTTGACAGAAAAATGAGAGCAGGTGCCGAAATGAGTATGCTGATCCTTTGTACCGGAAAGCCGCTCTCCCCTCTGGAGGGGAGCTATACATCCTCCGATTTTGACGCCGCTGCCGCGGCTGTCGTTCAGTCCGCCGCCGAAGCGCCTGCGGAGCGCAGGATTGCCCCTGGAGGACGTGTTGTCTATATCGGGGAGGGGTTCCTGGCCCGTTCCACGGCAGAGCAGATTCTCGAGCCGTGTGAGCTTCATGTCGAGCCGCTTCTGAACGAGATCGCCGTCCGTTCCTTCGCCGACTCAGACCGTTCGCTCCCGGCGGATAAGTGGCTGCGGAAGGCGGCCGCTCAGCGCAGGGCAGGCAATCCCCGCCAGCCGGAATCCCGGGAAGGTGTCATCGCCCGGGCGGACGCGCTGATCCGGAAACTGGAAGATGCCGGCGGAGATTCCCTTCTGATCACGTATCCGATCTTTCTTGCGGAGCTTCTTGACCGTTTTCGTGTGCATAATTATGTGGTGCAGCGCGGCGGCCTCTTCCGCTTCCAGCCGCTGGAGAAGATCGTCGTCTCCCGGAAGGACGAACACTGCGGCGGCTGCCAGCACAACTGTTTTCTCTCCAATCCCGGCTGCGGTGTCGGCCGCGACAAGGCCATGCGGCGGAAAGGCTGAAGAGAATCGTACCGAAAGCAAAAGATCCTCCTGCAGCAGAACGGGGTTGTCTCCCCTGTCTGCTTCAGGAGGATTCTTGATATCAGAAACCGCTCATCGGGCGGGATGTCTGCCTGCGCAAAGGAATCTGTTCCGGACTGTTTTCCTTGCGGAGATCAAACGCCGGCTCTCAAATCGTTCAGGCGTCATACGCGGCCATGACCGCTTCGAAAACCGCCGAGCGGAAGCCCCTGGCCTCCAGCGCGCGTACGCCCTGGATGGTCGTCCCGCCGGGGGAGCAGACCGCGTCCTTCAGTTCGCCCGGATGTCTGCCGCTTTCGAGGATCAGTTTGGCCGAGCCCAGAACCATCTGCGCGGCAAGCCGGATCGCGTCCTTTCGGGGAAGCCCGCAGGCCACCGCCGCGTCCGCCAGTGCTTCCACAAACAGATCCACAAAGGCCGGTCCGCAGCCAGAGACCGCCATTCCCGCCTCCATCAGCCGCTCTTCGATCTTCATAAAGCGTCCCGCATGCCGCATGGCCTGCAGGAAGCGCTCCGTCTCCTCCTCGCGGACCTCGTCGCTGCAGCTGTACAGAATCATGCCCTCACCCACCGCCACCGGCGTGTTCGGCATAATCCGGATCACCGGAAGCGTCTCTCCCAGTTCCTCCTGCAGCTTCCGGATCGGGACTCCCGCCGCCATCGACACGACGACCATGCGCCGCTCTCTCGCCCGCAGCAGCGGCCGCAGCGTCTCACAGAGGGCCGGAAGTACCACCGGCTTCACACCGAGGAAGAGCAGGTCTGCCTCCGCCGCCGCCCCGGCGTGGTCCGTGACCCTTCCGCCGATTTCGTCCCGGAGCTTTTCCGCCTTTTCCGGATGCCTGTTTACCAGCAGCAGTTCATTCCCCTGCTCCAGCGCGGCAGCTCTAGCCAGGGCGCCGCCCATGTTTCCTGTTCCGATAAATGCCAGTTTCATTTCCTGCACTCCCTCTCCTGTGATCCGTTTGCGCCGCAGTCGCCTCAGGCTCTCTTCTGAAGTTTCCGTTTCTTTCCGTCGGGCGTGACGATATAGGTATTCTCCAGCACCTGCTCGGCGCCGCGCCGCCATTCGGCGATGTACTCCTTCCGCAGCGCGTCCCGCTCGCTGAATTCTTCCGGCGTCAGCTCCCTCTCTTTGGCCAGCCTGGCCAGTTCGTTGATTCGGTTCAGTTTTGAATTTTCCATTCCTTCTCCGTTCTTCTCTGCTTCCTGTTCCGGCCCCCGGATCACGTCGATCCGGCAGCTGCACATGGGGAACTATATCACATCCCGCGCCCCCTGTCTACAAAATCCGCAGCCGTCTTTTTTCCCGCTTATGAATGATCCGTTGTTTCCGGAGATAATTCGTTGACCTCCCCCTTTGATCATGCTATCCTTGATACCGGGACTCGGATCTTCCGATCACGGACAGTTCAATATGCCGGAGCAGCAAAAGGACCGGCTCCGAATCCGGAACCGGTCTCCGTCTGTCAGGATGAGAAGCTCGATCAGAACATGATCTCGCTGTAGCCGCCGTCGTCCATCGTGACGGCTGTGATATTGCCGCGCTCCGCAACGCCCACCTTGTCCTTTTCCAGCTGGCAGGCGACGAGGGCCGCTTCTTTTGTGCTGCAGGTGCGCAGCACCGCACGTGTGGTCTTTTCAATTACGGCGTACATCTCACGCGCTCCTCAGGCTGGGCCTTCTGATGTGCCTGGCGTCCATACGCGGCTCCAGGCCGAGGGTGGCTTTTTCCACGGCTGCCTTCCAGTAAATCTGCCCGCATTCAGGGCACAGCAGAGAACCATCCCTGCGGATGCGCTTCCGGTCCATTCTTGTTCCGCAAAGTTTACAGGTAAGCATTCTTATCCTCTCCATGCTTTGATATTTCCCTTCCCCCGGTCATGCGACTGCCGCCGCAGAGGGGGGGAGCGGACTGATCCCTATGATACCAGATCTTGTAGCGGAGCGCAATTGACGGAAGCCACAAACCTACCAGATCTTGTATTCAGCCTGTTTTCATCGCTTAGAGGACCTTAACCGGCGGAAAAGCGGAGAAACGGAAGAAAAAAGTTTGTGCAAGTTGCGGGCTTGACACCGGGATTCATACCACGTTCCAGTCCCCGGAAGGGAGCTTTTTTCCGGCAGCCGGAAAAAGGCAAAAAAAGAAAGCCGGAAATCAGCTGCTCATCAGCTCATTTCCCGCTCAGATCGCTTTGATCTCCTGAATCCATTTTTGTCTCGTGCCGCAGAAGAGGCATCTCGAAGAGATGACGATCGGCTTGCCTTCCTTCAGCCTGTCCTTCTTCAGGAACACAGACCAGGCAATCTCCCCGCAGCAGTCCGGATTCTTGCAGATATGAGTCCCGTGCCGTTCTATCATTTGCAGATCTCCTTTCCGGGACGGCATTATATCATAAAGAGAATGAAAAAGACAAGTGAAAAAATATACAAAAAGCGAAGAACATGATAAAATAATCCGCAGGACGCACCCCCTGACAGAATCCGATTTCATCCATTTCATGAAGGAGCGTGGTAAAAATGAAACTGACAGAAGCACAGCAAAGCCTGCTGGACGGCAGCCGCGGAGAGGTCATGGCCAAGATCGTGAAGACCCTGGTCATGTACGGCGACGCCTTCGGCGCGGAGAGAATGGTCCCCGTTACCGGCCGGTACGGGCACACCGTCATCAGCTTTGGCCTCGGCGTCATGGATCCGGTCTACGATCTGTATGACGAGATTCTCTCCGCGGGGATCCTTCCGGAGCAGAAGTTCACCGCGGATCCGAAGCCGCTGGATCCCAATGTTCCCTCGAGTCCGCTGGAGGACCTGGTCTTCAAGAAGCTCATGTACAACCGCCAGGAGCGCTATGAGGCCCAGCTTCAGAAGCTCGGCATCACGCGCGACGAAGACTATACCTGCGCCTGCTACCTCGACCAGGTGGGCAACATTCCGCAGAAGGGCGAGGTCCTCTCCTGGGCAGAGAGTTCGGCCGTGGTCTATGCCAATTCCGTCCTCGGCGCACGCTGCAACCGCAATTCCGGTATTCTGGAACTGATGGGCAGTATCGCGGGCTTTGTCCCGGAGTTCGGTCTGCTGACCGACGAGGGCAGAAAGGCCGACTGGATCGTCGAGGTCCGCTGCAGCAGGAAGCCGGAGGCACAGCTGCTCGGTTCCGCCATCGGCATGAAGGTTATGGAGGAGGTCCCGTATGTCAGAGGACTGGATCAGTGGCTGGGCAGCGAACTGAACGACGGTGCCAAAGCCTATCTGAAGGACTTCGGTGCCGCCACCGCCTCCAACGGTGCCGTCGGTCTCTATCACATCGAGCATCTGACCCCCGAGGCCGTGGAGCTGGGAGAGAGCTTGATCAGGGAAGACGCAAAGGTCTATGTAATCGACGATGCCGAACTGGAGCGGGTCTACCGGGAGTATCCGGTGATCTGGAAGAATCCGGAGGCAAAGCCCCAGCTTGCCTTCATCGGCTGCCCGCATCTGACGCTGCAGCAGCTGACCGACTGGGCCAGGGCGGTCCTGAAGGGACTGGAGAAAAACGGCCGGAAAAAGGTTGCCGTGCCCACCGTGTTCACCGCACCGGTTCCGGTCATCCGGGAGTTTGAGAAGAGCATCTACGCCTGGCCTCTGAAGCGCAGCGGCGTCGTGGTCAGTTATATCTGTCCGCTCATGTACATGAACAACCCCCTCTGCAAGTCCAAGGCCGTGCTCACCAGCTCCAACAAGCTGCGCACGTATACCAGCGCGAAATACTGTACCGATGCCGAAATTCTGGAGACAATCACAGGAGGTGCGAAATGAAGAGCTTTCAGGGACGCGTGGTAGTGCCCGGGACGGTCTCGGCCGAGGCGCTGGTGAGCCGCGGGGGCTTCAACACGCTGGCCAGCTTTCAGATGGCCCTGCAGTTCGGCGATCTGAAAGCCCTGGGAAAGGACACGGAAGTACAGTGCGGGGATCAGAACAACCCCGATCTCTATAAGAAGCCCATGATGGGAAAGGCCCTCTGTCTGCCGCAGACCATCGGCTCCACCACCGGCGGCATGGTTCTCTTCGCGGCCTGCGCCCTCGGCAAGCAGCCCGCCTGCATGCTGTTTTCCAAGCCGATCGACTCTCTGGCCGCCTCCGGCGCCATTCTGGGAGACGTGTGGACCGATGCCGTGATGCCCGTCGTCGACAGTCTGGGAGACGAATTTCTGGCTTCGGTCCAAACCGGCATGACCGTCACCGTGAAGGAAAACGGGATCGTCGAGATCGATTAAAAATACAAGAATTTGATGTAAAGCGGTTCTTTTGTCTATTTTTATCAAAAAAATATTTGTTTAGCCTGCCATCTTGTTATTCCCTGTTTGACATGATAAACTACGTACAATGAAAAAGGGGTCGCCATTCGGTTTTGGAAAGGAGATTCAGGCGGAAAAACAGGGCGATGGGAAACCGTTACGAAGCCAATCTGAGTGTATGGAGTGATGAAATGGAGCGCGAGAGCGTCATCCGGGATCTGAGTCATCAGATCGAAAACCTGTCCAGACTCCAGCCACAGTATCGACTTCACAGGACGGGCGATTTTGATAAGCTCAGACTGAACATCCGCTGCGGGATTCAGGCCAACAATGTAAATGTCCGGCAGGAGTTTGACCCGCATATCTACAACCTTTACCGGCGCTATTTTGACTGATCTGCACGGCAAGGCCCCGGCTCTGCGCAGAGCCGGGGTCTTGCCATCGGAAAAATGCCGTTTTTTCAACGGTTTTATCAATAGGAACTTGCCATCCCATCGTAGTTTTGCTATAATCTTTTCAGTAAATCCCAAGCAAAAATAACCACGCTCTGTGGAAAAAGGAGTCTGAAATCATGAATAAAACAGAACTGATCAAGAAAGTCGCCGCGGAAAACGGACTCAGCCAGAAAGCCGCCGCTGCCGCCGTGGATTCCGTCCTCTCTTCCATCTCGGATTCCCTGGCTGCCCATGAGCCTGTCACGCTGATCGGCTTCGGCACCTTCACCTGCCGCCATCGGGACGCACGCGTCGGCCGGAACCCCGCCACCGGCAAAAAGATTAAGATCGCGGCGAGCAACACGCCCATCTTCAAGGCCGGAAAGGCGTTCAAGGAGAAAGTAAACTGAAGCTGTTCCTGTCGTCTGACCGTTATCATTCATGCACGGCATCCCGGCTGTGTTACCGATCTTCAGGAAGCACCTCAGAAATGAGGTGCTTTTTCTCATCCCTTCACGGCTCCCGGCGTCCGGGGTGATCTTCCGCAGTACCGCAAGTTTTCTGTTTCCCTTATCCGAGCCGATCTCCGTTTTTCACTTCTTTATCCGGTGTGATCAGAACCACGCCGCCCTCGCTGTAGGTGCCGAGCACCAGGACCTCTGACATGAAATCCGCGATCTGCCGGGGCGGGAAGTTGACCACCGCCAGAACCTGCTTCCCGATCAGGTCTTCCGGTTTATAGTGGTCTGTGATCTGGGCGGAAGAGCGTTTCACGCCGATCTCCGCACCGAAGTCCACCTGCAGCTGATAGGCCGGTTTTCTCGCTTTCGCGAAGATCCTGGCATCCGTGATCGTTCCGACACGAATATCCAGCTTCAAAAAATCATCAAAAGTTGCCATCACAGTAGTCCTTTCGTATGATGTCTGCGGAAGAATTCTACCATAAATCCACCCTCTCCGCAATCCCCGGCGGCGGTGTAAAAACAAAGCGGCACCTCTCAAGGACGGAAGCGGAGTCCTTGATCAGGCGGCTCCAGCGCACGCCGTCCACAGAGTAGTTAAAGGTCTCCATTTCGGTTTCAATGATCTGGGCAGGTGTGACTTCAATGCCAAGTTTCTTCTGAATCCGGGATTCGACAGCCATGACACAGGAGGTTACCTGTCCGTTGCCGCCGGCCCGCGCCTGAGACTCAAGGACAAGCACTTTTGCGCCATTGTTCAGCGCTTCTACTGCAGCAGTGAGACCGGACATAGATGCTTTTGATTTTATCTATGTCCTCCTGTTTCAGAATGTCATAGATGACGTATTCCCTGGTGCGTTCCAGGAACTTTATATCCATCGGCCGGCACAATCCCTTTTTCCATGTATGAGTATCTGCTGTGAGCCAAAAAACTCCCGGAACCCTCATCTGTGCAATCAAATACGGCAAGGATTCCGGGGGATTTACTATCAGAATCTAATTAAAACGCGTGCTCACGCAGCCTCCTGCCATTCATCCGAAAGGGAGTCGCTGTTGATGGGGAAAGTGAAATAGGTATCAGGATACGGTTCGTTCTCAAGTGTAAAATGCCACCATTCTTCCGCCAGCGGCTTAAATCCGTGTGCCAGCATGGCATCCCGCAGAATCATACGGTTTGCATACTGCTCCTCTGTAATACCTGTATAGTCCGGATGGCTGCGTTCTCCAAAATAGTCGAACGTTCCGCCCATGTCGACCTCTTTTTCCGTGGTCATATCAAACAGCGTCAGATCCACCGTGCTTCCGCGACTGTGGCCGGAATGCTCCGCAATATACCCCTGTGGGAAGAGCTGATCCTTTTCCAGTTCCGGATAGAAATACTCCTTCATCCGGGCATCTTCCGCATCCAAAGCCCAGTTCATGAAGTGCGTTACCGCCATCTGCGGACGGTACGCATCGAAAATCTTCAGACGGTACCCTTTCGCAACAAGCTCATCACTGACTTCTCTCAGGGCGGAAGCCGCCTCTTTTGTCAGGAACGCCATCGGTTCCTCGTATCCGTCAATGCGGTCCCCCACAAAATTGTAGGTGGAATAGTAGCGAATCTCCAGAATCGCATCCGGTACCGCTTCGCTCAGCAGCACAAAGTCTGAAGAATCGTCCGAGAGTTTTACCTCATCCGCAGTACTTTCCGTATGACCAAATCCCCAGGCATTCCAGGTCTCCGGGCAGATGTTTTCCATCAGGTCGATGATCACAACGCAGTCCGGTTCAACCCGCTGCATCACCTGCTTCATCATATTCTCCGGAATAGCTACGCAGCCGCCGGTATACGGTTTTTCGGGCCCAAGGCAGTGCAGGAAGATCGCAGATCCTCTGCCGGGTGTTCCGTCCTCATTAAAGCTGATGTTCAGGCAATACTGATACTGGTATTCATAATCAACGATATGTTCGCTGTCGTCTTTGTTGAGATCCGGCACATCGCGGATATCGACCATCTCGTTGTAATGCATGCCGTCTCTGACATCTCCGGACCACCAGATGTCTTCCGAGACCTGTGTGTACGGCAGCGTACATCCGGGATCCGCCGCAATACCAAAGGCCTTGTTGAAGTGATAGATCCCGATTGGCGTCTGCCCGCAGCCCTCAGCATGATCCTCGTCCAGGCACAGCCCGTTTTTCCCGACATAGCCCGGCGTTGACAGGATCTGTTTCCACTGTCCGTCCTCATCCCGCTCGTGCATGGAGACTGTCGCGGTCGTCCTGTCCATACCAAGGCCGGCGACGACAAAAATCTGGGTAACCGTCTCATCCTGCGCCGCTGCCAATTCACGCACCCACTCCGGAGAGTCTGTCACATGCTGTATGGATGCATGGAGTCTGTCTTCGACCTGCTCTGCAAGAGGATTATTTCCCTCGGCAGCAGCAAAAATCATGGTTCCGGTGAGAATCAGTGCCGTCACCAGAATCAGTGCTATTCCTTTTTTCATTTTGCTTCCTCCTGATTTTTTATGATGCTCTTCTGGCTCCATCAGCCCAATGGATAAATCCGGATAAAGCCAAGTTTACCCATTGAGTAATCATGAGTGGAGTCATAAACTGAGTTATCAAGATAATCTTACCACATACTACCTGCCCTGTAAAACAAAAAAACCGGGAGCCTTTTACAGCCCCGGTCTTTAAACTCTATCATGCCATCTCTGGCTGTGCTTCAGTTTTGACTGGGTACCGCTGATGGTCTGGTCAACTTTTTTCAGTGCGTCCTGCATCTTTGTACTGTCGCCGGAAAGCTCAACGGTTATTCCCTTGATTCTATTGGCTATATGTGCTCATCTCCCTTCTGAAAATTAATACTTTTGACTTGCTATTCCCCTTCTTATAGAGTAGAATAAATACAAAGAAGCGATGAAAGGAGGCCTTTTAATGGCTTACGATATGCTGGTTAAGGAAGCAGCCGGTATGACCGAAGAACAAGTCATGCAACTACTTTCTTTTGCGCGTTTTCTAAAGTACGGGGCACAGCAGGTAACAGATCATTCCGTCAGTGAAGATCAATCAAGCTGGAAACGCCATCCTGGCCTTCTCGCCGGGCAAATATGGATGGCTGATGATTTTGATGAAACACCTGATGGCTTTGAGGAGTACATGTGATGTATTTGCTGGACACTCACACCTTTCTCTGGTATGTATCGGCAAATCCGAACCTTCCGCAAGAGATATCTGAAACAATCAGTAAAGCAGATCAGGTATATTTGAGTATTATCAGTCTGTGGGAAATCGCCATCAAACAGTCTCTTAACAAGATGACTTATAAAGACTCTATTATTAAGCTCGGGGAAGTATGCAGAATTCTGAACATTAATATCCTCGCTCTGGATCTGTTTGCTGTTGAGCGAATTAAAACACTGCCCTTTATTCATAGAGATCCCTTTGATCGGATGCTGGTAGCTCAGGCTCAAGAAAAAAATCTCACCATTATTACAAAAGATGGTATTATTCCCCAGTACGACGTCTCTACACTGACATTTGAATAATACATTTTTCACCCGGTGTGATCACGCCGGGTGTTTTTCTTTAGAACGCATCAAAATCAGCCTGGGATGCCGCTATCATCGCGGCGGCTTTCTGTTCCAATTCTTTCTGTCTTGACTTTTCCTTGTTTATGCAGTATTATGCACTTGAGGGGAACCCCTTAAATTTAGGGTATCGAACCCTATTACAACACACCAGATGGAAAGGAGAAATGATCAATGTCTGCTGTATATGACGACATCATGTCCTCGCTCAATGAGCTGCTGGATGCTGCACAGGGCAAAGAAACCGGAATTGTCGTTCACCCACGCACCGTAAAAGACGTTGAGGTTTTTTCTCCTCAGCAGATAAAACAGGTCCGAATGGATGCAAAAATGACACAAAAGACCTTTGCTGCATGTATCGGTGTCTCTCCCAAATCCGTAGAGGCATGGGAAGGTGGCCGATCCAGACCGGACGGCGCAGCTCGTCGCCTGCTCGGTCTCATGAGAGACAATCCCAACTTTGCCGAAAACATGGGAATCTATATCTGAGCTCAGCCCGGAGATGATCATCAAACGCCATATCCGGGTCCCATTTATGCAATACTTTTTTATATAAGCTGACCGTCAGCGGAATGGATGTTACTGTTCAGAGGGTATTCCTTCCATTGAAGAGTAGAATAATTACAAAGAAGCAATGAAAGGAGGCCCTCCTATGGCTTTTGATATGCTGGTTAAAGAAGCTGAAAGCATGACTGAAGATCAGGTCATGCAATTACTTACGTTTGCACGTTTTTTGAAATCTGAAGCTCAGAGCCGAAAGAAAACCTCTGAAACATCATCTCAGAAACATAGAAGAACTCCTGGCGGAATGCCTGGCAGATTATGGATGGCAGATGATTTTGATGAAACACCGGACTGCTTTGCGGAGTATAGGAGTGCGGCGTTCTCTCCGGAAGGCCCAACTTCCGCAGCGTGCTCTTCATATTCCGCCGATCGCGGTTTTAGAGCAATGCAGGAGATCAATGAGTCTGCGCAGAAAAACGGAATATCAGATCTGACATTGGATGAGATAAATGCCGAAATCGACGCCGTAAGGGCAGAACCGAGGACAAAAGCGGGATGAAATACTATGCGGTTCTTATGAAGTTGACTATGACCGTATTGAATATTTTGATGAGACCCATAGTGACATTGAAGAAGATCGGTATAACACAATCGGATCAGTGAACCAATCAATGATCGGTGCCGGTAATAAGGGCGGAATTCTGTTTGTAGTATATACAGAGCGGACAGCATATACAGAAAATGACAAAAAAATAGATGTGACACGACTGATCTCTGCCAGAAAAGCGACTGGCTTTGAAAAGGGGCTTTATTATGGCAAATATAATTAAACTCAATGAAATTAAGGAAATTGTCTTCACCCAGGATGACATGGATGAATTAGCCCGCCTCGCAGACAGACCGATTACATTTGATGAAGACTGCCCGGAAGTCACACCGGAACAGGCAATCCATTTTCGACGTGTAAATCCTGTGAGAAAAAGAGCTGAATTCTAACCGCCTCAATCGAGGCGGTTTTCTATTGTTCTACCTTGATCTTCTCAATCTCCATCCGCAGTTCTTCCAGCGTCCGATGCCCATACACGCCATTGGTGATGTCATTTCCGAAGCTGTAGCCCATCATCCGTTTCCGATCCGCTTCCCGGACGCCGTAGGTCTCACACAGTCGGCTGAAGGTGTGGCCGGCAGGAGTGGAGCTTTTTACTATAAGATTCTTCTTGATTTTTATCTGAAGATCTGTATAATAAAAGTAGGAATTCCCTACTTCCATACATTTGCTTGAGGAGGAATTTGAATATGGCAGGCACAGCCTTTGTTAATGACGCCCGCGTTATGTCAAAAGGCCAGGTCACGATCCCTAAAAATGTCCGAGCTGCTCTTGGCATTGAAAGCGGTGATCGTGTTACTTTCATTGTAGATGGCAATAATGTCCGGGTAGTTAATTCTGCCGTTTATGCTTTAATGCGCTTTCAGGAGCAGATGGGTGGTGAAGCTGAGAAAGCCGGTTTGTTTACCGAAGACGATGTTGCCAACTGGATTACGCAGTCTCGTCGGGAGGAAGCAACCGAATGAGGATTATGATTGATACCAATTCTGACTGGTGATAAGGATTTTCTTGAATCCTCTGTAAAAGATCCCAGAATCATTAGCGTACCTGTTTTTCTCGAAATGTAAACAAACAGCCATCTGTTTCTGTTCATTCCGTGTTCCGGGCTTAATACCATACCCCAGGAGTTGTTATGCTCCTGGGGCCATTTTATCTCAGGTCATTCATGTTTTCCATCGTAAGCGTCAAACGTGAGGGCGTGTAGCGGTAAAACGGAGAATGTGCGAAAATAGAGCCTAAAACGTAGAGTCTACGGCAAAGCCATAGAGTCTATGGAGAAAGGGGAATTTTTGCATATGACCGAGCAGAGTTTGCA
>JAFTFT010000033.1 GCA_017458335.1 Oscillospiraceae bacterium
GGAAAGTGGTGTTATCCCATGTTTCCGTTGTAGAGACCTAGTGAAAAAGATGTCCTACTTCAACGGAAACAGTGTTCAGCCTCTCCGGAACAAGTGTTCAATCTCCTCGGTTTCAGTGCCCAGAATAAACGGAATATTCAAAATGATAACTCTTCATGTGAGTTCAGGTGAAAGATGCACTTTGGTGAATATTCTGGGCTTAGTGTCCTCCAGGTTTCACTGCACCGGTATATTCAAGCGGCAAAAGCTACGATGTAAGCATGACGTTTCTAAACCCTGAGAGCAATTAGTACATCCCTTTGGCAGAGTTCACATTATAGCGAATTGAGGCAAGTTAAAGCGTGGATAACTCATCAAGAGCAAATAGAATATTTAGGGGAACAGTCATTATCGTATTTGTCGGTATCCTTGCTAAATTTGCTTCGTTCATCTCAGAAGCGGTGATGGCCGCATATCTTGGCACTACTTATCAAAGCGATGCTTATTATATGATTTCCAGCATACATGGTGTTGTTTACCCAATGATGAGCATAGGAATATGGAGAGTTTTTCTTCCGCTCTATAAGAGTCATGTTGCAAAAAAAGAGATAGCAACGGCAAATGCATTAACGGATAAAGCGCTGACTTTTTTTACAGCCATTTCTTTGATCGTTGTATTCTTGCTGATTATATTTGCTCCACAAGTGGTGTCTGTTGTGGCACCTGGTTTTAAAGGTGTAACTAGAGAGCTATGCATTAAGCTGGTGCGTATTTCAGCGCCGATGTATGTCTTCATCATTGCATCGGCGGTCTATGCTGCTGTATTGAGATGTCACGATAAGTTCCTGGGAAGTCAGATCAGAGAAGTTGCATCCCATATACCTACCATTATTGCAGCTATATTCTTTTACAGGACGTTCGGTATCGAAGCAATGGCCGTTGCTTTGGTTGTAGCGGGTATCTTGCGCTTACTGATTGAGCTGCCTTTCGTAGATTGGGGCTATCGTTATAAACCGGACTTCTCGTTTAGAACGGAAGAGTTCAATGTAATGCTGAAGCGGCTTCCTTCTGCCTTGCTGTCTGCGGGTGTCGCAGAGCTAAACACATTGATTGACAAGGCGATGGCTTCTACATTACCGGCAGGGGCAATCTCGGCACTTAACTATGGAAATAAACTGCGGAATGTTTTCAGCGGACTTCTTTCTTCGGCGATTTCGACAGCGCTGTTTCCGCAAATGGTCGAGCTGATTGCTTTGGATAAAAAGCAGGAACTATCTAGGCTTATGCTGAAGATAATCAATATCTTCTGTGTCTTAATGATACCGGTTTCATTGGCGTGTGTTCTGTTTCGGACAGAGCTTGTTTCTGTGGTGTTCGAACGTGGCGCTTTTGGTCATGAGAGTACAGCGTTAACTGCTTCTATCTTTGCTCTGTATACATTAAGCCTCTTTTCGGCCGCATGCAATTCTGTAGTCAGCAATATTTTTTATGGCTTTGGAGATACTCGCACACCTATGCAGATAAGCGTCGTGAACCTTGGATTGAATGTTGCTCTGAATTTCTTGATGATTAATAGGCTGGGGGCAGCCGGTCTTGCCTTGGCCACATCTATTTCGTCTGTTGTGACATTGCTAATCCGCATCGTAGCTTCTGAAAAGTATGTGGAGTTGGAAATAAGATCTATGGCGTCAACAGCTGGAAAGGTGGTTTTAGCTTCCATAGTGGCGTGCGTGATCCCGAGAATCATTTTCTGGGTATATCCTATTAACAAGTATTTTGTCTTGTTTATTTCTGCCATCATGGGAATTGCAATCTATTATCTGTGTGTAAAGCTTCTGAAAGTTAGAGAGATTGATGATCTGATTAGCTTGTTCGGTAAAAGACTCAAGAAAGCCAAATGATAAGCTGTTCATAAGAAAATAGTTTGGACAAGTCCCTTTTGACCATTATTTATTTGGGTAAAGTATCAGGTGAAAACATGTAAGAGCAGATTGATATGTATCGTGAACTGATAAGAGTGATTATCCTGATCGTAATCATGCTTTGTGTGGTAGAGATGACGAAAAGGCTTGACCGATCTGGGAAACATAAAAACCTGATGCTGCTGGTCATCTCATTGATTTATGTTTGCGGGTTAGTCTATATGGTACGTTTTCGTGGGAATAGAACGAGGCTTTCTGGAGTTAGTTTCAGGATTCCAATGCCATTTTGGAGAGCAATCAGAAATCGTCATTATGGGTTGTCTACAAACAGATCTGTCTTAAATATGCTGCTGTTCGTCCCTTTTGGGTATCTTCTCCCCCAGATGAAGCAACTGAAATGGTACCATGTGGCCGGTTTGGGCTTCATAACTTCTCTCATGATCGAGACATGTCAGCTGGTGTTCCGATTCGGTGTGTTTGAGCTGGATGACCTGGTGAAGAACACGATGGGCGCGGCACTCGGCTGGCTGCTGTATGCGGGCCTGGAGCAGATTTATAAAAACAATGAGTAGTATTTCGACAGAACAGAACCTAATACTGAGTGCGCTTTCTGCTGCGCTCTTTGAGAAATCGGTCCGGAATGAGCGGACTGTTAATTGGGATGCTCTTTTTCAGGAATGTGTTTCTCAGACTGTTCTGCCCATTGTTTTTTCCGTTTTGCGGGATGACCTCCCTGAAGAAATAAGTCAGAAGTGGCAGCCGGTATATCACCGGCTGCTTGGCAATAATATCAGGGTCATCTCCGCCCATTCCAACATCCATAAATTGCTGTCACCGCGGTATGTCATCCTGAAAGGCTGCGCGGCAGCGCGGTATTATCCGAAGCCGAACCTGAGGACGATGGGGGACGTGGACTTCCTTGTGGACAGAGCGGATCTGGATTCTGCTTCTGAAATTTTGCAAAGAGCGGGGATGGAGAGAACCGATCAGGGGAGCCATGACTTTCATCGCAACTTCACATATCAGAAGGTATCTTATGAGATGCACTGGGAAGCTCCGGGCATTCCGAAAATTGGCGGGGAAAGAATACGGGAACTGTTTCGTGATACGCTGGAGAAAGCGGTCCTTGTAGGCAATTCCTACTTTGTGCCATCCGATCTGCACCATGGGATGATTCTTCTGCTTCATAATGCAAGTCACATGACCGCCGGAGGGATCGGCCTTCGCCATCTCTGCGACTGGGCAGTATATATCGAAAAGATGACGGATGCGTTTGTGATCGGGGAACTTACGCCTGCGCTGAAGGTCTGCGGCCTCTGGGAATATGCCAGGGTGTTGACGGCGATGAGCGCAAGTTTCCTTGGCGCAACCGAAAGAGACTGGGCTTCGGGGGCGGACGAGGGCCTGCTGGACAGTCTCATGGATGACATCTGGAGCGGGGGGAACTTCGGATACAAGGATGCCCATCGGCTGAATCTCCGGGTGCTCAATCGGAATACGGAGAGCCGTAAGGTCGAACGGCGCGCTGTGATCCCAAGTCTGATGAGTGAGATCCATCTTAAGGCAAAGAAATGGTATCCGGCGCTCATGAAGTTCCCGCTCACGGTTCCTCTTGCCTGGGGCGCGGTGAGTTTCCGATACTTCACGAAGCTCCTGAGAGGGGAGCGAAGCCCGATACGGCTGAAGGACGCACGAACCGCGAAGATGCGGCGGGAACTCTTTGAACAGCTGAAGCTGTTTGAAGAGTAGGAGTATAGATAACGAAAAATCCTGTTTTGGGAGAATGTAAGTTGTTGACGACGGAACAAACGTATATCATCATGCTGCTGCGGGCTGCATTCGGGCAGACCGCGGCGCCTACTGCGCCGGAGCATTTGGACGAGGCGGCGGCTGAGAGAATGATCCGGAATAACGGAATCCTGCTGACCGTCTATGCGTCCCTGACTTCTGCTTTGCGGGATAAGCTGCGAATTGATTGCCTTTCCATGGCCAGCCAGCAGGTTCAGCAGGGATATGAGGGAAAGCAGATCATGACTGCTCTGCGGGCTGCGGGGCTGGACTGTATCGGACTCAAAGGCTGGGAAACGCGGAAGCTTTATCCCCAGGAGACCATGCGCCAGATGGCGGATCTGGACATCCTTGTCCGGCCGTATCATTTTAAGCAGATCGCCGATATCATGCGTGGACTGAAATTTACAGTCGGAGACGAATCTTCCTGGAAGCATGACAATTTTGCAAAGGGCTGCATCACGGTTGAGATGCACAAGCGTCTCACGGATGACAGTGATCAGGTCAGGGAATGGGAGCGGCATGTCTGGGACCGGGTGATCCGGGACGGGGACGGTCTGCGCATGTCCATGGAAGACCAGATGATTTTTCATATCGTCCATATGCAGAAGGATTTTATGAATGGATCCCTTGGCTTGCGGCGGATTGTGGATACATGGCTGCTGCAGCGGCAGGAGTTTGATCATGACTGGGTGCGGCAGGAGATGGAACGCATGGGGCTTGCCTCGTTCTACGAGCATATGCTTCGGCTTTCCCGGCAGTGCATGGGGGAGACGGAGCTGGACGAGGATGGAGAATTCTTGCTGGATCACGCGTTTCGTTACGGCATCTATGGTTCTCAAAAGACCTATCAGATGGGCCGGATCGTCCGGATGTCCGGTGGAAGTCTCATGAGCGGGAAGATACGCTCTGCGGCTGCGGCGGTGTTTCTGCCCCGGCCGCGTATGAAGGCGCACTTCCCGACACTGGAGCGGTATCCGGTTCTTCTTCCGTATTTCTGGGGGAAGAGAATTGCACGGTTCCTGAAAGGGGACGTCCGGCAGCTCCGTCAGAGGTTGGATTACAGCGATCTGACCGAGGAAGACTACCGGGAGATGCAGCGTTTCTCCCGTGCCGGCGGCTGCTGAGAAAGGAAAACAAGTATCTGTATTTATACTTGCCCCTCTGCCGGAGATCTGCTACAATAATTCCATCATCTATCTTATGTAGGAGGTTTATCATATGCCGCGTCCCAAAGGATCGAAAAATAAAGTCACCGTTACCGTTCCTGTTGATGAGCGGATTGCCGCTGTCGAGCAGGAGATCGAAGAACTGAATGCAGCGCTGAAAGCAAAGAAAAAAGAACTCAGGGCGCTGGTGAAGGCGAAAGAGGAAGAGGCGAGGATCGCCGCGGAGAAGAAGGCCAAAGAGGATCGGGAAAAGATCGATGCCGCCATCGCAGCCAGCGGAAAGACCGTTGAGGAGATTCTCGAACTGCTGAAGAAATAAGCCGGTTGCCCTGTGTTATGCGCATAAAATCAATATCATAAAAAACCATTGACACGTGCACGGAAAAGTGTTATATTACCTGCGCCGCATTGAAAGGGCCGAAGCGAACCGCGTGTTCCGCCCTGAGAGCGAGACCTGAAAAGAGGGAGGATATTCCAGTGAAGCATGCCGTTATTGTGACCGGAGGCAAGCAGTATCGTGTTGCCGAGGGCGACGTGATCTATGTCGAGAAGCTCGACGCAGAAGCCGGTTCTACGGTCACCTTTGACAAGGTTCTGTGCGTGGTGGACGAAGCGAACGCCACTGTCGGTACGCCTGTTGTCGCCGGTGCGACCGTTACCGCGAAGGTTGAGAAGAGCGGAAAGTCTGCGAAGGTTCGCGTCTATAAGATGAAGCCGAAAAAGGGCTATCGCCGGACGCAGGGCCACAGACAGCCCTACACCAAGCTCACGGTAGAAGCGATCAACGCGTAAGAAATCAACAGGTTAACAGGATTCACGATGGAGGTGTAACCAGATGGCTCATAAAAAAGGTATGGGTTCTACCAAGAACGGCCGCGACAGCGAGTCCAAGCGTCTCGGCGCCAAGCGTGCGGATGGCCAGTTCGTCCTGGCAGGCAACATTCTTGTCCGTCAGCGCGGTACGAAGATTCATCCCGGAACCAATGTCGGCAAGGGCAAGGATGATACCCTGTTCGCACTTGTTGACGGTACCGTTAAGTTCGAACGCCTGGGCAAGGAACGCAAGAAAGTCTCCGTTTATGAGGAGCTCGCCCAGTAAATTGACGGGAATCAGGCCGGACGCATGTCCGGCCTTTTCCTTATATCGGATCAATCGGAACGGAGGAGACTATGCCCTCATTTGTTGACAAAGCGCGGATCCACCTGCACGCCGGAAAGGGCGGGGACGGTGCGGTCGCCTTCCACAGGGAAAAGTACATCGCGGCCGGCGGCCCGGACGGCGGAGACGGCGGCCGGGGCGGAAGCATTGTCTTTCTCCCGGACGATAACATGACGACCCTGATGGACTTCCGCTATAAGAGAAAATACACCGCTCCCGACGGCGCGAACGGCCATGGGAAACGCTGCGCCGGGAAGGACGGCGCCGATCTCGAGGTCCGTGTGCCGCGCGGGACCCTGATCCGGGACACCGAATCGGGAAGCCTCATGCACGACATGTCCGACGGCAAACCCTTCGTCGCGGCCAGGGGCGGCCGGGGCGGCTGGGGAAACATGCACTTTGCGACCCCGACCCGGCAGGTTCCGCGCTTTGCCAAGCCCGGGCTTCCCGGGGAAGTGCGGGACGTGACGCTGGAGCTGAAGCTGCTGGCGGACGTGGGGCTGGTGGGCTTCCCGAACGTGGGGAAGTCGACGCTGCTCTCGGTGGTGAGCAAGGCGCATCCCAAGATCG
The DNA here is from genome assembly GCA_017458335.1 of Oscillospiraceae bacterium. Classification (GTDB taxonomy): domain Bacteria; phylum Bacillota; class Clostridia; order Oscillospirales; family Oscillospiraceae; genus Limivicinus. The sequence goes on from JAFTFT010000033.1 coordinate 6,588, forward strand.
CGAACTACCACTTCACCACGCTCTATCCGAACCTGGGCGTCGTCTATGCCGATGAGGGAAGCAGCTTTGTCCTGGCCGATATCCCCGGCATCATCGAAGGCGCCTCAGAAGGGGCGGGTCTCGGCCACGACTTTCTGCGCCATGTGGAACGCTGCCGCCTGCTGGTGCATGTGGTGGACGCCTCAGGCTCGGAGGGGCGTGACCCCGTGGAGGACTTCACGGTCATCAACCGGGAGCTGTGTGAATACGAGCCGGCGCTGGCCGAACGGCCCCAGATTGTGGTGGCGAACAAGTGCGACATCATCACCGACGGCGGGGAAGCGCTGGAAAAGCTCCGCGCCCATGTCGAGGCGCTCGGCTTTCCGCTTCTGACGATGAGTGCCGCGACACATCAGGGGACGGCGGAGCTGATCCGCCTCTGCGCCGAAAAGCTCTCCGCGCTCCCGCCGATCGCTCCCTTTGAGCCTGACTATGTGGAGCCGGAGCCCGCTCCGGAAGGGGTGGAGGATGTCCGCATCGAGCACGGCGAGGACGGCGTCTGGCAGCTGGAAGGGGAATGGCTGAAGCGGGTGGCCGCCACGGTCAACTTCTCCGATTATGAGAGTCGGATGTTCTTCGACCGCTGTCTGAGAAAGGCGGGCATCTTCGACCGCCTGGAGGAACTGGGGATCAAAGACGGCGAAACGGTCTGCATCTATGATCTGATGTTTGACTTCCGGTACTGATTCGGGTAAAATGAAGCGTAACAGAAAGCTTTTGTGGCTTTACGGACTCCTGACGCTGGCGGTGATGGTTCTGATTTTCTACATGTCCGCGAAGACCGCGGACGAGTCCGGCGGAATGAGCAAGTGGCTTGTGGAAACCGCGTTCGGGAGAGCGCTGGTCCGGGTGCTTCCGAAGATCACGGACCGCGGCCCTGAGATTGACCTCCGAAAATACGCCCACATGGCGGAGTATGCCCTGCTGGCGCTTCCCTCTGCGCTGTTTTTTCGGGAACTGCTTCTGGAACGGAGGCTTCCGCTCCGCGCGGCAGGCTGTTCGCTGGTCTTCTGCTTCCTCTATGCCTGCTCCGATGAATACCACCAGACCTTCATCCCGGGAAGAGCCGGTGCGATGATCGACGTGGCCGTCGACATGGCGGGCGTCGCCTTCGGTCTTGGTCTTGTCCTTCTTGCGTGTATGAGGAGAAAGGAATTGAAATGATCAAACACAGCTCCGCGTTCAGCACGATACCGTCCGTGCTCTCTCTTCCCGAAAAACTGAACGCGTGGGTCCGAACGCTTCTCGGACTCCGCTTCCCCGTGGAGCGGCATTTTTCGGGCAGGGACCTGCTCCTCGCGGCCGGATCCGGGCTGTTGCTGCTCCTGGGCGTATGGGTCCGGGCGCTCTCTCCGCTTCGTCTCTATGTCTGCATCCTGGCGGCGCTGGCGGCGGCGGTTCCCCTCGCTCTGCAGGGCTTCGGAATGCTCCGGATGAAGCGCGCGCCGCTGGAAGAGATCACCTGGCTCCTCTCGGCGCTGCTGGCCATGCTGACCGGGGAAACGACCGCGGGTCCGCTGATCCTGATCTTTGCGGATCTCCTGATGCAGGTTGAGGCCTACAGCCTGCTGCACCGGGACGCCGCGCCGGACCGGCTCGCGGAGAGTGACCTGAAGCTGCGGCACGCGGTGGAGACCGCGGATGCGGAGAAAAGTCCGGAGCGCCGGGTCCTGGCGTCTGCGTCGCTGGGCTTTTACGTGCTCTATGTGCTGATCGCGCTTGTTTTTGCCGTGTGTGCGCTGCTGCACCTGGCCGACTGGAAAACCTGGCTGCACAGAGCGCTGGTTTTCCTCGTGCTCGCGTCTCCGTCGGCGGTTCTTTTTTCGGCGCTTCTGACCCACTTCGGCGCAATCTACAGCGCGGCGAAGGCCGGGATCCTGTTTGCCGGCGACGACACGCCGGAGCGTTTCAGCCGGTGCCGGATGTTTGCCTTCAGCAAAACAGGGACCGTGACCGACGGGCGCTTCATCGTCTCGGAGATCGCGCCGGTCGGCGTAAGCGAGGCGGAGCTCCTCCGGATCGCCGCCGTGGCGGAATGCCGCTCGGAACATCCGATCGCGATGGCGCTGAAAGCCGCCGCGGGGCTCCGCGAAGGCGTCGTGCCGGAGGGTGTCCTGGAGACGAAAGAGATTTCCGGCAAAGGGGTCAGCACCTTTTTCTCCGGCCATCATATCTATGTCGGCAATGCCGGCCTGCTGGAAGAGAACGGAATCTGGTATCAGATCCCGGCCAAGACCGGCTCGGCCATCCACGTGGCGGTGGACAGCACCTACCGCGGCTACATCATGATCTCCGACTCGCTGCGGGAAAACGCCTTTGAGGCGCTGGAGGAGCTGCGCTCGCTGGGGGCTGGGACGCTTGTGATGCTGACGGGCGATGTCCGCTCCGGCGCAAGGACCCTGGCTTCCTCCCTGAATTTTGACATGGTGAAGCCGGAACTGAACCCGGAGGAGAAGGGCTCCGCCGTCCGCTATCTCCGTTCGGCCCACGGCGACGGCGCGCGGATCGCCTGTGTCGGCGACGGTTATCACGATGCCGAAATGTTCCGCGAGGCGGATATCTCCGTCTGTCTGGAACCGAAGGCGGATGCGCCCGGCGCGGACGTCAGCATCTTTTCCGACGAGATCGCACGGATTCCGCTGGCCTTCCGGATCTGCCGGGTGACGGAACGTACGCTGCTGATGAACACCGCCGTCCTTCTCGGGGTGAAGATCCTGCTGGCCGTTCTGGGCGCGGCGGCCGTGTTTTCGACCGGGCTTGTCGCCGCGCTGGATTTTGTCTTCGGCGTGGCCGCGACCGTCTATGCCCTGACCTGCCTGACGCTTGAAAAGAGGGGCAGCTGAAGGCATGAACGTCTATGACTTTGACGAGACGATCTTTGTTCCCGACAGTTCCTTCTGCTTTGTGCGTTTCTGCATGCGGCACTACCCCCGGGCGGTCTTCAGGGTCCTGCCGGGAACGCTGTGGCAGTTCATCCTCTATCTCCGGGAAGGCCGGAAGGACGCCGGAAAACTGAAAGAGAGCATGTTCTCCTTCCTGAACCGCGTGGACAACGTCGAGCGTATCGTGGAGGAATTCTGGGAAGAGAACTTTGCCCGGATCGAGCCGTGGTATCTTCAGCGGAAGCGCGGCGATGATCTGATCATCTCCGCTTCGCCGGAGTTTCTGCTGAGACCGGCGGCGGAAAGACTCGGCGTTTCGCTGATCGCGACCCCGATGAACCCGTATACGGGAAAGATTCACGGAAAGAACTGCCATGACCGGGAGAAGGTCAGGCGCTTTCTGGAGCGCTACGACGCCGGCAGCGTCGAGAACTTTTATTCCGATTCCCTGAGCGACACGCCGATGGCGGCGCTTGCCCGCAGCGCCTTTCTGGTCAAAGACCATCGGCTTTTCCCGTGGCCTGAGGAAAAAGCCTGAAGACACAAAAAACCCGACCTCCGTATATTCCTGCTTCACAGTCCGGTTTGCCGCGGAAAAACGATCTCCCCGCCTTCGGCGGGGAGATATTCGGACAGACAACATTCGTGAATAAGCGGAATCAGAGGCCGGGTTCTTCAGACCCGGGGAAAAGGCGCCGGCGCGTCCGGCGCGCGGCGCTACAGCCGGCCGCACCGGTCAGGCCGGAGCACTTTTCCGTGAAAATCAGGTCCTGTCGTCAAACTCCGGAACAAAGCTGCTTCCGTAGCCGAGCTCGCGCAGACGACGGTTGATCTTCTTGAAATCCTTGTTGTACAGAATGGTCCGGAGCTCATCATCCGGAACAAAACGGCAGTATCCGTTGCAGAAACTCTCAAACATGCCGCGGTTGGAAGGCTTGATTTTGCCGAGGATCATCACAAGGCAGAGCGCGACGCCCACGAAGAACGAGATGATCAGGTACTTCGGGCAGAGAAACACGACCACACCGCAGAGCACGGCGATGCTTACCACGCAGACCGCCACCGAGGTGTTGGTGTAGCGCCGGGCCCCCGGCGCGATCAGCTCCGGGTCGATCGCGTTCATTTTTTTCAGCAGCGGATCAGCAACGCGGAAATTGAACAGAAGCTGCCGGAGAAAGACATACGACATCAGCCATCCGCCGAAGAAAATGGCGGCGGCATACATGATTTTGATTTCCATTTCGGTTCCCCCTTTATGATACAGGGGAGAATATACCATATTTTATGGAATCTTTCAACAAAAAGAACGAAGACTTTTCTTGCAGTTTCCTGAAAATATGCAATGAGGCTTCCTTTTTTCCGGCATTCGTGTTAAAATAATAAAGATTCTGGTTTGGAGGAATAATTATGGGCGACAGCTATATCAGCTACCGGGAAGAAAACGGCAGCATCAATATTTCGGAAGATGTGATCTCGGGCATTGTCCGCACGGCGGTTCTGGATGTGGAAGGGGTTTCCGGCATGTCCACGACCGCGGGGACGGAGCTTGCCGAGCTGATCGGCCTGAAGACCCTGCCCAAGGGGGTCAAGGTCCACTTTGAGGGACAGAAGATTATCATCGACGCCATCATCACCGTTGTGTACGGCAACAATGTCGTCAATGTCGCGAAAAACGTTCAGACCGCGGTCCGGTCTGTCATTCAGGCCTCCACCGGCTTTGAGGATGCCGAAGTGAACGTGCACGTCTCCGGAATCTCCTTTGACCGGTAAGGGAAACAGGCATGATGACAAGAATGACTGCGAGGCAGATTGCCGTACAGATTCTCTTCTCCATGGAGTTGGGTTCCGCCGCGCCGGAGGATGCGATGGCACTGTTCTTCTCGGACGAGCATTATGACAGCCTGAAAGAGGAAGACGAGCTCTACCGCGAAGCGCCGGATGAGGAACAGATCGCCTATATCCGCCGCGTTGTGGAGAATGCGGCCCTTCATCAGACGGAGATCGACGAAATCATCAGCCGCTACGCCGAGGGCTGGAAGCTCAGCCGGATTGCCAAATCGACCCTGGCGGTTCTCCGCTGCGCCCTCAGCGAGATCCTCTACCTGGACGACGTTCCGAACTCCGCCGCGGTCAATGAGGCGGTGGAACTGGGAAAGACCTATGACTCTCCCCAGGCGGGCGCCTTTATCAACGGCCTGCTGGGCAGCTTCCTGCGGGATGAAAAGCCCGCGGCGGAGACATGAACGGAGACGACGGACGCCTGACCCTGACCGTCAGCGAGCTGAACGAAGCGGTCAGAGGCCTTCTGGAATCCGACCTGCGGTTTCGGAATCTGTGCGTGGAAGGGGAGATCTCCAATTACAAGATCTACCCCTCCGGACACCACTATTTTACCCTGAAGGATCAGGAGAGCAGCCTCCGCTGCGTCATGTTCCGCAGCAGCGCGGCCCGGCTCCGCTTTCGCCCGGAGAACGGGATGCGGGTGTTTGTCAGCGGAAGTCTCCGGGTCTATCCCCGGGACGGCGCGTATCAGCTTTCCTGCACCGCGATCGTACCCGACGGCGTCGGAGAACTGCAGGCGGCCTTTGAACAGCTCAAGCAGCGGCTTTATGCGGAAGGGCTCTTCGATGAAGCCCACAAGAAGCCGCTTCCGCCCTTCCCGGCGAGGATCGCGATTATCACCTCCTCCGCGGGCGCGGCGGTACACGATATGATCCGTATTCTACGCCGGCGCTGGCCGATGACGAAGGTTCTGCTGCTGCCGGTGCGTGTCCAGGGCGTGGAGGCGCCGGCGGAAATCGCCTCGGCGATCCGCTATGCCAACCGCCATCAGGTCGCCGATCTGATCATCACGGGACGGGGCGGCGGCTCGCTGGAGGATCTCTGGGCCTTTAACGACGAGCGGGTGGCCCGGGCCATCTACGCGTCCGAGATCCCGGTGATCTCGGCGGTCGGGCATGAGCCGGATGTCACCATTTCCGACTTCGTCGCGGACCGGCGGGCCTCGACGCCCAGCAACGCGGCCGAGATCGCCGTGCCGGACCGGCACGAGATGGAAGAACTGCTCTCTTCCGTCTCGGCCCGGCTGAACCACGCCGTTTCCCGGGATCTGCAGAGACGCAGGCAGCAGCTGGACTCCCTTCGAAACCGCGGGGTGCTCCGGGACGCGTCGTCCTTTGTCGATCTGCGGCGGATGGATCTGGACCGCGTATCCGCCAGGCTCTCGTCGGCCGGACAGAAGCTGGTCTTTGAAAAGCGCCGGGTGCTGGTCCGGCAGGCGGCGGCTCTGGACGCGATGAGCCCCCTGAAGGTCCTGAGCCGGGGCTACGTCGCGGCAAACGACGCCGGCGGCGCACCCGTACACAGCGTGAGGCAGCTTCACAGAGGCGGCCGTGTCACGCTGCGGTTTTCCGACGGAAGAGCAGACTGCCTTGTGGAACAACTGGAGGAAGAGAACTGTCATGGCACGGAAGAAACTGTCATTTGAAGATTCGATGAAACGCCTGGAGGAGATCGTCCTCCACCTGGAGAAGGGGGACATCCCCCTGCAGGAATCGATCGCCTACTTTGAAGAAGGCACCGGGCTGCTGGCCGACTGCAGCGCCATGCTGGACGAGGCCGAACAGCTGGTGGTCAAGCTCAGAAAGGGAAACGACGGGGAGCCGGAGGAACTGCCGTTTGAAGAATGATCCAATGAATCAAACCTATACGATGGACGACTACCGGCGCATGGTGGAGAACAGACTGGAACAGTTCTTTGTCCTGCCGGAATCCGACCCGATGCACGGCTACTGTGACGCGGCCCGATACAGCCTGCTCGCGGGCGGGAAGCGCATCCGGGCGATCCTGGTGCTGGAATTCTGCCGTGTGTGCGGAGGAAATGTGAAGGATGCGCTGGACGTGGCCTGCGCGATTGAGATGCTGCACGCCTACAGCCTGATCCACGACGACCTTCCCTGCATGGACAACGACTATCTGCGCCGCGGTAAGCCCTCAAACCACATCGTCTTCGGCGAATGCGTCGCGACGCTGGCCGGGGATGTTCTGCAGGCGGAGGCCTTCGGAACGATTCTGCGCTCCTCCCTCCCGGACGCGGCCAGACTCCGCTGCGCGACACAGCTGGCAAACGCCGTGGGCTTTGACGGCATGTGCGGCGGGCAGTATCTGGACATGACCGGAGAGGGGAAGCAGCTCACAGCCGCCGAGCTGGATGAAATCAACGCCCGCAAGACGGGCGCCCTCCTGATCGCGGCCTGCACCATGGGGGTCGCCGCGGCCGGCGGAACCGGCGCGCAGGAAGAGGCGGCCGCCCGTTACGGCGCCGCCGTCGGCCTGGCGTTTCAGATCCGGGACGACATGCTTGACGCACTGAGCAGCGAGGCGGAGCTGGGCAAGCCCATCGGCTCGGACGCGGCGGAACACAAGAACACCTATATGGTTCTCCTGGGCGAAGAGGCCTGCTCCCGGCTGGTGGACCGCCTGACCGAAGAGGCCTGCGTCTGTCTGCGCGGCGCTTTCGACGACACCGGATTCCTGGAAGTGCTTGCGACAAAATTAGCGAAGCGGAATCATTGATTTTATGAATATTCTCAATTCGATCAACTCTTCACTGGACATCAAGCGCCTTTCAGAGGAAGAGCTCACGGAGCTTGCCGCTGAGCTGCGCTGCTTTCTGGTGGAGTCCGTATCCAAAACCGGCGGGCACCTGGCGTCCAATCTCGGCGCCGTGGAGCTGACGCTGGCGCTGCACCGCGTCTATAACACCGAAAAGGACCGGATCGTCTTTGACGTGGGACACCAGAGCTATGCCCACAAGATCATCACCGGGCGGAGAGACCGCTTCGATACCCTGCGTCAGTACGGCGGCCTCTCGGGCTTCCCGAAGCCCTATGAGAGCCGGGACGACGCCTTTATCGCGGGACACGCTTCCAACTCGGTCTCCGTGGCGGTGGGGATGGCAAAGGCGCGCACCCTGCTTCATGAAGACTATGACGTCGTGGCCGTGATCGGAGACGGCGCGCTCACGGGCGGGCTTGCCTATGAGGGGCTGGCCGCGGCGGCGGCGAGCAGGGAACCCATGGTCATCGTCCTGAACGACAACAACATGTCGATCGATCCGAATGTGGGCGGAACCGCCCGGCTGCTGCAGGGAATGCGGATCAGGCCGGGGTATATCCGCTTCAAGCGCTGGTATCGGGATGTGTTTATGGGGATGCCGGCCCTCTATTCCTTCAACCACGACCTGAAGGAAAAAATGAAGGACAAGCTGCTGCCGGTCAATATGTTCAGCGCCATGGGACTGAACTATCTCGGACCGGTGGACGGACACAATCTCCAGGAGCTGGAGACGGTTTTCCGGCTTGCGAGGGATTCGAAGGAACCGGTTCTGGTCCACGTGCTGACCCGGAAGGGCCGCGGGATTGAATATGCCGAGGCGCACCCGGAAATCTATCACGGCGTCGGCCCCTTCAATGCCCTGACGGGGGAACTCGCACCCGCCGACAGATGCTTTTCCGACTGCTTTGGAGAGACGGTCTGTGAGCTTGCCGAAGAGGAACCGAAGCTGGTGGCGATCACGGCGGCCATGACCAACGGCACCGGGCTGGACGGCTTTGCCGCCCGTTTCCCGGAGCGGTTTACGGATGTCGGCATCGCCGAAGGCGGCGCCGCCGCCATGGCGGCCGGAATGGCCAAACAGGGGCTGCTTCCGGTATTTGCGGTGTATTCCAGCTTCCTGCAGCGCGGCTTTGACATGCTGATCCATGACGTCGCCCTGCAGCAGCTGCATGTTGTTTTCGCGGTTGACCGTGCCGGCCTGGTGGGCAGCGACGGGGAAACCCATCACGGGATTTTTGACGTCTCCTATCTGAGAACGGTCCCCGGGATGAAGATCTTCTGTCCCGCGAGCTTTGCGGAACTGCGCGCGATGCTGAAAACGGCCGTCTTTGAGACGGACGGACCGGCCGCGATCCGTTACCCCAGAGGCGGAGAGTGCGGCTACGGCGCGCTTCACCCGGAGAAGGAAACCCTTCTGCAGTCTGGACATGACCTCACCCTGGTTGCCTACGGAACCATGATCTGTGAAGTGCAGCGTGCCGCGGGCATCCTCGCCCAGCGCGGCATCTCGGCCGAAGTCATCAAGCTCGGCGAGATCGGCGGGGAGGACTTCCCGATGGTTCTGGCCTCCCTGGAGAAGACGAAGCTGCTTCTGACGGCGGAGGAAGTCTGCGAGGCCGGCTGCATCGGCACGGTGCTCTCCGCGCTTGCGGCGGAGAAGGGAATCCGTTTCCGCGCCGCGATGCTGAACCTGGGCGGAGGGATCGTCCCGCACGGCGGTCGGGCACAGCTCCTGATGGATAACAGCCTGGACGCCGCGTCCATTGCCGACCGGGCGGAAGCGCTGCTTCGGGAGCGCGGGCATGAATAAGACCCGCCTTGACCAGAGAGTCTTTGAGCTTGGCCTTGCCGAGAGCCGGGAAAAGGCGAAGGCCGTCATCATGAGCGGCGCCGTCTATCTGAACGGTCAGAAGGCGGACAAGCCCGGCATGTCGGTACCGGCGGACTGCCTGCCGGAGGTACGGGGTGAGACGCTGAAGTACGTCTCCCGCGGCGGCCTGAAACTCGAAAAGGCGCTTCGGGTCTTCCCGGTCGAGGTGACGGGGAAAACCTGCATCGACTGCGGCGCCTCCACGGGCGGGTTTACGGATGTGCTTCTTCAAAACGGAGCCGAAAAGGTATATGCGGTGGATGTGGGCTACGGACAGCTGGCCTGGAAACTGCGGCAGGACCCCAGAGTGGTGAACCTGGAGCGCTGCAACCTGCGCTATCTCACTTCCGATCAGGTTCCGGAGCCGCTGGATGCCGCGGTGATGGATGTATCGTTTATTTCGATCCGGCTGATTCTTCCGGTGATCCGGCAGTTCCTGAAGCCGGGTGCGGACTATATCTGCCTGATCAAGCCGCAGTTTGAGGCGGGGCGGGAACAGGTCGGTAAGAAAGGCGTTGTCCGGGATGCCGCCGTGCACCGCAGCGTGATCGAAACCTGCCTGGCCGCGGCGCGTGAGGCGGGCTACAGCGTGATGGGGCTGGACTGGTCTCCGATCCGGGGACCGGAGGGCAACATCGAGTTTCTGACCTGGCTGGTGAATGACACGCGTGAAGAGCCAGTACTGGATATCAGCGCGGTGGTGGAAGCCGCGCACGGAGGAAAACTATGATAGCGCTCTGCCCGAATCCGTTTCGTGACGCAGGTCTTGTGAGAACCCTGGAATGCCGCTCCCTTCTCTCCGCGGCGGGTTTTGAAACCTGTGTCTGTCCCGTGTTCACCGGGGCCGACTGGCAGCCGCCGGAGAATATGGAGATCCGTACGATCCGGGAGGTTCTGCCGCGGCTCAGTCATGCGGTGGTTCTGGGCGGGGACGGAACGATTCTGGCGGTGGTGCGCGAACTGGACGGGGCGGAGATCCCGATTCTCGGGGTGAATCTCGGCACCAAGGGATTCATGACCAGTATGGAGCCCGAGGAACTGTCCGGAATCGTACAGGCTCTTCAGCCCGGCGTTCCCGTGAGCGAGCGGATGATGCTGGAGGTTTCGCTGCTGCGGGGCGGCGAGGTGATTCTGCACGACTGCGCGCTCAACGACGTTGTGGTCCACGGCTACGGCGAATGTATCCAACCGACCGCCTGGGCGGACGGGAAGGAGATGTTCTCCTTCTCCGGAGACGGCCTGATCGTCGCGACCCCGACGGGATCGACCGGCTATTCCATGTCGGCCGGCGGCCCGATCGCCGAACCGGATGCCCGGGCGATCCTCCTGACGCCGATCTGCGCCCACACGCTCTCCGCCAAGCCCTATGTGCTCTCTCCGAAGCGCGACGTACGCGTCCTGACGGAGAAGCTCACCGGCCGGCGGGCGTATCTCGCGGTGGACGGCTATCAGGTCGCGGACCTGGAGAGCGGAGATCTGCTGGAAATCCGCTGTGCCGACCGCTGCGTCCCGATGATCGATCTGTGCAAGAGAAGTTTTTTTGAGCAGCTTGCCAAGCTGATGTAAGGATTTTGTCAGTAAAGCCCGCATACACGGGTTTTCAGATATCAAAAAACGAAGGAAAGGAGGAATGGAACGATGAAGAGCAACCGTCAGGCAGTGATTCTGGAGATCATCTCCACCGAAGCGATCGAGACACAGAACCAGCTGATGCACGCCCTGGAGCAGCGGGGAATCCACACCACGCAGGCCACGCTGTCCAGAGACATCCGTGACATGCATCTGGCGAAGGAGGTTTCTCCCGAAGGAGGATATCGCTATGTCGCGACCAGACGCGAGTCGGGCGATCACCTGCAGCGGCTTCAGAAGATCTTCCGGGAGAGTGTGGTATCCTACGATGTAGCACAGAACCTTTTTGTCCTTCGCACGCTTCCGGGCCTGGCGTCCGCTGCCTGCAGCGCCATGGATGCCATCGAAGTGGACGGCCTGGTGGGTACCCTGGCCGGCGACGACACGGCGTTTATCGCCATGCGCGACAATGCGGCCGCACTGGCCCTGTTTGATGAAATTCAGCACCTGTTTTAATACAGTCAGGTATTGGGGTATGGAGAGCCATGCTGCGAGAACTCAGAATTGAAAACATCGCCGTGATCGAACGGGCGGACATACGCTTTGACGCGGGGCTCAACGTCATGACCGGTGAGACCGGCGCGGGCAAGAGCATTGTGATTGACAGCATTGCGGCGCTGACCGGCGCCCGCGTCACCCGGGACCTGATCCGCAGCGGTGCGGAAAGGGCGACGGTGACGGGCGTGTTTGACCGGGCCGACGCGGAAGCTTGGCTCCGGGACAACGAACTCGACGACGGGGACGACTCGGATGAGCTGATTGTTCAGCGCCGGATCACCCGGGACGGGAAGAGCAGCTGCCGCGTCTGCGGCAATCCGGTCAGCGCCCAGCAGCTCAGAGAGCTGGGGAGCGGCCTGCTGGAAATCCACGGTCAGAACGACGGACTCCAGCTCCTGGATGAAAAACGGCATCTCGCGGCGCTGGACCGCTTTGCCGGCTTGGATCTCGACCCCTACCGCGAAGCCTATCGGACGCTCTGTACGCTGCGGGAGGAGTGGGAACGGCTCAACCTCGACGAAGAGGAAAAAGAGCGGCTTTCTCTCCGCCTGACTGAGGCGGTCGCGGAGCTGGAGCGCGCCGCGCTTCGCCCGGAGGAGCGGGAAGAACTCACCGCCCGTCGGGATCTCCTGCGCAATGCCGAAAAACTGACCGAAGCCCTTCACATCGCCGCCGAAGCGCTGAACGGGGACGAGGGCGCGCTCAACGGCGCGCAGACCGCCGCCTGGCAATGCCGCCATGCCGCGGGCTTTGCCCCGGAACTCGGCAGCGCCGCCGACACCCTGGACCAGGCGGTCTTCCTGCTGAACGACGCGTCGGAAACCCTGCGTGATTTTGAAGAATCGCTCAGCTTTTCCCCCGAGGAATACGACCGCATCGAAGAGCGGCTGCGGGAACTGAGCCGTCTGGAGCGGAAATACCGCCGCAGCCTGGAAGATCTTCCGGCCTATCTCGACGAATGCCGCGGCCGCCTGGAGGAGATCAGCTTCTCGGAGGAGCGGCTGCAGGAACTGGACCGGGAAATCACCCGGCAGGAGAAACGCTGCGTTGCCCTGGCCGAAGAACTGCGAAAAGAGCGCAGCAGGGCAGCCGGCCGTCTGGCTTCCCTCATTGAAAAGGAACTGCACGATCTATCCATGCCGGCGGCGCGCTTTCTGGTGGAGCTTACCCCTCTGCCGGAGCCGGGCCCGGTCGGCCTTGACAGCGCCCGCTTCCTGCTCTCGGCCAACCGCGGAGAGCTCCCCGGCCGCATCAGCCGCATCGCCTCTGGCGGCGAGCTCAGCCGCATCATGCTGGCCATGAAACAGGTTCTGTCCCGCTCGGATCCGGTTCCGACGATGATCTTTGACGAGATCGACACCGGCGTCTCGGGCATCGCGGCGCAGCGCGTCGGCGAAAAGCTCGCCGAACTCTCCGGCCGGAAGCAGGTCCTCTGTGTGACGCATCTGCCGCAGATCGCCGCCATGGCCGACCGGCATGCCGTCATCGTCAAGACCGAACGGGAGGGCCGGACCCTGACCGAAGTGATCCCGCTGGATCACCTTGGCCGTCAACGTGAAATCGCCCGCCTGCACGGCGGCGACAATATCACCGAAACCACGCTGCGCTCCGCGGAGGAACAGCTTGGTTACGCGGCGGAATACAAGATTCAACATCAGAACAAGGAGAAGACAAATGGGAGTATATGAAGAACTGACTGCGCGCGGCCTGATCGCGCAGGTAACCAACGAGGAAGAAATCCGCAAGCTGGTCAATTCCGGCAAGGCCCGGTTTTATATCGGCTTTGACTGCACCGCCGACAGCCTGACGGCAGGACATTTTATGGCACTCTGCCTGATGAAACGGCTCCAGATGGCGGGCAATACTCCCATCGCCCTGATCGGCGGCGGCACGACAATGATCGGCGACCCCTCCGGCCGTACGGATATGCGCAAGATGCTGACGCGCGAGGACATCAACCACAACGCCGAGTGCTTCCGCAGACAGATGGAGCGCTTCATCGACTTTTCCGACGGCAAGGCCCTGATGGTCAACAACGCCGACTGGCTGCTGGACCTCAACTATGTCGAGCTGCTGCGTGAGGTCGGAACCCACTTCTCGGTGAACAACATGCTGCGTGCCGAGTGCTACAAGAACCGCATGGAGCGCGGCCTGAGCTTCTTTGAGTTCAACTACATGATCATGCAGTCCTATGACTTCTACTACCTGTTCCAGCACTATGACTGCAACATGCAGTTCGGCGGCGACGATCAGTGGAGCAACATGCTCGGCGGCACGGAGCTCATCCGCCGCAAGCTCGGCAAGGACGCGCACGCGATGACCATCACGCTCCTCACCGACTCCAACGGCAACAAGATGGGCAAGACCGCCGGCAACGCCGTGTGGCTCGATCCGAACAAGACGAGCCCCTATGACTTCTATCAGTACTGGCGCAACGTCGGCGACGCGGACGTGATGAAGTGCCTGCGCATGTTGACCTTCCTGCCGCTGGAGCAGATCGATGAGATGTCCTCCTGGGAGGGCAGCGATCTCAACCGCGCCAAGGAAATCCTGGCCTGGGAGCTCACCGCGCTGGTCCACGGCGAAGAGGAAGCCGACAAGGCTCAGCAGCAGGCCCGCGCCCTGTTTGGCGGCGGCGCATCCGACGGCGGCGACGCCCCGGTGGTCGAGGTCGGCGCCGAAGAGCTCAATGATGACGGAATCACCCTTCCGGCGCTGCTGGTCCTCGCGGGACTCTGCAAGAGCCGCAGCGACGCGCGTACGAACATTCAGCAGGGCGGCGTCAGCATCGACGGGGAAGCCGAGAAAAACCCCGCCCGCATGATCACGGAGGACGAGCTCCGCAAGGGATTCCTGCTGCGCCGCGGCAAGAAGGCCTACAAGCGCGTCACGCTCAAGTGAAATCAAGACGGATTCCGATTCTGCTCTGTCTGTTGCTCTGCCTCTCGCTCGCCGCGGCGCCGTTCGCGGCGGCCGATCTGGTGAACATCGGCGGCAAGCTCCGCTATTACGATGAGTACGGCAGGGAAGCGGAGCAGATCGGTCTCGATCTCTCACAGTTCAACAATCAGATCGACTTCTCCGCGCTGCGGGACCAGGGCTTTACTTTCGTGATCATCCGTCTGGGCGGACGGGGCTGGGGCGGAAGCGGCCGGCTCTACGGTGATCGCGAGACCCGGGCCAATCTTCAGTTGGCGCGGGAAGCCGGCCTTGAGGTCGGCGCCTATTTCTACTCCACCGCGGTGAATCCCGCGGAAGCGCTGGAAGAGGCGGAGGCCGCGCTGAAGACACTGGACGGATTCCCCCTGGACCTGCCGGTTTACATCGATATGGAGTATTCCGGCGACTATCCCTACGGGCGATCCGATACCCTGACGCCCGGAGAGCGGGCCGACGTGATCGAAGCCTTCTGCGGTGCGGTCCGTCAGGCCGGATATGAAGCGGGACTCTATGCCTCGGAAGGCTATGCCCGCTTTGATCTGGACACGGAAGCGGTGAAGTATCTTCCGTTCTGGATGGCGAGCTATACGGTGGAGAACCGCCTGCCGGCCCATATCCACAGCTATTCCGTCTGGCAGCAGACGGATTCCACCTACGCCGGCGGTGTCGACGGCGCCTTTGATCTCAACATCATTCTGCCCTCATAACGGCTGAACGGAACTGCCAAACCGGAAAAGAATACCTCCCCGCCCCCGGCGGGGAGGTATCCGGGCCCTGCATTTCATGAAAGGCTATGGCTGCGGCCCCAGGCCGCGACGGAAAGGAGACATACGATGGACGAACGGCATCTTTCCTGTATCCCGAGAGACGACATCTGGCTCTATAACACCGGACACGCGCGAAAGGCCTGGCTGTGCTACGGCTGCCGGCCGGTTCCCGAACTCGGCGAATATCGGTTTGTGGTCTGGGCCCCGAATGCTCGGGCGGTGAGCCTCACCGGCGACTTCAACGCCTGGGGGGATCAGCCGATGGAGCGCATGGAAGGCGGCGTCTGGGTGGCGTTTCGTGCCGACGTCTCCGTCGGGCAGCACTATAAGTACAGCATTACCGGTGCCGACGGGAGGACTTTTCTGAAATCAGATCCCTTTGCCGCCTGGTCCGAAAACCGCTCCGAAACCGCGTCCATCGTCTGGGACGGCGGGCACTATGCCTGGCTGGATGGGGAGTATATGGAGGCCAGGAAGCAGAAGAACTTCATGACCGAGCCTATGAGCATCTATGAGCTGCACCTCGGTTCCTGGCGCTCTCCGGCCTATGGCGTCACCTACCGGACCGTGGCGGATGAACTCGCGGAATACTGCGCGGAAATGGGCTTTACGCATGTGGAGATCATGCCGGTTACGGAATACCCGTATGACGGCTCCTGGGGCTACCAGGTGACCGGCTACTATGCCCCCACGTCCCGCTACGGCACGCCGGACGACTTCCGCTATTTTGTCGATACCCTCCACCGCGCGGGCATCGGCGTGATCATGGACTGGGTTCCGGCCCACTTCCCGAAAGACGGTCACGGTCTGGCCCGCTTTGACGGGACCAACCTCTTCGAATGCAAGGAACAGCGCATGGCCGAGCACCCCGACTGGGGCACGCTGATCTTCGACTATGCAAGTCCTCCGGTCCAGAGCTTCCTGATCTCCTCCGCCTGTCTGTTCTTTGAGGAATACCACATCGACGGTATCCGCGTCGACGCCGTCTCCTCGATGCTGTACCTCAACTACGGCCGGAAGGAGGGCGAGTATACGCCCAACCGTGAGGGAGGGTATATCAACCTTGACGCGCTGGACTTCCTGCGCAACTTGAACGAAGCGGTTCTGACCACCTATCCGGGCGCCGTCACCATCGCCGAGGAATCCACGGCCTTCCCTCTGATCACGGCCCCGCCCGATGTCGGCGGCGTCGGTTTCTGTCTGAAGTGGGATATGGGCTTCATGCACGATACGCTGGACTATATGTCCCTGAATCCCTTCTTCCGCTCGGCCAATCACAACCGGCTGACCTTCTCGATGATGTATGCCTTCTCGGAGAACTATGTCCTGGCGTATTCCCACGACGAGGTGGTCCACGGGAAGTATTCCATGATCAACAAGATGAGCGGCGATTATGACCAGAAGTTCGCCTCCCTCCGGACCCTGTACGGGTATCAGTTTGCGCACCCGGGCAAGAAGCTCACCTTCATGGGAAGCGAATTCGCGCAGTTCATCGAATGGAACTGGCAGCAGCCGCTGGACTGGATGCTGCTGGATTATCCGAAACACCGCGGCATGAGAGACTGGGTCCGGGCGCTGAACCGGCTTTATCGGACATATCCCGCACTCTGGCGTCAGGATCACTCCTGGGACGGCTTCCGATGGCTGAACGTGGACGATGCCTCACGCAGCTCCATCGCCTTCCTGCGCATCCCCGGTGACGACAGCCGCAGCCTGGTCTGCGTGTTCAACTTCACCCCGGTACGGTATGACGGGTTTGTCTTCGGCCTGCCCTGCAACGGCACCCTGAAGGAAATCCTCTGCAGCGACGATCCCGCCTTCGGCGGCGACGGCAAGGGCAATCCCCACGCGATCCGGGCGAAGAAGCAGCCGTTTACCGAGTTTGAATGGTCGGCGGCCGTGACGCTTCCGCCGCTCTCTGCGCTGTTCTTTGAGTTCCGTCCCGTCAAGGCACGGAAACACAAAGCCTGATGCGCAAAAGATCTCTTCCTGGAGTGTGAACCTGTTTGAATCTGACCCGTACCATCTCATACGGCGGAAGCTACCGCGAGGTATGGGATGACGACTATCACCTGAAAATCGAATATCAGCATCAGCAGCAGCTCCGCCTCTGTTTTCGCGGCGGGGCCTGGTGCGTTTCAGAAGGCGAGCTTCCGGAAGGCTCGCTTTCCGCACGCTTTTTCCCGGAAGCGGCGGACGCGGCGGTTGCCGCGGCGCGTTTTCTCGGTTCCGGACGGATGGAGAGAGACCTGCGCAGGCTGTCTCCGGACGGAAAGGTCGGACCGGTTTTTACGGCGGAGTTTCTGCGGATCCTGATGGATGATTACGGCATGAATCTCGAGACCGTCTATCCTTATGCGGCGGCCTGTGCCGATGAAGACCTGACCGAGGAGGAGATGGAGGAGCTGAACCGGCTGCAGCCGCGCAGCTGCCACCTGTTTCGAATGATGCGGGATTTCGAGCGCTATATCCCGCCGGTCCTCCATGACATCCGCCTTAAGGACTGCCGCTTTCCCCGCGGCGCGGTGACGGCCGGAGAGAAGCTGCGCCTCGCCTTTGAGGCGCAGCAGGGAAGCGTGACGGAGGCCGTGCTGGAACTCTGGGGCGACAATTTCCGCGAAGAATTCCCCATGAAACCCTCCGAACGGGGCTGGGCGGTGGAATTCGCGGCGCCGGAAATCCCCGCCGCGCTCTGGTACCGCTTCCGCATCCGTCCGGCCGGCCGGGACGTGACGCGCTGGATCTGCCGCTCGCCGGACGGGCTGCATTCCTGGCTGCTGACGGAAGCGAAGGACGGCTTCCGCCTCACGGTTTCCGCCCGGGGCTTTGAAACGCCGGCGTGGTTTCAGAGCTGCGTCCTGTACCAGATCTTTCCGGACCGCTTCGCCTTTTTCGACGACGATACGGCCGGAAAGGGCGTGGACTATCACCGGCATCTCGGCCAGACCCCGGACCTGCACGCCTCCCGGGAAGAGGAGGTGCGCTGGCAGGCGAGAGAATTCGAGAAGGACTATATCCCCGATGACTTCTACGGCGGGACCCTGCGGGGGATCCGGGAGCAGCTTGGGTACCTCAGGGACCTCGGCGTGAGCTGTCTGTATCTCAATCCGATTGTCGAATCCCGCTCCAACCACCGCTACGACACCTCGGACTATCTGCGCGTTGACCCGATCCTCGGCACGAATGAGGACTTCACCGCCCTCTGTGAGGCGGCGGAAGGACTCGGGATCCGGATCCTCTGTGACGGCGTGTTTTCCCATACGGGGGCGGACAGCATCTACTTTAACCGTGACGGTCATTACCCGGAACCGGGCGCCTGCCAGAAGGAGCCCTCGCCCTACGACAGCTGGTACGATTTCCGGCATTTTCCCGACGACTATCGAAGCTGGTGGGGGTTCCGGGAGCTGCCGGAGGTCAACGAGACGGATCCCGCCTGGCAGGACTTCGTCGTGACGGGGGAAAACTCCGTCGTGCGTCAGTGGCTCCGCCGCGGGGCGTCCGGCTGGCGCCTGGATGTGGCGGACGAGCTCCCCGACGAAGTCCTGGAGCTGATCCGCAGCGCGGCCAGGAAGGAAAAACCGGACAGCCTGATCCTGGGCGAGGTCTGGGAAGACGCGGTGCTGAAGGAGAGCTACGGTTCCCGGCGCCGCTATGCCCTGGGCACGGCGCTGGACTCCGTCATGAACTATCCCTTCCGTACGGCGGTTCTGGACTTCCTTCACCGCCGCATCAGCGCGTTTGAGATGGCGGATTTCCTCACGGCCCAGCAGCTGCACTATCCCAAACCGCTGTACCGGAGCCTGATGAACCTTCTCGGTTCGCATGACGTCGAGCGCCTGCGCAACGCTCTGGCGAGCGGGGAATGCTGGAAGGAGCGCTCCCGCGAGGACCAGCTGGCGCTGGAGGCCTCTCTGCGTCCGGAGGACTGGCAGCGCGCCGACCGGTTGGAACGGCTGGCGCTGGCGATCCAGTTTTCGATTCCGGGCGTTCCCAGCGTCTACTACGGCGACGAGCTTGCCATGACCGGTACCGGGGATCCCTTTAACCGCAGGCCCGTTCGGGACGGAATGCTCTCCGGCGAAGCGCGAAGCAGCGAGGCAGCCTCTCTTCACGACTATGTGAAGGAGCTGGCCGGGAGGAGAAACGCCCACGCGGCGCTGAGCACCGGGGACGCGTTCTTCCTCGCGTCCGATGCGGACGTTCTGCTGATCTTCCGAACGGACGGAGCCGAACGGATCCTGACGGCGGTAAACCGCGCGGAGGAGGAGAGAGCCTACACCCTGTGGCTCCCGGACTGCAGGACGGAGGGCCGGATCGGCCCCTGTACGGCGGAGACGGTGTTCCTGTAATGCTTCCAGAGGAAGGTAATGCGAAAAAAGGAGCGGTGATGCCCCGAAGAAAGGCGAAAAAACCATTATCCTGTCTTACAGAGCCCCTAAATTATATGCCGGCAAGGAAACTCAGGCTGTTTTTCGCGAGATTTTAATTTGTCAAAGGTGGCTTCCTGACATTCGCCTCTTATCTCTTTAACACCCAACGACGGTCTGCGCAGTATATTAACTGCACAGACCGTCGCTGCTTCATTATAAGCACTATCGTTTTTGCGAGTTCAGTCTGCAGTCAGCACGCATGTGCCCTCGCTGATCTGAAGTGCCGTGCCTTCCTCCAGCGTGATCCGCACGGAATCACCGGCTTTCATCTCGAAGGATTTCAGCACTGTGCCGTAGTTGCCGAGAATTTCAACCTCCGCGTTGATCACATCGCCCATCATTCCGCCGAGGGAACCCATCAGGCCGCCCAGAGCACTGTCGAAAGAACTGTATGCGTCGCCCAGAGAGGAGTACAGATCACCGTAGGTGTCGCCGGACGTTGCCGTGCATTTCAGGGTATAGGAGCCGGGAAGAATATCCTGACCGACGATGAACTTCCCTTCACGGAGCGTAACTTCCTGGGCGAGAGGAATCCCGCGGCTCACCATTTCCTCCCGAATCATTTTGTATAGCTGCTTCAGCTGGTCGTCGTTGTAGTTGGCAAGCGAATTTTCAGCGAAGGCGCAGGTCATCACGGACAGGAACATGAGCAGGACAAGGACAACAGAGACAAGCTTTTTCATGGGGTAATCCTCCTTCAAATTTGTTGATGGTTCCAGTATAGCAGAATCGTCTGGAAGATATTGCCCCCGCACAGGTGGCAAATCTGTGATTTCTGTGCAGGGGAGTAGGATTCTCAGTCCGGATCCGGTAGCAGAAATGGCGGCAGTTCATTCACGCGCAGGATCGCATCCACGTCGTGAATGTCATAGATCCGGTTGCGGAAAGCGACGATGAACGCCGTATCGCGCCGGATCTTTTCATACAGCGGCGCCATGCCGTACAGGATCAGCGCTTCCTGTGTTTCGCCAAGCGTAAACCCTGCCGCGAGGCAGATGCGCAGAATGGTATCACGCTGCTGGGTCTGTTTTTCTCCGGAGATCAGTTTGTAGCCGTAGCGGTCATCCAGATCGGCCCGGATGAAAACCTCTTTCTGAGTGATTTCTTTCTCCCGGAATTTCTGACGCATGAAGTCTGTGAAGGGACGAGGGGAAAAGGCCTGGGTCGCGAGGTAAGACGGAAGCTCGGTGGGGGAGAGCCGCAACAGCGATGCATTCATGGATTTGCTGACTTCTTCAAAAGTCATGGTATTCAACTCCTTACAGATAGTCGAACACCGGCCGGCAGGCGCCGGCCGGTGTCCTCTGCTATAGGAGCTGTAAATTTTGCGAATGAATATTTCTTCTTTGGGAAAGAGTACAGCTTTATCAGCGTAGCGCGGAATCGTTCAAATAAAGGTTTTCGTTGATTTTTTGCTGTCTGTCTGGTAAACTAATCGTGCCACACAAACCGAATACTTTACGACTGTTAGGGAATCATTTTTACCTCGGTAAAAATGCATTCTCCATCTTTGCGTTCCCTACGGTCGTAAAGGTTTGTGTGGCAGCAAACGGAGCTCTGCATTTTTCGTGCGCGGCTTCGGCTGCGCACTTTTTATTTATCGGGGGAAATCAGAGAATGACAGAAGAAAAGGAACTGACCGGTTATCCGTCCATTGATAAGCCGTGGCTGAAGTACTATTCCGAAGAAGCAATCAATGCGCAACTGCCAGATGATACAATATTTATTCATATTAAAAAATGTTGTGAGAACAGATTGCAGGAAACAGCAATAAATTACTATGGGAATAGTATTACTTATCGAGTTTTATTTGAAAAGATAGAGTTGGTTGCAAGTGCACTCGAAGGCATGGGTGTACGTGAAGGATCCATCGTGAGTGTTTGCATGCTAAATTCTCCGGAAACAATCTTCCTGACATTAGCTTTGAACAAGATTGGTGCAACTGCCAATATGTTATGCGGCATGGATTCCTCTTCTGAAATCAAGCAGCATATATTAGATGCTGAATCCAAATATGTTTTTACGCTCGATATCTTCCAAGAAAAAATACAAGCATTAATCAGCGATACTTGTGTTGAGAAAGTTGTTGTGTCAACTCTAACGCAGGAAATGTCATTTTTCAGCAAGATCGGTGCAAGGCTTCTCAAAAAAGCGCCTGCTCTTCCGCTTGTGAATGATCACCGATTTATAAGCTGGAAACAATTTGTAAAATACAATACAGGAGAGTCATCTACAGCAAATAATCCAACCGCACCGGCTTTCATAACTTATACCGGTGGCACCACCGGCGGTTCAAAAGGTGTATTACTGAGTAGTGCTGCGGTGCTTGCGGTATCCGAGCAGTATATTATTGGGGAGGCACAGATAAGTTCTGATAGTAAATGGATGCTGGTTCTACCGTTGTTTATTGCCTTTGGCCTTATCTGTGTTTCGATTCCTCTTATGACTGGGATGACGATAATAGTACGCCTCCCGATGGGAGAAACAATAGGAGACGTTTGTAAGAAATTCAGGCCAAATTATTATGTGTTCAGTCCTGCTTTCTGGGAAGAATTTGCTGACAAAGATGAAAAGCTTGACCTCTCCAGCTTAGTTTCTCCCATTTCGGGTGGAGATGTGTTAACAGAAAAAGCCGAAAAAAAGATTGATGACTATTTGCAAAGGTGTGGCTGCAAGACAAAACTTATGAACGGTTATGGAATGTCTGAAGTATGTGCAGCAGTTTCCGTAAATTTTGACCATATTTATGAGTTTGGCAGTGTAGGAGCACCATTCGTAAAAAACACTATTTCTGCTTTTGATGTTGATAGTGGTGAAGAACTACAATATGGGCAAGAAGGTGAAATCTGTATTCACACACCTTCCATGATGATTGGCTATCTAAAAAACGAAGAAGAGTCTAACAACATAATACGCAAGCACGATGATGGACTGTTATGGGTTCATTCCGGTGACTTGGGTTATATATCTGAAAATGGGTTTATACATATCAGCGGGAGGCTGAAACGTTATATTCTGACTTTTTACAATGGTGTAGCGAAGAAAGTCTTTAGTCTTGATATTGAAAAGAAATTGGTAGAAAACCCAATAGTTGAAAAATGTGTCGCGGTTCCGTATGACAGCGAAGAATTCAATCAAGTCCCCGTCGCTTTTGTTATTCTCTCAAAAGGCGTTGTGTCAGATAAAGAGGCCGAAAAGGTTCTGAAAAAATATGCTGATGAGAACATGGAGGATATATACAGGCCCGTGAGGTATTTCTTCGTTGATTCATTCCCACATACAAAAGTCGGTAAAATAGATTACCGGTCTTTGGAAACAAAGGCTAAGGAACTTTGAACCCCTTTTTGCCATTTGCACCCCTCCGTAAAATGGAATGCCCCCCTGAGCAGGCGGTGCACCTCAGCGAACAGGCGGACACGGGGACGTAGTTTTCGTCTTACTCAGATAACAGAAAAACTCCTGCACCTTCGTTACGGCGCAGGAGCGGAGCAATGATTCTTTCTCTGTTTTTCTTGCTACGAGACCGGTCTTATGCTATGATAAGAGCAAGCAAAGGCACGAAACTGGTGCGGTCAGTCCTTCTATTCATTCCCCTGGAACGTTAGGAGGGCAGCTTCTTTTCGTCGCACCCTCCGGAGAGGAGGGACGGCCAATGGTGATGACCTACTCGGATTTTATCCAGACTGGCATTTTCCTCGTTGCGTTGATAAACCTCGTTTATCAGATTGCAAAAAAGAAGTGACCGCCGGTACCCTCGCAAAGTTCGGCGATCACTTCAAAGACAATGTAAGGGCTGACCGCTAAAAACCAGCGGAGTGCCTTTGTGTTTATATTATATGCGGAATCTGTGTGCTTGTCAATAAATTTTCAACCAGACATTAAGCCCGAACAGCCTCCCAGCCTGAGAGGCTGTTCGAGACGAGGCACCCGGCAAAGCACGTGACGTAGCTTTTGTCTTGCGCTGACCCGGCCGACGCACTCAACCTGTTAAACTACGCAGCCGTTCTGCTTCCGCAGCGACGGAAGACTTGCTTCCTAGTGGCTCCTTTTTGCTTCAGCCGTATTGCGGTTTTACGTTTTCGTTGTGGCGTCCGCCGCAACGGCCTTCGGCCTTGTTCGGTACCGGCCGCTCAGCAGCGACGCGAAGATAGTCCCGACGCGCAGCGTAGTGAAGCTAGTGGACGCGGCCCTTGCACTGGCTGTGGTCTTTCCATTGGCCTGGGCCGCAGGTCTGTGTCTTCGTCAGATCCATGCAGGTATCTCCGGCCTCCGCTGCCGCGGGCGTCGCTCGGGGCTGACCTGTGCGTTGTAGACAAGAGGATGTATCTCAATGGCATTATGCAATCATATGAATCGAGATAGAGAGGAACACGCCATGAAAAGACTGCCGACTGAAATCATGGGGAAAGGAATTCATGAAAGCTGCCGATTAAATGCGACGGGTGCAGAGAAAGAATTCGATCCGGCACCGGGCAGAGAAGGTAATCCATCATGAAGTCGTCTTGAGTAAGTGAAACTAAAAAAAGCATCAGAGGATTGATATTCACATCTTTCTGTGCTATTATTAGTTCGAAAGGAGGAGTGTGCATGAAACACTACGAGAAGCTGATAGAACTTGGTTGCTTTTCACGAAGCGATATTGCCAAATATCTTGGCAATGACGCAACAGCCGCGTCCCTCCTTCGCGATTATCAGAAAAAGGGTTATATCGAACGGGTGCGGCCTGATCTGTACACGGTCATTAGCCTTGAGACGCATCAGCCTGTACGTACGCGATATCAAATCGGCGCCCAACTGTTTTCGGATGCAGTCATTTCCCATCACAGCAGTTTTGAGGTCTTTGGATATGCAAATCAGGTTTTCAATGAAGTTTATGTTGCGACCAACAGCCGGTTTCCTGATTTTGAGTACAATGGAGTTTTATACCATCGCGTCTTGCTTCGGCCAGGAACGCACATGGACGCCGGACATAGATTCCGTCTCACAAGCCTGGAGCAGACACTGATTGACAGCATCGCCGATTTTGAAAAGATTGCCGGTCTGGAGGAAACGTTGCGTTGCATGATGCTAATTCCGGCACTTGATGAACAGGCAATGGTCGAAATCCTGACCCACCGCCAGAACGGTTTCCTTTGGCAAAAATGCGGTTATATCCTGAGCCAGTTCAGCAATGAGCTTCGCCTTACGCGTGAATTCTTTGAGACTTGCAAAGCGCACATCCCGGGCGGGAAAAGAGCACTGCAAAAAGAAAGCACGACACCACTTGTCTGGGAGACAGAGTGGAAGCTTTTCGCTCCGCGCAACTTACGAAGCATGCTGGAAAAAGGAGTGAACGAATCAGATGGATTATGATCGAATTACTCTCGGAAGATTAGCGAAAGAGCAGGGTTTTGTTCGGGATACATTGGAAAAGGTCTGCCGTCTGACAGACATCCTGCTCTTTATGCAGCAGGACAGTGTGTTGAATGGCCGGCTTGCGCTTAAAGGTGGCACGGCTATCAATCTGACTGTGCTTGATCTGCCGCGGCTCTCTGTAGATATCGATCTGGATTATATGGGCAATGTCGGCAGAGAACAGATGATGGAGGAGCGCGGATGGATTCGCGATCAGATCAGCAAATATATGGCTGCAGCCGGGTATACGGTGAGCCCGAAATCAAAACAGTATCATGCATTGGACTCTTTTGTATACGAATATCAGAATGCCGGTGGCATGAGGGACAATCTGAAGATTGAAATCAACTACATGCTACGCAGCCATGTGTTCATTGTGGATCGCCGCCGGATAGGGATTCCCTGGCTTGCCACGGATTCCACGATCATAACAGTAAATCCCGTCGAAATCTATGGTTCAAAAATCATAGCTCTGATCAATCGCAATGCACCCCGTGATCTGTATGATGTATACAATATGATCCAGGCGTCATTGATTCCTGAATCCGAAATGATCCCGCTACGGAAATGTGTTGCCTTTTATGGGGCGATTGGATCCGGCACAACTCCACTCGGGTTTTCAGTTGATGAGATTGCGAAGACAAGTCCAATGCGAATCAAAACTGATTTGGTTCCAGTATTGCGGCGAGGCGAAAGATTTGATGCAGGCACGGCAGAGACAACTGTCAGGGATTATCTACGACAGCTTCTGAAGCTGACAGATGATGAGAAACAATTCCTGCTGCTATTCTCTCAAAAACAGTACAAACCTGAACTGTTATTCAATGATGCTGATGTGCTGGCCCGAATCGCACATCATCCGATGGCAGTATGGAAATGCGAATCGCGTGATGTACAACTGTCACATTAAAAAGAAAAGCAGTGCACCGTTTAACCGGCCCGACTGCTAAAGTGAGGAAAAAAAACCTTGCATTCCGTGAGGAACTGTGGTATCTTATTTAAGCTTGTGATTACACAGGTGATGAGAAAGGCGGTCCGCTGCCGTGAATTCGCTCCGGTATGAACGTCTATAGTGAAAGGATTGGATTATGGATCTGGTCAAAATTCTCAGCGAGCGGTACATGAAGCCCGAGCTTCCCGAAATGAACGTCGGTGATACCGTTCGTGTCCTCGTCCGCGTGAAGGAAGGCAACCGTGAGCGTACCCAGGCTTTCGAAGGCACCATCATTGCCAAGAAGCATGGCGGCATCAACGAGACCATCACCGTCCGCCGCATCTCCTACGGTGTCGGCTGCGAGAAGGTCTTCCCGGTTCACTCTCCCTCGATTGTCTCCGTTACCACTGTCCGCAAGGGTAAGGTTCGCCGTGCGAAGCTGTACTATCTGCGTGACCGTGTCGGCAAGAAGGCAAAGGTCAAGGAGCGCCTGTAAGGGTGCATGTCAAATGGCGTCTTCGAACAGAAGACGCCATTTCCATTCTTGGGAGAGGAGATGAGAACGCTGACGGAGACGACTGAACGAATCCGGCGGCCCGGATTCTGGCTGATGCTGCTGTTTGCGGCACAGTCCTGTCTGGACGTGCTGGCCTACTGGACACGGAATGAGACCGTCACACCCGCCGGAATTATCCGGCTGGTCCTGCTGGTGGTTCTGCCGGCGGCGGTGTTTCTTGCCACCCGGCGGAAGAAGGCCTTTTTCTGCTTCCTGCTGGCGGTGGGCGGCTTCTGCCTGCTCCATTTCCTGAACTCCTGGAAGCATGGCTATATCAGCCCCGTCACGGATATCCGATACCTGGCCGGCGTGGTGCAGATGCCGGTCTTCGCGGTATGCTTTCTGCTCCTGATCCAAAATGAAGAGACCAAGCGGGATGCGTTTCGAGGGGTATGGATCGGCGCCGCGCTGACCCTTCTGTTCCTGGTTCTTGCGCGGCTGACGCGCACCGGGAACGTGACCTACGGAGAAGGCCTTGGCTACAGCGGCTGGGTCATCGACGAAAACCGCAACGCCAACAGCACGAATCTTGTGATCTACGCCTGCTTCTGCCTGTTCCTTGCGCTGTCCGGAAACCGCCGCTGGCTGAGCCTTGCGGTGCCCGTGGCGATCGATGCGGTGTTCCTCCTTAACGGAACAAAAGGCTGTTACTTTTCGATTTTTGCGATTTTCCTTTCTTTTGCGGCCTTTTTGCTGATCGACCGGGTCTGGCTGAAGCATGACTCGCGCAGAGAGGCTGCGGTGGTGCTGCTGGTGCTGAGCATCTTTTCGGCGGCGATCTATCACTGGACGCCGCGCTATAAGGTCACCCAGGCCCAGCAGGCCACGGCCCGCGGCACCCAGGGAGAGATTGAAGCGACGCTCTTGGAGAAGGGGATCGACATCACCGGCATGAGCCCGGAGGAGCGCTTTGAGAACCCGACGGTCAGGGAAGTCTTCGAACACTATTACTGGAAGTACCTGGGGGTGAAGCCGGACCTGATCGACCGCTTCACCATGGACCGGGTGCTGATGCAGTACCGCATGAGCACCGATGTCGCAAAACTGATTGACGCGCGCGTGATGGAGCGCAACTACGCGGATCTTGTCTTCCAGGACAGCGACCTGCCCACGAAGCTGGTGGGCTTTGAGGTCTCCGAGATGGGGCCGGACGGCTATGACGGGTCCTATGACATGGAAAACGACTGGCACGCCATTTTCTATTATTACGGATATCTCGGCTTTGCCCTGTATGTCGGCTTCGTGCTGTACTTCCTGCTGCGCATGGGGAAGAAGCTTCGCGCAACGGGCCTGAAAAGCTGCCTGACGCTCGAGAACTTTTTCCTGCTGCTCACCCTGGGGCTGATCATCGGCCTGGCGCATTTTTCCGGGGCGACCCTGCGCCGGCCGAATGTGTCCATCTGGTTTTCTCTGGTGCTGGCGCTGATCTATTATGCCACGGAGATCCGTGACGCGGAGGTGGAAAAGAATGAAGCTTAGTGTGATTGTTCCCGCCTACAATGCGGAAAAAACCATCCGGCAGAGCCTGGATTCGATCCTTGCCCAGACCAGACCGGTGGACGAACTCATCGTCATCAACGACGGCTCGACAGACGGCACGGAAGAGATTCTGCAGGAATACCGCGACGCGTATCCGGACTGCTTCCGCTTCCGCACGGTCGAAAACGGCGGGCAGGGGAGAGCGCGCAACATCGGCTTTGACCTCTCCAGCGGCGGCTGGATCGGCTACGTGGACAGCGACGACTGGATCGATCCCGAGATGTACGAACGCCTGATCGCCGCGGCGGAGCGTGAACATGCCGACCTCGCCCTCTGCGAGGTTCTGGCCCACTTCCCGGACGGCAGTACGGCCAGGGAATCTATCTATCGCGAGACAAAGGCAATGGCGGCCGCCGGCTTTGCCAACAACAAGCTCTTCCGGCGCAGCCTGATCGAGAATGTCCGCTTCCCGGAGGAAAAGCTCTGGTACGAGGATGCCGAGTTTACCGCCGTCGCGATCCACCGCGCCGGGAAGATCACCCATCTTGAGGACCCGCTCTATCACTACCGCCGCGGTCTGCCCTCCACCATGAACAACAACAACGCCCGGAAGAATCTCGACCTGCTCGAGGTGATGCGGCACCTGGAGGATGAGCTTCTGCCGGATGACAGAGACGATTTTGAGTTTCTGGTACTGAACCATGTTCTGCTGGACGCCATGAACCGTGTCCAGGCCATGACGGCGGAGGACAAAAAGGACGTGCTCTGGCTGCTGCGGCAGTATGTGCGGGAAACAATTCCGCATCTGAACGCCTCCCGCAGCTTCCGCGAAGAGAGCCGAAACCGCCGGATCATCATGCGCCTGCATTATCTCGGCCTCTCCGGCCTTGCGGAGAGTATCCTGAAATTAAAAAGATAAAAAAGCACAGCTTCCCGTCTCGGCGTGGAGCTGTGCTTTTTAAGAAGCCCGGATTCACATGAATCTGGGTTTTTCTTTTCCGGTGGGTTTGAAGCCGATTTCGATCTCCGGACGGATCTCCTTCAGGCGTTCGAGAACCTTGTCGGCCACGTCCTCCTCATTGATAATGAGGTTGGCAAACTCCTGGTCGCCGTGCATGAGGATGACGCGGTAATAGTAATAGGCCGGACTGTCGTCGGGCTGACATTCGCTGATACGGACGAAGCTGCGGTCGATGTAGTCATAGGGAACGTAATAGTCCTTGCCGAGGTCGCGGAAATAGAGCGCGAGCTTCCCCAGCCGGATGCGGGGGAGCTTCCGCAGGCCCTGATGACCGTACTGCTCCGCTTCCGCGTGGTCGGGGATCATGGGCCCGTCGGTGACGACGGATTTATCCGGCCCGCGCAGACGGAGCTTTCTGCTGCCGAAGATCATTCGTGGGCTCCTTTCCTGCGCTGCTTCCGAAGGTCCCAGCCGTACCACTTTGAGTCATCCGGAATCCGCAGCGCGATCAGCGTTCCGATGATGCCCGCGATGGTTCCGGTGACGGCGCCGCAGAGCACGTCGCTGGGATAGTGAACCATGAGGTGGATGCGGGAGATGCCCATCAGCACGGCGAAGACCAGGGCCAGCCAGGACCAGCGCTTGTTCCCGAGCCAGAAGACGGGAACCATCGCCGCGAAGGCCGCGTTGGTGTGTCCGCTGGGGAAGCTGAAGTCGCTCTCCGTGTGGCTGCCGTGGGCGAGCCAGATGGGATAGAAGATGCTCTGGGGATCCGCATAGGGCCGGGGTCTTGCGATCACGACCTTCAGCCAGAGGTTGACGGCGATGGCGCCGATAGCGAGCCCCAGGCACATGGCCGTGCCGAAGCGTCTGGTAGGACGGCAGAGGACCAGTACCAGCGACAGAATGATTAGGGCGATCCCTCCCTTGCCGAGCAGTGAAATAAATTCCCCGAACGGCTGGGTCCAGTCTCCGGCACAGTCATGGAGCTTATGAATCAGGTTGACGACGCCCTCGTCGAAGCCCGCGAAAAACGAGTTGAGCCAGGCGGCTCCTGCGGTCATGGTCATGGGTGAAGATCTCCTTTACAGTTAGGATTAAATGAAAGATTAAAGATTCCCGGAGCCAAAGCGGAAGAGCAGTTTTTTCCACCGGTTCAGTCCGTCTGCGACCCGCTGTGTCAGCTCCTCCAGCTGCGCCGCGCACTGCTGCAGTTCCTCTTCGCCGATCTCATGCTGGCTGAAGCGGGCCTTCTCTGCGCACTGCTGCAGCTCCTGCGGCATTTCCCCGCCGTAGCGGAGGACGCGTTCGGCCTGCCGGTAGAAATTCACGGCGCGCTTTTTCCCGTCCGGGTCCTGAAGCCGCACCTGAAGCAGCTTCCGCAGAATCAGGTAGCGCCCGAAAACCAGCGCTGTGACCGCGGCGAGAACCGCAAGTCCCGTCAGCACTCCTCTCAGGACCGGCGGCAAAGGCTGCGGCGCGGATGATGAGATGCCCGGGCCGGTTTCGCCGGGGCGGTTGGCCGGAACGGCCGGCGTGCTGCCCGGCTCGTCAGGACTGTGCTCCGTGGGGTTTTCGTCTTCTCCCTGTTCCGGGGGCGGCGTCTGCTCGAGCGGATCTGAAGGGAGGGCGTCGGGCGTCGGGGCCACGCTGCCTTCTGATGGCTGATACTCGCCCTCGGCGGCCGAGGCGGTCACCTCCACCGGGATCCAGCCGAGTCCGTCAATATAGACCTCCGCCCAGGCGTGGGCGTCCGCACCCGTGACTTTGACCGAACTGCCGGGGGCCGTGTTGTTCACGAGGTACCCTTCACAGACGCGGGCGGGAATGCCGAGCGTCCGATAGAGCGCCGCCGCCGCGGTTGCGAAATGGATGCAGTAGCCGGTATGGGACTGGGTCAGGAAATAGACGGCGTAATCGTCGCTCGGATAAGGGGCGACGTTCACGTCATAGATGCCCTGAGAGCGGACATATTCCGCCACGCGCCAGAGAATTCCGCTCTGACCGGCGCTCCAGTCCATGCTGCTGCAGATTTGCTGCAGCGCGCTGCGGGTGCCATCCGGCAGCCTGGTGTAGTACGAATGGGCATAGTCCCGGTAGCGGAGCTCTTCCGCCTGCTCCGCTTCCGAAAACACGACAGAGGGAGCGAGCGCGTCGGCGCCGACGGAACTGAGGTAATAGACCCCGCCGTAACTGCTGTAGTTTCCGGCGGGGACGCGGACATCGCCTTCCGCCGCCGAGATGGAATAGTAGGGGAGATACAGCACGTCATAGGCCTTCGGGCTCTTCAGCTGAAACTCTCCGACCGTGGTCTCCGGCATCGCGGCGATTCCCCGGGCGACAAAGCTCAGGGCCTGACCGTGGGAGTTCTCCACCGCGGCGGACCAGGACGTGCCGTTGTAGTCGCCGTAACTGCGGCCTCTGAAGTAGAGGCTGCCGTCCGTGTCGGCCGTGACGCGGAAGGCCTCGTCATCCAGGGCAGAGGCGTCGAAGCTTGCCGTCAGGTCGAGATCATCCTTTCCCTGATCCCAGCCGCTGGGGGCGCGCTGCTGTACCGGTTCCCGGGTCGGAACGGGGGTGAAGCTGAGGCCGGGGGATTCCTGACGCTCGCCCCCCTCGTCGCTCATCCAGTCGGCCAGCGCGTTGCCGAGTTTGTCAAAGCGCTGAGAGAGGTCGATGTCCCGCTCGGTGGGCTCATAGTTGTCGGGGTTATAGAGCAGAAGCAGCGCGCTCAGTACCAGCAGACAGGGGATCAGCCCGAGAAACAGCGATTTCCCGGCCCCGTCCTCGAAGCGGAACACGTCTCCGCCCAGCTGCAGCCCGGTCAGCGAGAGCAGAAAGCCCAATACCGGAAGAATCTTCGGTGTGCCGTTGACGGCGATGCAGAGGGCGAAAAGCGGCACGGTCGCCAGCACCACCAGAGAGACACGGAAGCTGCCGGAACAGAGGGCGGTGGAGACAAAAGCCGCCAGAATGAAGAACACAAACAGCAGCACCACCATGTGATTCCCGCTGAGCCCCTCCACCGAGGCAGCCGCGTTCGAGGAGGAATAGTGGCCGTAATACACGGCGCTGATCCGCTCCAGCAGATCCTGGGCTTCCGCGATCAGATCGACGCTGCGGTTCTGATACAGATACCAGAGCACCGCCGCGGAAAACGGCAGGCCGATCAGAGCACCGAAGCGGAAGGATTCGGCAATCCACAGAAGCCCGCACAGAAGCGCGAGCCACAGAAAGGCCTCGGGGGGGAGCACAAGGGCAAAACTGTCGCGTACCAGGGCGCAGAGACTGAGCATGCTCAGCTCCAGAATCACGAGATTGGCAAAACGGTTGAGGTGACGGTTCATTGCCAGCGCACCTCCCCGGCGGAAATCGTGAAGATACAGCGGGCGCCGTTTGCGTCAAAGCCGCAGGGCTCACGCAGCGGCCAGGAGAGGATCGACGCAACGGCGTCATCCGTCTCTTCCTCGTTGCCGACCGGATAGAGGCTGTCCGCGACGATCACATGCGGCTCGTCCAGTTCCGTGAGTTTTCGGGAGAGCCAGCGCAGAACCTCCAGACCGCGATCCCCCTCGCCCACGCGGGAGAGGACGATGAAGATCGTGCTGTTCTCGGGGATCAGCGGTTCCCGGACGATGGGCTCGTCCAGCTTGGAGCTGAGCTTCCAGTGGATGCTGTTGGCGGTATCGCCCGGACGGTACGGACGCAGGTCGTGGTCCTCGGCAAAGCCGCCGCCGTATTTCGGTTTGAGGATGGTGCCCGCCTTCAGGGCCGCTTCAAAATTCACCGGCTCGTCACCCTCGGCGGCCTGGGGCATTACGGTGCAGCTGGCTGTGGAGCTGCCTTTTCTTCGGATGGCGAAAATCCCCAGCGCGTCTCGACATTCAAAGCGCAGCACGCGGCATTCCAGCTCGCCGCAGAGCGAAGTGTTCAGGGGCAGCTCACTCCGGCTGCTCTCCAGATTCCGAAAGATATAGTTCAGCCTGCTGCGGTCCCCGGTATAGCGGTTGTAGATCTCCAGATGCAGCGTAATGGAATGGACCGGGAGCAGACGCCGGTTGACAAAGTCGACGGTCAGCTTCGCGGAGCTTCCGCGGATGACCCGCTTCGGCGTCAGCAACGTGATCTTCAGCCCCATCATCGACGGCAGCGAGATCAGCAGTACGACAAGCGGCAGCAGCACCGCCGCGGCGAACACATAGGGCCCCAGCCAGCCGACATAGCTGGCCCGGAAGAGCCAGGCACCGCCGACAAGCAGCAGATAACCGATCAGATGCAGAATCGGCATTATGAAATCCGCGGTGCCGGAACCGACGAGAAAAGCTCCTGAAGGGCGGCTTTCTTGGCGGCGGCGTCCGGCATCTCCTGCGACCAGATCAGGCGGTGCTCAATGCAGTCAAAGAAAACAAAGCGGATGTCCTTCGGGAGAACATAGTCCCTGCCCTGAATCCAGGCTGTGGCCTTGCTCAGCGCGGTCAGCGCCAGCGAGGCACGGGGGCTCGCGCCCTGGATGATCCGACCGTCGTTGCGCGTGATATCGCACAGGCGCACGATATAGTCGATGATCTCGTCCTTCACATAGACCTGATCGGCTTCCTTCCGGATTCGCATCAGCTCGTCACGGCTCACGACCTCCTGCACGGTCTCGGTGCTGACGCCCTTCTGCTTGCGGCGGATCATCTCAATCTCATCGTCATGGGACGGATACCCCATGGACAGGCGCAGCATGAAGCGGTCCATCTGCGAATCGGGCAGCATCTGGGTGCCCTTGGCGCCGGTGGGATTCTGGGTCGCGATGACGATGAAGGGCTTTGGGACGGGATAGGTGTGGTTGTCAACCGTGACGATGCCTTCTTCCATGGCCTGCAGCAGGGCGGACTGGGTCCTACTGGTGGCACGGTTGAGCTCGTCGGCGAGGAAGAGGTTGCAGAGGACGGCGCCCTTCTGATAGTTCATCTTGCCGCTTTCCTTGTCGTAGATCGAAAACCCCGTGATATCCGAGGGCAGAACGTCCGGTGTAAACTGGACGCGGTTATAGTCCAGGCCGAGCGCCTTGGAGACGGAGATGGCCATGGTGGTCTTTCCGACGCCGGGGATATCCTCCATGAGGATGTGGCCTCCGGCGATGACGGCCAGAAGAATCTTGATCAGGGATTCGTCTTTTCCGACGATGACCTTGCTGACCTCGCGGATGATCAGACGTGCATTGCCGATGGAATTGATATCGTTCATGAACTTGCTCCTGAAGATGCAGATATACTTTTATAAAAAAGCAAATTATTATACCATGCTTTTATCACGCGGGCAAGAGGTATTTCAGCAGACGGAGATTTTCCCCTTGTGTTCCGACCGAATTGATGATAAAATACATTGTTTTCAGCTGATGCGGGGGAGGCGGGTTTCATGGATGAACCGGGGCGCGAATCTGTTCAGAACGAAGCCATGGATTATGAAGCGATTCAGGAAAAGCGCAGTGACGAACTGACGGCTCTTCTGGATCACCGCAGCATGCGTACGCTCAAGCAGCGGATGGAGGAGATGAACGAGTTCGACGTGGCGGAGTTCCTCTCCGGGATTGAAGACAACCGCATGCCGATGGTGTTCCGCCTGCTGTCAAAGGAGACTGCCGCAGACGTCTTCGCAAACTTCGACGTGCCCGATCAGGAGCGGATCATCAACTCCATGACCGACTCGGAACTGGCCGGGATCATCGAAGAACTGTATGTGGACGACGCGGTGGACCTGATGGAGGAACTTCCGGCCAATGTGGTCAAGCGGGTCATGCGCACCGCCACGCCGCAGACCCGGGCTCTGATCAACCAGTATCTCCACTATCCGGAGGACTCGGCCGGAAGCATCATGACTTCCGAGTTCGTGGACCTCAAGAAGTACATGAGCGTGAAGGAGTCCTTCGCCCGGATCCGGAGAATCGGAGAGGATAAGGAGACCATCTACATCTGCTTTGTCATCTCCGCCCACCGGAAGCTGGAGGGGATCGTCACGGTGAAGGATCTGCTCCTGGCCGACGACGATGCCATTGTCGAGGATCTGATGGACCGGAATGTCATCTTTGCCACCACGACGGAGGACCAGGAGAGCGTCTCCGAGAAGTTCTCGGACTACGACCTGATGGCGCTGCCGGTGGTGGACACCGAAGGCCGCCTGGTGGGCATCGTCACCGTCGACGACATCATTGACGTCATGGAGCAGGAGACCACCGAGGACTTCGAACTCATGGCCGCCATGACGCCTTCGGACAAGCCCTATTCCCGCAGCACCATTCTGGAGATCTGGAAAAACCGCATCCCCTGGCTCATGTTTCTGATGCTCTCGGCCACCTTTACCAGCATGATCCTGACCCATTTTGAGGATATGCTGGCGGTTCAGGCGGCCCTGATCGCGTTTATTCCCACGCTCATGGGGACCGGCGGAAACAGCGGCGCGCAGGCCAGCACCGCGGTGATCCGTTCACTTTCCCTGGGAGATACCGAGCCAAAGGACGCTTTCAGCGTCATGTGGAAGGAATTCCGGGTGGCCTTCCTCTGCGGCCTGACGCTGTGCGCGGTTAACTTTGTCAAAATGCTGGTCCTCGACGGCATGATCATGCACAACGACGGCATTACGGTCTCTGTGGCCCTGACCGTGAGTCTCGCAATCCTCTTCATCGTCATCTTCGCCAAGGTGGTTGGCAGCATGCTGCCCATCGGCGCGGAAAAGATCGGCGTCGACCCCGCCGTCATGGCAAACCCCCTGATCTCCACCGTCACCGACACGGTGTCGCTGCTGATCTACATCTACATGGCCAAACTGATCCTGCATATCTGAGGTGCTCCTATGGAACTGTCTACGCTGCTGAGTAAAATGCTTGTCTTCGTCGTGCTCATGCTGATCGGCTATCTGCTGACCCGGCGCGGTGTCATTACTCCGGTCTTCACCCGCACGGCCAGCAGTCTGGTCCTGAACGTGTTCATGGTCGGCACGATCCTGAACTCCATGATCTCCACCGGGGCAGAGCGGGATCTCTCCAATCTTCCGGAGATCATCCTCCTGACCTTCGTGATGACGCTGATCGGCTATGTAACGGCGTGGGCGGTGACGCGGCTGGTCCGTGTGGATGCCGCAAATGCCCCGTCCTATGAGATCCTGATGGGTGTGGGCAATTCCATGTTCATCGCGCTTCCCATCGCCGGTGCGCTCTACGGCGCCTATGCGGTGTTCATCGTCTCGCTCTCCTGCATTCCCTTCAATGTCTTTCTCTACTCCTACGGGGTGTGGCGAATCCGGGGGACGGAATCCGGGAAACTGCGGATCAGGGACATGTTCAGCATTCCCTTTGCCGCAACCCTGCTGGGGCTTCTGATCCTGCTGACGGATCTCACGGTGCCGAAGGTCGTCACGGACCTCTTCGGCTCCCTCTCCGGGGCTACGATGCCCATGTCGATGATGGTGATCGGTGCGTCGCTCGGCTCGGTGAGCCTGCTCGATGCCTTCCGCAAGCCGAAGCTCGCGGTTCTGAGCGCGGTGCGCCTGATCCTGATCCCGGTGCTGACCTGGCTGATCTGCCGATTCCTCACGGACGATCCGGTCCTGCTTATGACCTGCATGATCATCGCGGCCTCACCCAGCGCGGTCATCGTCTCGGTCATCGCCATCCAGTACGGCCGTGACGGGGTCTTTGCCTCCGAGGCGGTCCAGCACAGCACGATCTGCTCGATCGTGACCATACCGCTGCTGATCCGGATCTTTTCCGGGCTCGGCTGATTCAAAGCGCGGATGCAAGTTCGCATGGGAGGAACTCTGCAGTGAAAATTGTGATTGCCGGTACCGGAAAGGTCGGCCGCACGGTCGCGGCGGTGCTCTCCGAAGAGGAAAACGACGTCACCGTCATCGACCTGGACCCGGAAACCGTCTCCCTGGTCTCGAACGACCTTGACGTCATCTGTGTCGAGGGAAACGCCGCCGATCCGGAGGCACTCCGGGGCGCCGGCGTCGCTTCGGCCGACCTCGTGGTGGCCGCGACGGAAAAGGACGAGGTGAACATGGTCTGCGGCATCGCATCACGGAAACTCGGGGCGAAACATGTGATTGCCCGGATCCGGGATCCCCTGTACCTGCATCAGGTGGCCTTCCTGCGAGATGCCATGGGCCTGTCCCAGATCATCAACCCGGAGTATGAGTGCGCCAAGGAAATCTCGCGGATTCTGCGCTTCCCGGGCGCTTCCCGGGTGGACGCCTTTTCCAAGGGCAGCGTCGAGATCGTGGAACATCGGATCCCGGAAAAAGGGGCGCTGGACGGTGTCGCGCTGCGGGATCTCGGCACGCGCTTCGGGGCCAGGGTCCTGGTCGCGCTGGTGGAGCGGGAAGGAAACGCCCTGATCCCGAACGGCAGTACGGTCCTGCACAGCGGCGACCGCCTCAGCATTACGGGCTCGTCCAGAGAGCTGAGAAGGTTCTTTGTCGCGATCGGGGAGTATAAGCGTCCGGTCCGGCGGGTGATGATCATGGGCGGCGGCCGCACGGCGGTGTATCTCACACGCCTGCTGGAAGAGAGCGGCATTGACGTTACGATCGTGGAGCGCAGCCGGGAACGCTGCGACCTGCTCTGCGACCTGGTGCCGCAGGCCCACATCGTGTGCGGCGACGCCACCTTCAGCGATGTGCTGCAGGAGGACGGCATCGCGACGGCCGACGGCTTCGTGGCCCTGACCGGTGACGACGGGGACAACATCATTACCTCCCTCTATGCCCGCAGCTGCAGGGTCGAGAAGGTTGTCACAAAGGTCAATCATGAGCACTTTGCCGACATCCTGAACGACTCCGGCCTGGACAGCATCGTTTCGCCCAAGGAGATTGTCGCACTGCAGCTGGCGCGATATGTACGCGGCCTGAGTGATTCTGCCGGCAGCAGCGTGGAAACACTCTACCGCCTGGTGGACGGCAAGGTCGAGGTGCTGGAGTTTCAGGTGCTGGAGGAATCCGCCTGCGTTCACGTTCCGCTGCGGGAGCTGCGCCTGCGGGAAAACATCCTGATCAGCGCCCTGATCCGCGGTTCCAAGACCATTCTCCCGAACGGCAGCACCGTCATCATGCCCGGAGACCACGCCATCGTGGTGACGGCGGCGGGCCGGCTGCGGAGCCTGGATGAGATCCTGGAGAGCGCCCGATGAACTATCGCATGATCGGCCGGGTTCTTGGCCTCATTCTCCTGATTTACGCGGCGCTGCTTCTCCTGCCGCTCATCGCGGGGCTCTGCTTTCGGGAATCGCCGGCGCCTTTTCTGGTGACCATGGCCGCGGCGGCGGTGCCCGGAGGACTGTTGCTGCTTTTGTCGAAGCCGAAAAAGAACAGCCTCGTCGCCCGCGACGGCTTTGTCATCGTCGGGCTGGGCTGGATCCTGATTTCCCTGATCGGGGCGCTGCCCTTTGTCCTGTCGGGCAGCATGCCGCACTACATCGACGCTCTGTTTGAGACCGTGTCCGGCCTCACGACGACCGGCGCCACGGTGCTGTCGAACTTCGACGGCATGCCGAGAGGGGTGATGTTTTGGCGCGTGTTTACGCACTGGATCGGTGGCATGGGCGTGCTGGTCTTCCTGATGGCGGTGCTGCCCATGAGCGGGGAACACTCCATGCACATCATGCGCGCCGAGGTCCCCGGACCGACTGTCGGCAAGCTCGTGCCGCGGGTCCGCCATACCGCCAGGATCCTCTACATGATCTACATCGCTCTCACGCTCATTGAGGCACTGGTTCTGCTGCTGATGGGGATGAGCTTCTATGACGCGCTGCTCCACGCCTTTTCGACGGCGGGGACCGGCGGCTTTTCCACCATGTCCAACAGCATCTCCGGCTTCCACAGCCCTGCGATCGAGACTGCGCTGGGCGTGTTCATGATCCTTTTCGGACTGAACTTCAACCTCTACTATCTCATCCTGATCGGGTCTGCAGGAAAAGCGCTGAAGAACGAAGAACTGCGGGACTTCCTGCTGTTGATTCTCGCTTCGGTGCTGGTAATCGCCTGCTCCCTTTGGCGGGATGCCGGATATTCCTTCCGGTACGCTCTTCATGATGCCTTTTTCAACGTAACCACCGTGATCAGTACGACGGGCTTCGGCACGTCGGACTTCACCCGCTGGCCCGAGATCTGCAAGTGGGTTCTGATCCTGCTGATGTTCTGCGGGGGCTGTGCGGGCAGCACGGGCGGCGGAATCAAGCTCTCCCGACTGATGATCCTCTTTAAGTCCGTGATCGCGGATCTCCGGCATATCAGCCGGCCGCGCAATGTGGTCCGGGTTCAATTGGACGGACACCGTGTGGAGAGTGAGACCATCCGGGCAACCTACACCTTTGTCTCACTTTATCTCGTGCTGCTTCTGCTGTTTTCGCTGCTCCTCTCCCTGGATGGGAAAGACATTGCGACCTGCTTCACCGCGGCGCTGTCCTGCCTGTCCAACGTGGGACCCGGTATGACCCCGATCATCGGGCCGGCGGGGAACTTCGCGTTCTTCTCGGTCCACAGCAAGCTTCTGTTGTCTCTGGCGATGCTGCTGGGACGGCTGGAGATCTATCCAATCCTGGTACTCCTGATGCCGCGCACCTGGCGGCGCTGAGTACCGGCCGGAAGCAATTTTATCTTGTTAATTTGAAAGGTTTTGTATTTGATTTATGATTTATCTGATTGATTTTGAAAATGTTCACGAAGAGGGCTTCAGCGCCCTGGGACGTCTCGGTGACAAGGATGCGGTTTACTGCTTCTTTACCCGCAACGTCGCCAAGATCAGCATGTCGGCCCTCGCCGGCATGCGCAGCGGCCAGCTCCACTTCATCGAAGCCGAGAGCGGCAAGCAGAGCCTTGACCTGGCCCTGGTCAGTTTCCTCGGCTACCTGATCGGCACCCGCCCGCAGGAGCTCTACTATGACATCGTGAGCAACGACAACGGCTTTGCCAAGGTGGCCGAGTTCTGGAACAGGCGCGGCAACGGACTGCGCGTCCGGATCCGGAAAACGACCGATATGAAGCCCAGACTTGAGCCTGTGAAAGCCCAGCCTCAGACCACGGTAAATCCTCAGCGTCGTGTCCAGCCGCAGAATCCTGTGACGGAGCAGCCTGTGCCTGTGGCTGAACCCGATGAACCGACATCTGCGCCCGCTGCGGCGGCAGAGACCGCTGCCAATACGGAACAGACGCCTGCCACGGCCGCTGCTGCAGAAGTGAAGCAGGAAAGCGGCAGAGCCGGACAGAGCAAAACCAGAGGCCGCCAGCGCTCCCAGCGCCAGCGCGGCGCCCGGCAGGAGCAGCAGGCGAACGCCGCAGCTGCCGCAGCTCCCGCACCCGAAGCGGGAACGGCACCGGCGGCTGAAGCGGCGCCCGTCGTGGAAGCGGTACCCCTTCAGGTGACTCCCGTTCCCGCAGAAAAGGTGAGTGAAGAGAAATCAGCGGAACCGACACCTGCCGAGAAGCAGGCGGAAAAGAGTGCAGAGGCGAAAACCGCGCCAAAACAGACCGAGGCAAAGCCTTCTGAGTCCGCCAAGCCGAAAGCGGAGACCAAACCGGTGGATGCGGCCACCCTTTCCGCTCTGGAGACAGCCGGCATCAACGCCGCGGCAGCCGAGTTCATTCAGGCCCAGGCAGAGAAATACCGTTCCGATAAGAACATGAAGCAGCTGGTCTACCGGGCCGTCGTGAAAAAATACGGCCAGAAGACCGGTACGCAGATCTATAACAGCGCGAAGAAGCTGCTTCTGAAATAAGAAAAAGGGGATTATAGCAGGAAGATACTTGCACTGTGAGGCAAAATCTGTTATAATCCCTTTGCTTACGGAGGGTTACCGAAGCGGTCATAACGGGGCGGTCTTGAAAACCGTTAGGGCGAAAGTCCACAGGGGTTCGAATCCCTTACCCTCCGCCATAATTTGTAAAAACCTCACCAATTCCGGTGGGGTTTTTATTTATCGGGTTTCACATGAAATCCTTATTATTTGCGATGCTTCTACTTTTGCGTCTGACACAATGTTCAGAGATGACCGGAATGGAAGAGAAAAGGCCTGAACCATAAGTGGAAATCATTGCCATCTCTCTGCTGCTGTGATAAACTGATGACATTGAAGATGGAAAACAGGAGGTTTCAATCGTGAAAAGAGTAAAGAAAGTATGGCTGATTGCAGCGATTCTGCTGCTGGCGGCATGCATGGCGGGATGTGCCAGGCTGCGGAGCGGAATTCATGATCTTCATGGGAGTATTATCGGAAATGAGTACTATATTGACGTGTTTGATAACACAGGCATTCGCACCTTGAGAACACATGGGAAAAAGATCGATATAGACAATAATGTTGTGGAGGAAAGGACGTATTCCTCGACTACGGATGAATGGTATTCAACGAAGACATTGAGCTCTGTAATTACAATCACCGTTGATGGGAACCAGCTGATCTCATGCGGGGACACCTGTGTCTTCTATGATAAACGGCTTGTACCGGAGCATGAATTTTATCTTGACAGCATCGACAGCAATTCATCAGGGCTTATGGATTCCGCGCTGATCAGCGGTCTTGTGAACAATGTGAAAAATCAATTCGGAAAACCAATGGTTGTTGTCATCAAATCCCAGATGGGTGCGCCGATCTATGCCTTTTCCGGCAATAAAGTGTATTGGGAAGTTCAGGAGGATCTGCCACGCTTTACAAAACTGATGATCGACGGGAAAGCCCTTTATATCCATCGGGCAAACTTCCAGATTATTGACAAAGATCTGCTGGATTAATTCAATGAAACGGCAAAATATGTCAGAGCAGCAAAACAATTATTGAATGGTTCCAATATGCGAAGATGATGATTTCCTTCTTCCGCGGCATGCCTGACGTGAGCTTTCTTGATTTCTGTTAAGCTGCTTGCATTCGCTTTGATTCGAGACTATAATTTTCCTAGCAAGAAAAAGATGGAGGAAACAATGAAAAAGACACTATTTCTATTTCTTCTCTCTGCGGCGCTCATGCTCATTCTGGCCGGTTGCGGGAAGGCTCCTGCCCCTGTCACCGAATCAAGCACACCTGAAACCGCCACGCCTGCTGCCGAGTCGCAGAGCGCGGTGATTGAGACCCCGGCGCCTTCATCGGTGCCAGGCAGACAGGACGGCGAACGCTTTGAAGACGTCATCATACTTGAAGGCATGGAAGAAACCGTGAAATACGAGCATGTCGTAAACAAGACGCTTGGGATTGAGATGGATTACGACTATGAATCCTTTGTGCGGCGCTGCGAGGCCGATCGGGAGCGCTTTGTTTCGGTCTGGGACAACGCGGCGAACCCCGAAAACTGGCTTGAAGTGACATACAGCGCAGAGAGCGCCGAGACCGCCGCAGCTTCCGTCCGTGAGGCGCTTTCCCTGGAGTATGATCTTCTGGAAGATACGCGCACGCTGGACCGTGCGGGCGACTGCCTGCGGATCGAAGCGTCCGTAATCAAAGGCACCAATAACATGGCGCCTCAGATTCAGACGGTGTATATCATTCCTGCGCCCGATGGCTGCCTCATTGCCACGGCCCATTGCGCGATTGAAGCCTCGGAAGGATTTGGAAGACGTTTTGCCTATATGTTGAATACGCTGTCCGTCATAAGCAGATAACGGACGGAAAAGCCGCAGCCACGAAAAAACGACCGCTCGATTGGGCGGTCGTTTCTGTTTCAGGTTTTGTGCTTGGTCAGGCGTCGGAACATGTTGTCGTGGGCGGTCTGCTCAGCCCGGTCGTCCAGCG
The DNA here is from genome assembly GCA_017458335.1 of Oscillospiraceae bacterium. Taxonomy (GTDB): domain Bacteria; phylum Bacillota; class Clostridia; order Oscillospirales; family Oscillospiraceae; genus Limivicinus. The sequence continues at coordinate 49,338 of JAFTFT010000033.1, forward strand.
GCTCCAGCTTGACAGCACCGTAGCGCCGTGTCAGCGCGGTCTCCAGCAGGTGGTCGCAGAAGGCTGGGTTCTTGGGCAGCATCGGGCCGTGGCTGTAACTGCCGAAGACGTTCTTATAGTGTGCCCCCTCGGTCTTGTCTTCTCCGTTGTTGCCGAAGCCTACCTCCACCTTCGCAAGCGGCTCTACCGTGCTTCCGAGCCAGGTTTTCCCGCTGTGATTTTCAAAGCCGATCACGGTGCTGCCGCCGCATTCGGGCGTACAGTGAAAGACGGTGTTGCCGATCATGCGGGTTCTGGATCCGACGGTATACAGGTCCAGCGCCCCGACAAAGTCACAGCGGACCCCGTCATAGGTCTCATAATATTGCCCAAGCATCTGATAGCCCCCGCAGATCGTGAGAGCGGTGAGCCCATCCTCAACGGCGGCGCGGATTTCCGTGTCCTTGCCGCTCTGCAGATCCGGCAGAAGCACTTCCTGCTCAAAGTCCTGCCCGCCGCCGATAAAGAGCAGGTCATACTCGCTGAGCTTCAGGCGGTCGCCGATCATGACGCGTGTTACGTCCGAGTCGATCCCGCGCCACTTCAGGCGCTGCTGCATGCAGATGATGTTGCCGCCGTCGCCATAGAGGTTCAGAACGTCGGGGTAGAGGTGACAGATTCTCAGTTTCATGCTCCGCTTCGCTCCCTTCTCCGTCTTATTCCCAGAACTCGGCCCCGCCGCAGCGGTGAACGATCACGCTCCGCAGCTCAAGCATCGCGGTGTAGGTCGGCAGAATATAGACCGGAAGCGTCTCTCCGGCAAGCGCGTCGGTGAGCTTCTCGGGGCTGTATTCCACCGTGATGCGCTCATCCGGCGCACCGGCGTACTTCAGGCGCAGACGCATGTCGTCGGCCCGGTCCCCGGAGACGTAGATCTTCCGGATCCGCCCGGCGAAGGAGGCGAGCAGCTCGAAGTTCGCGTCCCAGATCCACGAAATGTCCGTTCCGTCCGCGCCGCGGTCGTTCAGACAGCAGACCAGAATGATGTCCGTCTGCAGGCCGGAGAGAAACTCCAGCGCCTGCGAGCATCCGGCGGGGTTCTTCACCAGGATCATCCGCGTGCCGCCGGCGAGAGGGAAGTTCTCCATTCGCCCGAAGCCGCAGGAGAAACGCCCCAGAGACCGGACGGCGGTCGCGGTGGGGATCCCCATGGCCGTTGAGGCGCAGACGGCGGCCGCCGCGTTGTACAGATTGTAGCCGGCCGGAAGATTGACCGAGAGCTCCTGCTCTCCCTCCGGGCTGCGCAGCGTAACCTCGCTGTGCCGCTCGTCCATACAATGGATCTTCGTGACGGCAAAGTCCGGCTCATGCCGGTGATAGCCGCACTTCGGGCAGCGGAAGCCACCCAGATGGGCATAGGTGTGATAGTCGTATTCGTATTCCGCCTTGCAGTGGATGCAGTGGCTGGCATCCGAGAGGGCGGAGGGGACCGCCTTTAGTCCGGCGGAGGCGTTCACCCCGTACCAGAGGACCGGGTTGGGCAGGCCGTCATCGGCCAGGGACGCCGTCAGCGAGCAGTCCGCGTTCAGGCAAAGCACCGCCTCCGGCACGTCGCCGATTCCCTGACGGATGTTCGCAAGGGTGTGGGTGATTTCGCCGTAGCGGTCAAGCTGATCGCGAAACAGGTTCGTCACCACGATTACCTTCGGCTTCAGCTGTCGGAAGACCTTGGTCGCGGCCGCCTCGTCGCACTCGATGACGGCGTACTCCTTCTTCATCCGTCCGGAGAGCGTGCAGTTCATGACAAACTCCGTGGTGATGCCACTCATCAGGTTGGCACCGGAGCGGTTGGCAAAATAGTTAAGCCCGGACTCCGCGAAGGCCTCCTCCATCATCCGAGAGCAGGTGGTTTTCCCGTTGGTCCCGGTGACGGCCACGGTCTTCACGCCGCCGGAGAGACGGGAGAGAAGATCCGGACACACCTTCATTGCAAAGCGGCCCGGCATGGCGGTCCCGCCGCGATGAAGAAGGCGGGAAACAGCCCGAAGAAGTTTACATAATACCAAAGCCAGAAAGGCACGAAATGACAGTTTCATGAAGAATCCCCGTTCAGAAGTATTCAAAGCGCAGAGGAAGCGCCGGTAGAGTTGCGGATAAAGCGGAGGTATTATAGCATGCGCGTCGCCCGATGGCAAGAAAAAGCACGGCGGACAAAAAGAAAACGAAGCGGGGAAACCCGCTTCGCTTCCTATATGGGTTGAGGACAAAATGAAAAAGATGAAAAACTGTTACTTGCATATTTAATATACCCTGAGAATGTTACAGAAATAAGGAAGATATTGTTTCATGTTTGTAAAATACAACAGAAAACAAAATTTTCCCACATTTCGTTTCCGCTCTTTTCCGGCGCGGTGATTTGTGGTATACTGATTCGAATCGTTATCTGCCGCTGACAGGATCTCAATCCTGCCAAAGGCGGGGAGTGATCCGGCAGACTTTTTGTGAAGGAAAACACCGGTTTTTATCATCATGTCAAAGTCGGCCCCGGGGATCCGGCGCCGCGGGAAGGAGCAGGAATGGAAATGAAACCACATGTTTCCGGCTATGAGCGGGGGAGAAATATCGTCAGGGTCCTCGTGGTACTGGCGATCATTCTGGGCGTTGCGGCTCTGATGTTTACGCAGGAGAATTCACGGGAGCAGATGCTTCTTGTGATCGGCTCGGCGGCCTGCGTGGTCGGCGTGATCGTGGTGGCGCGGCTTCTCTGTGTCTGCCCGCACTGCGGAAAGCGGATTGTGAGCGGCGTGCTGGTCCTGCGGGTCTGCCCGAAGTGCAGGCATGACCTGCTTACCGGAGCGAAGGTGAAAAAGCAGCGCTGAAGCGGCATGAATCCGTCTGGATCGGGTTGATTTGGCCAAAATTCCCGCCGGTTTTTCACAGTGCTGCCTGCCGGTATTCCCGCCGTGCTGCTCACCGGTGTTCCCGCAGTGTTTTCCGCCGCGTTTTTGCCGGGAAAACACCACAAAACCTTGACTTTTTCTGAATTATCGGTACAATATATTCCATCTGAGGAATCTGCCTGCAACATGAACCAGGCAATTTGTCTTGCGGAGGAGCATCTACCATCTGAAACGCGGAAAGGAATCGGAACGCATGAAGTACATTATGGCCCTCGACCAGGGAACGACCAGTTCCCGCTGCATTCTCTTTGACCACAACGGAAATATCTGCAGTTCGGTGCAGAAGGAATTCCGCCAGATCTATCCCCAGCCCGGCTGGGTGGAGCATGACGCAAATGAAATCTGGGATGTCACACTGGAGGTCTCCCGCGCCGCGCTGGACAAGCTGGACGCGACGGCGGCCGACGTGGCTGCCATCGGCATCACGAATCAGCGTGAAACCACGATCATCTGGGATAAGGAAACCGGCGAGCCCATCGCCAATGCCATCGTCTGGCAGTGCCGCCGCACCACCGAAACCATTGACGAGCTGGTCAAAGCCGGCTATGGGGATACCATCCGCAAAAAGACCGGCCTGATCCCTGACGCCTATTTTTCCGGATCGAAGATCAAGTGGCTGCTGGACCACGTGCCCGGCGCCCGTCGGCGCGCCGAGGCGGGGAAGCTGCTCTTCGGCACGGTCGATACCTGGCTGATCTGGAAGCTGACAGGCGGCCGTGTCCACGTGACCGACTATACCAATGCCAGCCGCACCATGCTCTTCAACATCCATGAGCTAAAGTGGGATGAGGAGCTTCTGAGGATTTTGAACATTCCGGCCTGCATCCTTCCGGAGGTCCGGCCTTCCAGCGCCGTCTACGGCAAGACGGATTTCGAGCTCTACGGCGGCGAGATCCCCATCGCCGGCGCGGCCGGGGACCAGCAGTGCGCCCTCTTCGGCCAGTGCTGTTTTGAGCCTGGAAGCATGAAGAACACCTACGGAACCGGCTGCTTCCTTCTGATGAATACCGGGCGGGAGATCGTCGAGAGCAAGAACGGCCTCGTGACAAGCATCGCCGTCGGCTTTGAGGATCATGTGGAATATGCCCTTGAAGGCTCCGTGTTTATTGCCGGCGCCGCCATCCAGTGGCTCCGCGACGAGCTTGGCGTCATCTCCACCGCGGCCGAGAGTTCTCAGTATGCTGCGAAGGTGACCGACTCCAACGGCGGCTACGTGGTGCCGGCCTTTACGGGCCTCGGCGCTCCCTACTGGAATCAGCGCGCCCGCGGCGCGATCGTTGGCCTGACACGGGGCTTTAACCGCGCCCATCTGGTCCGTGCCACGCTGGAGTCCCTGGCCTACCAGACCTATGATGTGGTCCGCGCCATGGAGCGTGACGCCGGCATCCACATTGGCGAGCTGAAGGTGGACGGCGGCGCCTGCGCCAACAACTTCCTGATGCAGTTCCAGTCCGACCTGATCGGCAGCGACGTGGTACGTCCGCGCTGCATTGAAACCACGGCCCTGGGCGCCGCGTACCTGGCGGGCCTCGCGGTGAAGTACTGGGACAGCCTGGACGATGTAAAGAACAACTGGGCCGTCGACCGGGTCTTTACCTCTGAGCTGGAGGAAGAAAAACGCGTGAAGCTCCTGAACGGCTGGCACAAGGCCGTCAAGTGCGCGCTGCTGTGGGCTGAGGAGGAATAAGAACCATGGATCTGACCAAACTGAAATCCTGTGAACTCTTCCTTTTTGACATGGACGGGACCCTGTATCTGGGGGACAACGTCTACCCCGGCGCTCATGAGCTGATGGAGGCGCTGCCCTCCCTCGGCAAGCGCTATATCTATCTGACGAACAATTCCTCCCGTGCGGGGACGGACTATATCACGCGGCTGCGCCGTCTGGGCTTCCCCTGCGAGGCGGAGAATGTCTTTACCTCCGGTATGGCCACCGGTCTGTATCTGAATCAGAACTACCCCGGTGCCCGTGTCTACCTGGCCGGCACAAAGGCCTTTTACCGCGAGCTGCAGAGCTATCACATCAACCTTGTAAACGACGAACTCGGTCATACCGACGAGACCACCGTCGACGTTGTGGTGCAGGGCTTCGATACCGAGCTTGTGTATGAAAAGCTGAACCTCGCCTGCCACTTCCTGCGGCGCGGTGCTGCTTTTATTGCCGCCAATCCCGACTGGGTCTGCCCGATGCCTGAGGACGAGGTTCTTCCCGACTGCGGAAGCATCTGCGCCCTGCTCACCGCCTCCAGCGGTGTGAAGCCGACCTACATCGGCAAACCGAACCGGAACATGATCGATGTGATCTCGAAGCAGACCGGTATCCCCAATGAAAAGATCTGCGCGGTGGGGGACCGCCTGTACACCGATATCGCGGTGGCACAGAATGCCGGCTCCGTGTCGGTTCTGGTCCTTTCCGGTGAGACCACACCCGAGATGGCTTCCGCTGCCGAGCGGCAGCCGGATTATATCCTGCCTTCGGTCAAGGAGCTTCTGGACGCTTTATGCTGACTCCTTCCTTCGCATTCGCTGTTGTCTGTTTTGTGCTGCTGCTCCTGTTCTTCTCGGGGCTTCCGAACCTGAGAACCTGTGAGCTGCCGCGGACGCTTATGAAAAGCGAGCCGGATCGTCAGAACCGGCTCGCTGTCATGCTGATTACCGTGCTCTATGCTGTCTGCGCTTTTTGGAACCTGGGCAATACCGCTTCGCCCCAGAGCTTTGTGCCGATGGAAGGCCGCGACGTGATTCTCCGTCTTCCGGAGAACACCGTGCCCGACCGGCTGGTTCTGTTTCCCGGAGTGGGACAGGGGAGCTACAGCGTTGAATACTCCAACGACGCGGAAGGCTGGCGCCCGCAGACGACCTTCGATCAGGACCATGTCGCGGTGCTGAAGTGGCAGATTCTGCCCCTGAACCTGAGCGAACCGGTAAACTTCCTCCGCATCCACTGCACCTCCGGCTCTCCCTGGCTGGGTGAGATCGCACTCTGGGACGCGCAGGGCAGCGGCATCCCGGCGGCCGCATCCATCCCGGAACTGACGGATGAAGGCGGGCTTGTTCCGCCGGTGTCAAACTTCCTGAACTCCTCTTACTTTGACGAGATCTATCACGCCAGGACGGCCTGGGAACATCTGCACGGGATCTGGCCGTACGAGATCTCCCATCCGCCGCTCGGCAAGGAGCTTCTCTCCCTCGGCATTCTGCTCTTCGGCATGACCCCCTTCGGCTGGCGCTTTTCCGGGACGGTGGTCGGGGTTCTGATGCTCCCGGCGATGTATCGTTTTCTGAAGCGTCTTTTCGGAACGGGGCGTGTTCCCGTGTTGGGAACCGCGCTTCTTGCCTCCGGTTTCCTGCATTATGTCCAGACCCGCATTGCCACCATCGACAGCTATGCCGTGTTCTTCATTCTGCTGATGTACGACGCGATGTACGCGTGGCTCACAGAAGGGAAGACAAAGGATCTCGCCCTCTGCGGTATTCTCTTCGGCCTCGGCGCCGCCTGCAAGTGGATCTGCCTGTACGCGGGCGCCGGACTTGGTGTGCTATGGCTCGCTCACTGGATTTCGGAACTGCTTCATGCCCGTCACGGTGTGCGATATGAGAGGGGAGGGGCTTCTGAACCCGACAGAGAAACCCGGGACTCGCTTCTCCATGCCGCACCCGATCAGGAAATGCTGCGGCAGACTACGACTCGGGGGGAAACCGGCGCGTCATCCGCTTATGTTCTTCGCGCCTTCTTCAAGAATGCCTCACTCTGTATCGTGTTCTTTGTCCTGATCCCTGTCCTGATCTATTACCTCAGCTATCTGCCCTACGGCATCTCCCAGAATGCCCCGCTCTTCAGCCGGGCATATACGAAGCTGGTTCTGGACAACCAGTCCTTCATGTTCTCCTACCATGCACATATCAGGGCGGAGCATCCTTATTCCTCCCGCTGGTACCAGTGGGTGCTGGACATCCGGCCGATTCTGTACTATCTGGAGTACCTCCCGGACGGAAAGCGGGTGAGCTTCGGAGCCTTTGTGAACCCGATGATCTGCTGGGGCGGGCTGCTGAGCCTCATGGTCCTTTTCTACACGGCGCTTTTCCGGCGCGATCGGACCGCGGCCTTCCTGCTTGTGGCCTACGCCTCCGGGCTGGTTCCCTGGATGTTCATTTCGCGCCTGACCTTTGCCTATCACTACTTTGCCTCCGCACTGTTTCTGGTGCCGTCGCTGTGCTATGTGTTCGCGCTGTTTGAGAATGCTCCGCGTCGTTTCCGCCTCTACCCAGGCTGCTTCACGGCAGTATCGGTGCTGCTCTTCGCCTGGTTTTTCCCGGCCCTGAACGGCATCACGGTCTCAAACGAGCTCGCGACAAAACTTCTCGGCTGGCTCCCCACCTGGCCCTTCTGAAGCCCACCTGGCCGCCTGGCCTTTCTGACGCAATCCCGATCCCATTTATCATTGAACATTTCTCATTTACCATTTCTCATCGGGGGTGACCCATGAACCTGCAAACCCTGGACTGGAGCACGATTCTCATCGACGTCGGCATGCTGGCCTTTCTGATCCTGGCGGTCGTTGTGGTGGTACGGCTCCTGGCCAAGCCCATCAAGGCGCTGCTGAAGTTCCTTGTCCATGCCGCGACCGGAATTCTGGTCTTCTACGCGGTAAACTATGTCGGAGGCCGCTTCTTCGGCTTCACCATGGAGCCGACCAATCTGCGCCTTGTGATCGCCGGCCTCGGCGGCGTCCCCGGCGTCGCCCTCATGGTCCTCTACCAGCTCCTGTTCTGATCCGGACTCCGCGCCCGGTCTCCCGCGCCCGCTCTCCCGCGCCCGGCCTACCGCGCCGCCGCCGCGGAAGGATCTGGCTCCGGTTTCCCCTCCGGAACGCGTCTCTCCGGCGCCCGACACTGCCCCTGTTCCGCAAAACCCGCATCGAGTCCGAAAAACGGGACAGGTCCGGGAGTAGAATGGATCCTGACATCAATTCCGACATCATTTTCCATTTCTCATTCAACATTACACATTGTACAAAAGGGTGTTTTATGGCAAAAGCAAAATCTTCCAAACCGGCCTCTCCCGCCGAGTACGGCAATGACAGTATCTCACAGCTCCAGGGCGCGGACCGCGTCCGGCTTCGCCCAGGGGTCATCTTCGGCTCGGACGGGCTGGACGGCTGCGAGCATGCGGTGTTCGAGATCCTCTCCAACTCCATCGACGAAGCGCGCGAGGGCTACGGCGACCTGATCATCCTGACCTACTACCAGGACAAGAGCATCGAGGTCGAGGACTTCGGCCGAGGCTGTCCGCTGGACTGGAACAGCCGGGAGCAGCGCTGGAACTGGGAGCTTGTCTACTGCGAGCTCTACGCCGGCGGCAAGTACAACAACAACGACGGCGGCGACTACGGCTTCGCCCTGGGCCTGAACGGTCTGGGCGCCTGCGCGACGCAGTACGCCTCCCGCTACATGGACGTGACGGTGCGCCGTGACGGGTATCGCTACGACCTGCGCTTTGAGCGCGGCAGCGTGGTGGGCGAGCCGGGCAAGGAGCTGCACAAAACGGAAGCGGACCGGAAGAAGACGGGTACGGTGACGCGCTGGCTCCCGGACCTGGAGGTCTTCACGGACATCGACATCCCGCCGGAGTACTTCGACGACGTGCTGAAGCGCCAGGCGGTGGCCAACGCCGGCATCACCTTCCGCCTCCGCCTGGAGAAGCCGGGCGGCGGCTTCGAGACGAAGGACTTCCTCTACCCCAACGGCATCCTGGACTACGTGACGGAGCTGGCGGGGGAGAAGCCCCTCACCCTGCCGCACTTCATTCAGACCGAGCGCCGCGGCCGCGACCGGGAGGACAAGGACGATTACCGGGTGAAGATCTCCTGCGCCTTCTGCTTCTCGAACCGGGTCAGCGTCCTGGAGTATTACCACAACTCCTCCTGGCTGGAAAACGGCGGCGCGCCGGACAAGGCGGTGAAGAGCGCCTTCGTGTCGTCCATTGACGCGTATCTGCGCAGCACGAACCGCTACCAGAAGAACGAGTCGGCCATCCGCTTCCAGGACGTGCAGGACTGCCTGGTCCTGGTGACGAACTGCTTCTCGACCCAGACCTCCTACGAGAACCAGACCAAGAAGGCGATCAACAACCGCTTCATCCAGCAGGCCATGACCGAGTTTTTCAAGGAGCAGCTGGAGGTCTACTTCCTGGAGAACAAGCCGGAGGCGGAGCTCATCGCCAACCAGGTCCTGGTGAACAAGCGCAGCCGCGAGACGGCCGAGAAGGCGCGCCTTGGGATGAAGAAGAAGCTCTCCGGCACCATCGACATCGCCAACCGGGTGCAGAAGTTTGTCGACTGCCGCAGCCGCGACCCCGAGCGCCGCGAGATCTACATCGTCGAGGGCGACTCGGCCCTGGGCGCCTGCAAGCTCTCCCGGGACGCCGAGTTCCAGGGCATCATGCCGGTCCGCGGCAAGATCCTGAACTGCCTGAAGGCGGACTATGTGCGCATCTTCAAGTCGGACGTCATCACGGACCTGATGAAGGTGCTGGGCTGCGGCGTGGAGGTGAAGGACAAGCACACGAAGGAGCTGCAGAGCTTCGACCTCTCGGCCCTGCGCTGGAGCAAGATCATCATCTGCACCGACGCCGACGTGGACGGCTACCAGATCCGCACCCTGATCCTCACCATGCTCTACCGCCTGGTGCCCACCCTGATCCGGGAGGGTTTTGTGTATATTGCCGAATCCCCCCTCTATGAGATCAACGCAAAGGGCAAGACCTGGTTTGCCTACACCGAGAAGGAGAAGGCGGAGATCCTGGCCGGGCTGAAGAACGCGAAGGTTACGATCTCCCGCTCCAAGGGCCTGGGCGAGAACGACCCGGACATGATGTGGCTGACCACCATGAACCCCGAGACCCGCCGCCTGATCAAGGTCATGCCCGAGGACGTAAACCGCATGGCGGAGGTCTTCGACCTGCTCCTGGGCGACAACCTGGAGGGGCGCAAGGCCCACATCGCCGAAGTCGGCGCGAGCTTCCTGGACATCGCGGACCTCTCGTAGTAAAGTAAAAAGTGCAAAGTTCAAAGTGCAAATGGAGGGGAAGACTGTGCCGGATAATATTGCACTTCAGAAGAGCAAGGAATTTGCCATTCGCATGGTGAGGCTTTATAAATATCTTTCCGAAGACAGGAAAGAATTTATTCTGTCCAAACAGATTATACGCAGTGGAACCAGTATCGGGGCAAATCTTGCCGAATCTGAGTGCGCAATCAGCCGTAATGACTTTCTTTCCAAAATTTATATTGCTCTGAAAGAAGCATCCGAAACCAGATACTGGCTTGAATTGCTCTATCGCACGGATTATCTTTCTCAGGAACAATACAGCAGTCTTGACAAAGACTGCGCTGAAATCTTTAAGATTCTTCAATCCACAACAAAAACCATAAAAGAACGCCAAAAAGCGAAGGAATAATCTATTTCTAATTCCACTTTGCACTTTGATCATTGTCCATTGATCATCATTCCACTTTGCACTTTCCACATTCCACTTTATATCTAATTCCGGAGTCTTAAATGAAGAAGAAATCCTCCCCCAACGACACCGCCCCGCGTCCCGTTTCCAACCCCAACGTCCTCGGGCTCCGGGGCGAGACCACGGAGCAGCCCATCACCGATACGCTGGAGCAGAACTACATGCCCTACGCCATGAGCGTCATCGTCTCCCGCGCCATCCCGGAGATCGACGGCTTCAAGCCCTCCCACCGCAAGCTCCTCTACACCATGTACAAGATGGGCCTGCTGACGGGTCCGCGCACCAAGAGCGCCAACATCGTGGGCCAGACCATGAAACTAAACCCTCACGGCGACGCGGCGATCTACGAGACCATGGTCCGCCTCTCCGCGGGCAACCAGGCCCTGCTCACCCCCTTCGTGGACTCGAAGGGGAACTTCGGCAAGGTCTACTCCCGGGACATGTCCTACGCGGCCTCCCGCTACACCGAGGCGAAGCTCTCGAAGATCTGCACGGCCCTCTTCGAGGACATCGACAAGGACGCCGTGGACTTCACGGACAACTATGACGGCACCATGCTCGAGCCGACGCTCCTGCCCACGGCCTTCCCGAACGTCCTGGTCTCGGCCAACTCCGGCATCGCCGTCGGCATGGCGAGCCAGATCTGCGGCTTCAACCTCAACGAGGTCTGCAACGCCGCGATTGCGCTTCTCCGCGACGGGGACGCAGACCTGCTGAGCCTGATGCCCGCGCCGGACTTCCCCACGGGGGCGGAGGTGCTCTACGACCGGGCGGCGCTGGAGACGGTGTACCGCACCGGCCGGGGCAGCATCCAGGTCCGGGCCCGCTGGCGCTACCTCCAGAAGGAGAACATGATCGAGATCACCGAGATCCCCTACACCGCCACCTGCGAGGCGATCCTGGACAAGGTGGCCGAGCTCATCAAGGCGGGGAAGATCCGCGAGATCAACGACATGCGGGACGAGACGGACCTCTCCGGCCTGCGCCTGGCCATCGACCTGAAGCGGGGCGCGGACCCCGACCGCCTCATGCAGAAGCTCTTCAAGTCGACGCCCCTGCAGGACGCCTTTCCCTGTAATTTTAATATTCTGATCGCCGGCAACCCCCGGGTCATGGGCGTGCGGGAGATCCTGGACGAGTGGATCGCCTGGCGCACCGAGTGTGTCCGCCGCCGGATCTACCACGAGCTGGCGGGGAAGAAGGACAGGCTCCACCTGCTCCAGGGGCTGCAGCGCATCCTCCTGGACATCGACCGGGCGATTGAGATTATACGCAACACCGAGCTCGAGGCGGACGTGGTGCCGAACCTGATGATGGGCTTCGGCATTGACGAGCCCCAGGCGGAGTACGTGGCGGAGATCCGCCTGCGCAACATCAACCGGGAGTATATCCTCAAGCGCACCTCGGACATTGACGCCCTGGAGAAGGACATCGCGGACCTGGAGGCCACCCTGAACAGCCGCCGCCGTCTGCGGAATGTGCTGATCGCCGAGCTCGAGAAGATCAACAAGCAGTTCCCGACCCCGCGCCGCACGGGCATCGTGTATGAGGATGAGCTGCCGGAGTTCACCGAAGAGGAGGCGCCGGACACGGACCCGGTCACGGTCTTCCTCTCGAAAGAGGGCTACTTCAAGAAGATCACGCCCCAGTCCCTGCGCATGTCCTCCGAGCAGAAGTACAAGGAGGGCGACGGCCTCCGGCGCCAGCTGGAGAGCGCGAACCACCACGAACTTCTCATCTTCACCGACCGCCAGCAGGTCTACCGTCTGCGCCTCAGCGACGTCGAGCCGACCAAGGCCTCGGTCCTGGGCAGCTTCCTGCCCACCATGCTGAACATGGACGAGGGCGAGTCGGTCCTGGACATGGTGGACCCGGGGGACTACCGGGGCAGCCTGATCCTGGCCTTTGCCAACGGCAAGCTCGCCCACATCCCGCTGGAGTCGTACCAGACCAAGGGCAACCGGAAGAAGCTTCTGAACGCATACTCGGATAAGAGCCGCCTGGTGGGTCTGGTGCATCTGACGGAGGAAAAAGACCTCTTCCTGCTGACGAACGACGGCCGCGGCCTGGTCGTGAACAGCTCACTCGTCGCCCTGAAGACCACACGCAATACCCAGGGGGTCTCGGCGGTGAGCCTTCGGGGGAGAAAGGAGCTCGCGGAAATCCTGCCGGCGGAAGCCGCGCATCTGTCCGATCTGTCCCGCTACCGCGCCAAGGCGATCCCGAAAGCTCCGGTGGCGCTGACCATGGAGGACAGAGGCGAGGAGCAGCTCAGCCTGCTGTGAAAGGAGAAGCGTATGATGGAAAAGCTGAACGAAGAGAAGCTGAAAGCGGTGTCCGGGGGAGTGAAACGGGAGAAATACGTCTCTGCCTTTTACTGCGAGTATTGCCGAAAGACCATCCATCTCCCCGGTGTGTATAGCCTTGAGAACGCAAAAAAGGATCATATGACCAAATACCACCCCACCATTTTGACCGATTTTTCCCATCCGTGATCATGAACGGGCAGAAAACAGGAACGAATCTGGAAGTTTTTGTATAAAAGTACCATATACTTTTCTATATAATGATGCTATAATCCTGAAGTAACCTAAATGTAGGAGGAATGTATAAAATGGCACCGAAAAAAGCTGCTGTTGCTGATGTTAAGACCGAGGCCAAAAAGCCTGTTGAAACCAAAGCCGTCGCGGAGAAGACCGTCGTCGAGAAGGCCGTTGCTGAGAAGGCTCCCGAAGTTGTGAAGGAAGTCAAGGCTCCCGCAAAGAAGGCCGCTGCGAAGAAGCCGGTCGAAAAGAAGGTCGCTGCGAAGAAGCCCGCGGAAAAGAAGCCCGCTTCGAAGAAAGCCGCAGAAGTGATCATCCAGTCCGCCCTCGGCGGCGAGATCACGCCGGATGCGATCCTTGAGAAGGTCGGCGCTGTGGACAAGATCTATGTGAGAGTTGACCAGAACAAGGCGTACTGGGTACGCGGAGAAGAGACCGGCAGCGTCGATCTCTGGTAATCGGTTTTGAAAGCAGCCCGGCATGAGTGCCGGGCTTTTTCTTTTCTTGGCACCGGCTGAAGCGTGTGCTCTATGTGGATTGATGACACAGATTTCCGAATTCACAAACAGGTCATTGAAAAAACGAAAGGATTCGTTATAATGATTGAAACATCATGTGTTGAGGCGTGATCGTGCTGTGAAGAGCATTTTTATCAAAAACTTTGCCACCACCGCGCTCCTGCTGGCGTTCAGCTTCCTGCTGCTGGCGGTAAGCTTTGTCGGGATCGGCCGAACCTATCTGATCGAAGACTATCGGCGGGGGATGATGTCCGCGGCGGGCGAGGTTGCCCATACGGCGTCGGCCGTTGCCCGCGGCAACTCGCTTTCCGACTGGACGATGAGCATGGTGATCAGCTCAATTTCCGGTTCCACCGGGAACCACATTTTCATCACGGATGAAGAGGGCACGATCATTACCTGCTCAGAGAAGCGGCCTCACTGCGAACACATCGGAAAACAGGTCCCGTCGGATACCATCCGCCAGATGGAACTCGGCAGCTTTGATCAGCTGACGACCCTGGACGGCATCTATCCCGAGAAGCGCTATGTGGTCGGAAAACCCATTTCCGCGGAGACCGACGGAACGCTGCTGGGCTACTGCTTCATCAGTTCCGAGATCTCCCATATGCTGGGGGCCTGGACAAGTTACCTGAGTTGGGCAATTGTGGCTTTCTCCATCGTCTCTCTGATCGCGATGCTGATGGTGATGGTGTATTCCAAAAGGATGGCCAGACCCTTGGACGAGATTGCTTCCGCCTCGCGGAAGTTTGCCAGAGGGGACTTCTCCGTCCGCGTGAAGCAGACCGCCGACACCACGGACGAGATGGGCGCTCTGATCGACTCATTCAACAAGATGGCGGACTCTCTCGAGCAGGCGGAAAACCGCAGGAGCGAGTTCATCGCAAACATCTCGCACGAGCTCCGCACCCCGATGACGACCATTGCGGGCTTTGCCGACGGCATCCTGGATGGGACGATCCCACCGGAGCAGGAGCGCAAGTATCTCATCTCAATCCGCGATGAGACAAGACGCCTCTCCAGACTGGTGCGCGATATGCTGGATGTCTCCCGGGCGAAGGCGAAGGCGGCGGATGCTTCTCGCAGAAGCGTGTTCGACCTTACCGAGCTCATTCTCCAGACCATGTTGAGCTTTGAAAGCCGGGCTACGAAGAAGAACCTGGATGTGGACCCGCAGCTCCCGGACAGCCACCTGATGGTCATCGCGGACAAGGACGCCATCACCCAGGTGATCTACAACCTCCTGGACAACGCCATCAAGTTTGCCTCTCCGGGCAGCTGCCTGATCGTGCGGCTGTACAAGGACATGGGCAAGGCCTATGTCTCCGTCAAGGACTTCGGTGAGACAATTCCGCCGGATGATCTGCCCTATATTTTTGACCGCTTCCATAAATCGGATCGGTCTCGCAGCCTGGACAAGGAGGGCGTTGGTCTGGGACTTTATCTGGTGAAGACCATCATCAACGCGCATGATGAGGATATCGCCGTGCGCAGCGAAGACGGAATGACGGAATTTGTGTTTACGCTCACATTGGCGGAGAATTCGAAACAGGGAAGAGAAAAAACATGAATCAAAGCTGGTACAATACACAGAGCTGGTACGCGCCGCTCGTCACCGAGGAAGAAACCCGCCCTCTGCCCGTGGCCGGAATCGAAGGCCTGGCGGAAGCGGGGGAAAAAAAACGCCGGAAGAAGTATTCCGGCGGCCTGACGCCGGGGCGCATTGCCGGCCTTGTCGTGATACTGACGGCGGTGATTGTTGCCTCCTCTTTGGCCTTCCGGCAGATCGACGGCGGTGAGGATACCGTTCCGTTTTTCAACGCCCCGTCGGAGGATGACGAGGAGATGCCGGACAGCCCTGCGGACTTCTTTGAGCAGTATTACGAGGATGTGGAAAGCAGCAAGGCTGAGGTCAACATTCCCCGGACAGAGGACCGTCCTGCGGCAAGCTTTTCCTTACAGGAGGCGGAGGGGGAAGAGCTCACCCTTCAGGAGCTGTATGAAAAATGCGCGCCATCCATCGTTTCGATCTCTGCCTACAAGGGAAAGAACGTCGGTTTCTTCTGGGGCTCCGGTGTGGTTATCCGTGAGGACGGTCTGGTCCTGACCAACACGCATGTGCTGGAAGACTGCGACCGGGCGGTGGTGACGCTGGACGACGGAAGCGAATACGAAGCGCAACTGATCGGGGCCGACGGCATCAGCGACATTGCACTGCTGAAAATTGATGCCAAGGGTCTCACCGCCGCGGAGATGGGCGAGAGCAGCAAGCTCCGGGTCGGCGACCGTGTGGCCGCCATCGGCAACCCCCTCGGAGAGGATTTCCGCAACACCCTGACAGACGGGATCATTTCTGCCATTGAGCGCGGCATGACCTACAACGGGCGCAGCATGACCCTGCTGCAGACCAACACCGCCATCAACGAGGGAAACTCCGGCGGCGCGCTCTTTAACCTCTACGGCCAGGTTATCGGCATCACGAACATGAAGATGATGTCCAGTTATTCCAGCATCGAGGGTATCGGGTTCGCGATTCCTTCCTCGACTGTCTGCAAGGTGGCCAACGCCCTTCTGAAGGACGGCGAAGTAAAAGGCCGTCCGGCCATCGGCATCACGGTGGGCGCCATTCCGAAGAACGCGATGGATCATTATGAGCTGCCGGAGGGGCTTTATGTCTCGGCGGTCAGCGACGGTTCAGACGCGAAGGATAAGGGTATCCAGCCCGGCGACATCATCACTGCGGTCAACGGAAACGAGGTCAGAACCACCGAAGAGATCAGCAGGATCAAGGACGAGCTGGAGGTCGGCGACACGATGACCATGAGCATCTGGCGCAACGGGGAGAGCATGGAGATCACGATCACCCTGGTCGACACGAACGACGTGTATTCCTGATGAACATCGCAGTGATACGAAGCAGACGCAGAACGCTTGCACTCCAGGTGCGGCAGAATGGCGAAGTCGTCGTCCGTGCTCCGCTGTTTGTGAGGGAGCAGGAGGTCCGGCGCTTTGTGGAGGAACATCTGAACTGGATCGAAAAGCAGCAACGGAAGCTTTCTGTTGCCGCCGGGCGGCGGAGCGAGATCCGGCCGCTGACAGCAGCGGAGCTTTCCGCGCTGAGGGAACAGGCAAGACGTGACTTCACGGAACGGGCAAAGCTTTATGCTCCCCGGGTCGGCGTGACCTACGGAAGGATCAGCATCCGGCACCAGAAAACCAAGTGGGGAAGCTGTTCATCCGGAGGCAACCTGAACTTCAACTGCCTGCTGATGCTGGCACCGGAGACGGTGCGGGACTATGTGGTGGTGCATGAACTCTGCCACCGGAAGCAGATGAATCATTCCGAAGCCTTCTGGGCAGAGGTGGAGCGCGTTCTCCCCGGATATCGAGAGGCGAGGAAATGGCTAAAGACTCACGGACAGGAACTCATGCAGTATAACATGGAAGACTAAGAGCCATTGCCTTTATTCCAGCGCAAAGCCTTTATCCTGTTGTGGGGCCTTCTCCTGAAGCAGGATGATTTCTCACCGGTGTGGGACTCAGTCCGCACTTGCAAAAAAACGACAATCATGGTAGAATTGTCTAACCTGATACAAGACTTTTTGCGAAGAGGGTGTACACATGAATTTAAGAAATTTCCGGAATGAGGCGCGGGACGACTATCTGGAAGCGATCCTGATGATTACCCAGGAGAAGGGGCACTGCCGATCCATCAATATTGCCGAGACGCTGGACGTGACAAAGCCGTCTGTCAGCGTCGCAGTCGGGAAGCTGATTGAGGCGGGCCTGATCACGATGGATTCGGATAAGATGATTCACTTCACGGAAGAGGGCCTTGCGCTGGCTGAGCTTACGCTGGAGAAGCACAACTACCTGAAGCAGATGCTGATGAATGCCGGGATCGACGATGAAACCGCCGAGCGGGAGGCCTGTGCCATGGAGCACGGGATCAGTGAGGACAGCTTCCGCAAGCTGGCAGCCCGTTATCCGCTTCCGCTCTCCTGAAATAGGAAGTCTTTGCTTTCATAGTCCTTCATGAAAATGCTTTGCCAGTATTACACCCCGACGTACGTAAGGGGATATACAGCGTTCAATATAGAAATCGTTTAAGCATATAGTAAGCATATAGAAAGAAAACGAAGCAGCCTGAAGAGGCTGCTTCGCTGTTTGTGGAGAGAAACGGGGAAGGATCAGCGTCTCATCCCGGAGAGCAGGCTGAGGAGCTGGGTGCCGTTGAAATCATTCTCCTGTGCGGGCTGCTGGGCGGAGGAGCCGAGCAGGGAACCGAACAGATCGCCGAAACCGGATCCGCTACCGCCAAGAAGACCGGAGAGCAGACTGCCACCGGAGGGCTGGGCCTGAACCTGCTGAGCCTGCTGAGCGCCGGCGAACATGCCCATGAGGTCGGAGAGATCAAAGCCGTCGCTCAGATCCACCTTGGGTGCGGAAGAGACAGAGTGTGTTGCGGCGGAAAGACCGCTCATCAGAGCCGGGGCAAGACCGGCCAGGGCGGAACTGACATCACGCTCGCTCATGCCGGACTGCTGTGCAAGACGGTTGGTGACCGCCTCGGACTGATTACCGAAGATATGGCCGATGATCTTGCCACCGTCTTCGGTATCGGCTTCGTCGATCTGGTCGGAAAGGGTCTTCTGATTGGTGTGCTGAGAGAGGGCGCCGAGCAGAGACAGCGCGCCGGACTCGGAAGAAGCATTGCTGGTCAGAAACTTCAGCAGCAGAGGAACGGCCAGGGGAATCAGCTTCTTGAGAGAGCCGGCGTTGAGACCGGTTTTCTTTGCCAGCGCGGAAACACTGGCGTCGGTGAGAAGAGACTTGAGCAGGAGATTGAGAAGATTCATAAGATACCTCCATATGATACTTGTTTGGATGTCAAATAGTATTATACAGCATCCCGGCATATTTTTCCACATTTTTCTTTATGAGGATGTCCTTCATAGTATACCACCCGGGTAAATCGTTGATCTGTAATCAATCCGGTTGCAGAGAAGGGGAGAATCTGTTATAATACATGCAGCTCGACACAGAGAAAACTGCTTCGGGATGTTGCTTGCGGCATAGGTATCTTTTATTAAGAAGCAGATCAAGAACAGTCTACAGGGCAGGCGAAGAGAATATGGCAGAGATTCTGGATTATTTTGACCAAATCAATATCGATGTGGCCAAGAGAAAATATTATAATATCAATAAGGTCAATTCCGTGCTGGAGGAGCTTCGCGCGCTTGCGGCCGATCTTGTGGATGAGAATGAAAGACAGCGGCATGAACTGATGCAGCTGCGCTCGGAGCTGGGACAGAAGACGGCGAACAGGATGCAGTCCGAAGAACTGCTGACCTCCATGCAGAGTCTGTACCGTGAGACCCTCAGCAAGGCCCACAGCCGGGCGGACGGGATCGTACAGGAAGCGGAAGCGCACTGTGAAAAGCTGCAACAGGATGTGACAGTGCAGCGGGAGAATGCCGATAAGCAGCTGAAAGAATGCCTGCGTGTTCTGCAGTCCCGCGAGGAAGAGAACCTGCGGTTTCTGCGCGGATATCTGGAAAAGATCAAGGATGAATACGGGACCCGGTCCGCGAAAGCGCCCGAACTCCCGACAGAGCCCCACAGGACGGATGTGCGGGCCTCCGCACCGCTTCCGGAAGCTGAGCCGGTCTATCCTTCCGCTGCGGAGGAAGAGGGCGAAGAGAAGGAAGAACTGTCCACTTCCGGTCCCTCTCAGCTGAGAGATCTGGAGCTGCAGATTCAGAGACTGGCCGAGGAGATCAACGCCCTGGAATCCGGCCGCTGACCGGTGTGAGGTACGTACCGGACCGGAAGTCCCCTGAAATCTGATCAAGGGTTAAAAAACAGGAAAAGAATAAAAGATCGCAAAAAACACCTGCCTCGATTGTGAGACAGGTGTTATTGTTTTGCGTTGCAAGGCGGACCAACGAAAGCGTTCTTATCGCTTGTATCGATTTTATGCGCCGGTAATCACGTTCATCCCTGCAGCCAGCCAGCGGCCGTTGGTACTGACAAAGGAGAGCTCATAGGCGTTTTCCAGCTTGTAGCTGTATTGCTCATACCAGTTCTTGGCGGTCATATCCGCGCTGTAGATGACCGTGCATACGAAGCAGTAATCGCTGATCCGGTGGAAGTTTTCATAACGCAGGTCGGTATATTCCGTCTGCGTGCCGGAGGCCCAATACATCGCTTCCTGGGAACGAAGGACATACTGATAAAGGTCACTCTGAGGCAGAATTCGATTGAGCAGATTGGAAAAGCGTGTGTATTCAAAGGCGTGGGCGGAATAATCCATATAGGCATTGAAGAAACTTTCGGCGACGGAATACATCAGTGCTTCTGTCTCCGGTTCTCCGCGGTGGAAGAAGGTTAGAGAATCACCGGAAGTGGCAATGGGAGTAACCTCCATTCCGTCTAAATCCACCGCAATCACCGTCGGCGTCTGATAGAGGCCTTCGATACGGTAGTTGTTTGTCAGGCAGTCTGCTCCGCCGGTATAGAGATCCAGACCATCAAATACCCCGAGTGTAGAGGAAACGGCGTCCTCCTTTGAAACTTTCACTCCGTTAATATAAACCGGCAGGTCTTCCGGTGCGGTGATGGTCAGATCCTGTTTTCCTTGAAAAGTCTGATAAACCACCCGACCGTCCCGGACATCGCCCTCCGGCGCAAGCGAGCTTCCATGAGAATCGGTGAGGGTAATCTCTCCATAGAGAGGACCTACTTCATATGTGAGAAACTGTGGTGGAGTCTCCATCTCAGCCTCATATTTCACCAGGTCCTCAATCGCCTTCGGCTTGCCGCTGAGCCAGTCATCTGTCAGAGGGACGCCGTTGAGTGAAAGCTCGGTCCCGGATACGGTCTCCACCTGTGCAGTGATCGAAGGGAGAAGGTCTGTGATCATGGCGGCCTGCACGCCGGAGACCGACCAGTAGTTTCTGCTGAATCCCGGTGTATCGCCGTCCGGCTCCAGAAATACTTCGCAGATGAGGTTGGGACCGGAACGAACGTCATATACCATATGCTCCGGCTCGCTTTTGTCGGAATTGACACGGTAGTTGAGTGCGCGGCTGAGGTCGATGGCTTCTGTATAGGAGGTATACAGCTCGCGGGGATCTTCAAATTCCGTCAGCTCGAAGGGAATGTCTTCCTTCGCCATGTCGATGATCTTGCTCAGGTCGGTGTTTTTGATGAAATCATCCATCACCGGATCGGGTCTCGTGACCTCGTATACGCCGAGATACTGATAGAGCAAATAACAGCCTGCCCCGCCAAGCAACAGCAGAACCAGTGCCCAGACGATGAGGAATCGCCCCCAGACGGAATTCTTCGCCCCATGGTACTCAGCCATACCTCACACCTTCTTTCAAAACGATGAAACCGGTTGGAATCCGTCTGGGCCCTGTGACAGAGGCACAGTGATTGACGATCTCGCCGTCATAGACCATAACGGAAGAGGAACCGCCGTCCAGGTTGCCGGCATTGACCGCACCGTATTCCAGCATGATGTTGACGACATCTTCCATGGTGGCACCGAGTGTGTTGATGCTGCGGCCGTCCAGAACCAGCAGAAGCAGGGCACCGTCGTCCCGCTGGCCGAGCGCCGTACGGGGATTCACACCGCCGCCCAGATTCTGGCGCTGGATTTCACCGTTGATGATCAGGGAAGAAGCAAGCCCGTCATGGGTCACAAAGCTGACCGCCCACTGAATCCCGTTCGCCACCGCGTCACGTCCGCTCATGGAGCCGACGTGAAGGATTCCGTCCCGGTCCAGACCGACCAGGTGATAAGGTGTCAGGTCGTTGCCGTAGACGACCTGCCCGTCCACGATGACGATGCCCTGCGGAATACCGCCGCTTCCGGTACCGTTTTCATCGTTGAAGCCGCCGGCGTTGATGCCTGCAATGCCGTTGTATTTTGCCACCATATCCGTCAGCTGAAGGCCGGGCTGTTTTACAAACTCGTCCGATGTGCCGAGGATCACCTGCTTCGGATCCGAGACGATCAGAAGCTTGCCCTTACAGGTGCCCTCTGCGATGTCGATCAGCTTCACGGATTCGCTTTCGCCGGATTCGCGGCGCTCTGCAGCCTTTTCCACGTGAATGAGAGAGGTGTTGACGCTCTCGGTAGCCAGATCTTCGGTGCTGACGCTCTTGTATTCGTTCAGCTCCTCATCGGTCAGGAAAATGTTGCTGATCCAGCGGATCGCGCTGGTCTCACGGACGGAGCGGGTAAACATTCCCGTCACTGTCGGAGAGGGACCACGCTCCAGCACCCAGATGATCCCGAGCAGACAGAGCACCAGGCAGAGCAGCGTGATGCCGAGAATGGCAAAAAAACGCCCGATCGGATGCTTTTTCTGATTCATTCGACGATCTCCTCTTCACTATCCTGAAAGACCCGGCGGATCCGCTCGGCGTAGAGCCGAACCTCGGGCGGAGCATCCGTTTCCGGAAGCAGCAGGACAAACCGACGCCCGCGGTGGGGCAGACCGGTCAGAATATCATGAAGCGCATCCAGGTTCTCTCCGTACCAGGGCTCCCATGCCATTTTTGACCGGAGTTCCTCATACAGGGCCGGGATATCCGCAGAATGGCGAAAATCCAGAAAAACAACGCCGGTCAATTCCTCAAAAAGTCCGTAACAGGCCCGCTCCATTTCCTCCAGACAGCCGGAAAAGTCTCGTGTATACCAAGGGTCGGCGATGTCCTGATCTCCCAGACCGGCATACTCATTGAGATTATGCAGCTTCCCGTCCGGGTCACCGTGAAAGAGCCTGCTGAGATCCCAGCGGTTTTCTTCGTCCATACCGATGATGAGGTCATAGGCGTCATAATCGCTGCGGCGTACCCGCCTGGCCCTGTGACGGGAACAGTCCAGCCCGCGTTCCTCAAGAACGGCGCGCATCGGAGGATAGATGGGATTGCCGATCTCCTCAGAAGAGGTGGCAGCAGAAGAGATTTCAAAGGAAGAAAGAAGCCCGGCCCGGTTCGCCATCTCCCGAAGAAGGAGCTCGGCGCCGGGACTGCGGCAGATATTGCCGTGGCACACAAAAAGAATCTTAGTCAAATGCGATCAGCCTCCTGAAAAGCCGTATTCTGCCCCGCTTTGCCGCGATTTGCCAAGCGTATATTCGCCTAAAAATCGGGGTCACAATGTCATGACTCAGCCGAAATGCGGCAAAATGCGGCAAGATGAGGTCGTCAATGGTAGTCAAATGGTAGTAAAAATCGGGGTGGTTTACTACCGTCAGGTTTGGGACTCTGCGGTTGGTGAAGTGGAAATGTTCATGTTAATAGTTCTGAGAACACTTTTTTATAATCAGAATCGATTAAAACGACCTGCTCACCAGCACGTTGAAAACCAACAATCATGTTGCAGTTATCCTTTTTCAAATCAGAAACTGTACAGTCTGCCGCAACCAATCTCGATTCTATCTCCGACTCATGTTTTATAATCTCCTCGAAATGATCCTCTATATACTCTTCAGTCATTGCAAGGCAGATAAATCTGATAGATGGTAAATACTGCTCGTCAAAATCCCTTCTCCAGCAGAAAGGAATATAGCAACCTTCTACAATAAGATTTTGCCGATTCTCAATTGCGGTCTTTACGATTTCCCGGACAATCGGCCATAGATATCCAGTCAGCGCATCATCGTCTTCCGGCGTCAAATTGGTATTGCCGCTGCGGATTAAGCCCATTTTCAAATGATCTATGGACAGATATGGGTAGTTGTATTTCTCAAGCATCCTTTGTGCCAGAAGCGTTTTTCCAGTATGGGATGCGCCTGTAATTATGATGATCATACCCTTGCTCTCAACTCTCGCCTGACCTTTTCCAAGTCGCTGCATGTCAGCAGTGGAATGAGATTGTTGATTTCATCAATACTTCTATCCCACCATTTGAATCGCAACATTAGGTCAATCAGTTCATCATCAAAGCGCTTCCGTAAGACTTTAGCTGGGTTCCCGACCGCAATAGTATAGGGATCAACATCACTGCCAACAACGCTGTTGGCACCAATAATCGCTCCGTCACCGATCTGAACGCCGGGAAGGATCACAGTATTCTGACCTATCCATACATCGTTACCGATCACAGTATCGCCTTTGAACGGCATATCCGATGGAGCAGGCGGCTCCATATCCCATCCTTCAAGCGTGTAGAACGGGAATGTAGATACGGCGTTCATCTGGTGATTTGCGTCGTTCATTACGAATTCAACACCGGCCGCAATCTGACAAAACTTTCCGATGATGAGTTTGTCTCTGCTCCACGGATAAAAGTGTGTTACATGACTCTCAAATTCCGAGTCTGCGATATAGGTGAAATCTCCAACGAGAATGTTGGGATTCGTGATCGTTGGCTGTACATAGATTTCTTTGTCATATCCCATGATCGGGTGGACCTTATTCGGGTCAGGTCTTTTTCCATTTTTCATATGCGTTTCTCTCCCTAAACCTCGAATCGCTGTAATCTCCCGTCACGCCCGAAAAATTAAGTAATTTATTGTACCAAATCGCTGACGCGATGGCAATCAGCCAGCAACTGATTCCGAAAAAATAAAAGTGTAGCAAATTTTGCTTGCTATGGTGTATTGTTAAGTTCCCCAACCAAACAAACCCAAGCAGCCA
>JAFTFT010000034.1 GCA_017458335.1 Oscillospiraceae bacterium
GATCATCTCACAGATGCGCTTGCTGGCGCCCATGATGTTGGTGGGGTTCACGGCCTTGTCGGTGGAGATCAGGACAAAGCGCTCACAGCCGTGCACCATGGCGGCGTAGGCCGTCTTATAGGTTCCGATGGCGTTGTTCTTGATGGCCTCGCAGGGGCTGTCCTCCATGAGGGGGACGTGCTTGTGGGCCGCGGCGTGATAGACGATCTGGGGATGATACTTCTCAAAGACCTGGAACACGCGCCGGCTGTCGCGGACGGAGCCGATCAGGGTCACGAGGTCGAGGTCCGGATATTTCTTTCTCAGTTCCAGCTGGATGGCGTAGGCGTTGTTTTCGTAGATATCGAAGATAATCAGCTGCTTCGGGTGATGGCCGGCCACCTGGCGGCAGAGCTCCGAGCCGATGCTCCCTCCTCCCCCGGTGACGAGAACGGTCTTGCCGTTGAT
This sequence comes from Oscillospiraceae bacterium, assembly GCA_017458335.1. GTDB lineage: Bacteria > Bacillota > Clostridia > Oscillospirales > Oscillospiraceae > Limivicinus. Next base: position 448 of record JAFTFT010000034.1, read on the forward strand.
GAAGTTGAAAACCTCGCTCAGATCCGGGGCGATGGACTCGCGCCCCAGAAGGTCCTCGATGGCGACGTCCCGGAGTTCCGAGACGGTGACCTGGTCGTTGACCAGCTGGTACATGCCGGGAAGCATCTTGACCGTGCAGCCGGTCTCGTTGCAGATGCCGAGGATTTCCTTCCGGTCCTCCCGCCGCATGCTGGGGACGGCGAAGAAGATCTTCGTCACCTTATATTTTTCGACATTCTCGAGGATTGTCTCCCGTCCGCCGACGATGGGGACGCCCTCGATGGGACGGTTCCACTTGTTGGGATTGTCGTCGATGACACAGACGGGTTTGTCGTTCAGCATGTCGGAGGTCTTGAGGTCGCGGAGGATCATTCTTCCGGCCTCGCCGGCGCCGATGACCATGACGCGGCCGCCGGGCTCGCCCCTCTTCCACATATGCGTTCGCAGGAAGAGCAGGAAGCGGAAGAGGAAGCGCAGACCCACCACAAACAACATCTGAAGCATGCTGCCCCAGACATAGTAAGACATGGGCATGCGGCAGTAGAGCACCGTGATGAGGACAATGTGAAGGACGGAGGCCGTAAGAGAGCCGAGGATGGTCCGCAGCAGTTCGTCAAAACTCGCGTAGCGCCACATGATGCGGTGCATATGAAAGAAGTGGAAGATCAGCACTGCGAGGACGGCGTAGATGGTGATGAAAGAGGTATAGGCCTTCAGATAGACCGGTGAAATGGCAGAATAGTTGCAGTCGAAGCGGAGCCAGAGGGCCAGGAAGTAGCTGATATGCGCAACAGCGAAGTCATAGACCACGGCGAAGAAGGCAATGATCTTCCAATGCTCGATCTGCTTCAGGCCTCTCATAGACTCACCCCTTTACGAGAAAGTGGACTGTGGAAAGTGCAAAGTGGAATTAGTACAAATGGTAAATGATAAATGAAATAGGAACGATTGATACCGTGGTTCAATTATAGTGGCTCCGGCCTGATTGTTCCGGCGAGGGGCTTTTTCTTCTCCGGCAGGACGACGGCACTGATTCTCTCCGCCCGCTCGGGACTGAGCTCTCCTTTTGCGGCTTTTCGCCTGTTTGCCTGCAGCCACTTTCGAAGCTGATGGCCACGCCTGCTGACGGCGTCCATGGGAATATCGCCTTCCCGTTCCAGCCAGGTCTTCGCTTCTTCAAGGGTTTCATCCCACGCGGCGTCAAACCTGCCCGTCCAGTTCATGCCCAGCGCGTCCAGGCGTTTCATCTGGTCCGGCGTCAGGCGGTCAGTTTTCTTTCTCTGTTCGTCCAGCCAGCGTCCGAGCCAGACGCCGTCGGCAACATAGTTCGCCGGGACATTCAGATTTCCATTCTCCCGGTAATACCTCTCCGCGAGACGGTACCGGACTTCCCAGGGATCCGGGAGTTCCCACGGCATACCGATTTCTTCCAGTCTGTCACGCTGACTCTCTCCCAGGGTCCCGGCCCGGTATTTTTCCCTCTGGTTCGCAACCCAGTCGCCCAGCTTGAATCCGTCCGCGGAGACATAGGACGGCGGGACCAGAAGGGTGTGCCTGGCATGGAAGTACTCCCGGGCGTGCTCAAAGCCATTCTCCCACCTGGCATTGTGGCGGTTGGTCCAGCGCATGCCGAGGGCATTCAGTCTTGCGATCTGTTCCGGGGAATAGGAAAGCCGGCCCTGCCGTTTTCTCTGACGCATCGCACTGAGCCAGACGCCGAGGCGGACGCCGTTTTCATCGACATACTTTTCCGGAACGTCCAGATCACCGTGGGTCCGGTAATAGTTCAGCGCCGAGGCGTAATTGCGTTCGAAAAGATAATCCGGCACATCCCATGTCATGCCAAGCCCGTCCAGGGCGGCGACGCGATCGGGCGTCAGGAAAGAGGCCCGGAGGCCGCTCTTGCGGGCGGAGCGGAGGCCCGTGATCCAGTTGCCCAGGGCAATACCGTCGGGCGTCAAATAGTCAAAGCGGACCGCCAGGTCGCCGTGCTCCTCCCGGTAACGCTTTGCCGCGGCAAAGTGCTTCTCCCAGCTCAGGTCGTTCAGGCGCTCCCAGCGCATCCCCAGGGAATCCAGCTTGCGGATCCGCTCCGGCGTCAGGACCCCCGCGTCCTGTCCGTTTCTGACCCGTCGCTGGGTCTCAAGCCAGGGGCCGAGGGAATAGCCTTCCTCCGTCATGTACCGTTTCGGCACATTCAGATCGCCGTTTTCTTCCCAGTACTTCCGGGCAACCTCGAACATGATGTCCCAGGAGGTCGTGAGGGTCTCGTTCAGACGGTCGAAGAGTTCGAGGCAGTCATGGACTTCGTCAACCACTTCGAAGCTGTCCGTGACGATCTGATCCGAGAGGCCGAGAGCGCGATAGTAGCTTAGAGCGGCTTCGACTTCTTCCTGGACGGAGGAGATCGAGTACAGGTTTTCGATGTTCATCACGATGTCGAAAATGACGGGCACGGACACAGGGGAACATGGAGACGAATGGGAGGCGGAGAGGGCGCGGCCGATCTGTTGTTTGTAGACGATCGGGCTGACGGTCGGGCGGAGGAGGATCACGCCGCTGATATCGGGGACGTGGATGCCCTCGTTCAGCATATCGATGCAGAAGAGGAGCTTCAGGTGATCCGAGGTGTCGGCCTTGAAGTCCGCGAAGGCGCGGTCGGTCTCCGGGTCCTCGGAATAGGCGGAATAGACATGGGGATGTTCATCCACCTTATAAAACCAGTCCGGTACACGGGCGATCATGTCGCGCATATGCTCGGCATTGGCGCAGAAGACCAGGTACTTCCCCTTCCGGTTTTCCATATGCCGGTCGAAGATGTCCTCCAGGCCCTCGGCCAGGTCCAGGGCGCGGCGCAGCTTCTCGAGGATCTCTTCCGCTGCGTCGCGGGTGGCTTTGCTTTTCGCGCGGCGGGCACGGAGCTCGTACTTCGCGAGGTCGTCTTTGTATTTGAAGATGGAGAGGACGTACTTCGGCGCCGGAAGGATCCCGCGGACGATGGCTTCGCCGAGGGTCATCTCCGAGGCGATGTGGCCGTCGAAGAGCTCCTGGGCCATGTCGCGCTGAGAATCAAGGTAACGCACCGATGTCGCCGTGAGGCCAAGGATTGTTGCGGAAGGGAATGCGGTAAGCAGCCGTTGTACGCCAAGGCCCCAGTGGGCTGCACCCGCTCTATGAAATTCATCCGCAACAATCAATGTTGAATGATAAATGTTAAATGATAAATTGTCTGGGACGGAAGATAATGCTCCTATTTCCTCCTCGCTCATGAGGGAGAGTTTGGCATAGGTGAGGAAGGTGATGTTCTTTAATTCATCGCCGCCGGCGGAGAACCAGTTTTCCATCTGGGTCTTGAAGATATATTCCGAGGGGGCGAGCCAAAGAACCTTGGTCTCGGGATGATCCGCGGCGTAACGGAAGCCGATGAAGCTCTTCCCGGTCCCGGTCGGGTGAATGACAGCGGCCTTCCCTGTTTTCTCCAGCATGGCGCAGACCGCGTCATACGCAGTCTGGTTATGCGGAAACAGCGAAACGGCCACTTTTCTTCCCCCTGAACGCAAAAAATCCCCGATGTAACAGACTAAGGAGTCTGTAACTGCCACAGTTAATAAATTATAGCACATGCCCTGTACTTTTTACAAGTACCAAATTGATTGATAAATTGATTACAATCCTTTTCGATCGCGAATGACCAACTGAATAGGGATCTTTCACAAATCCCCGATGTAACAGACTCCTTAATGTGTTACATTACACCCGTCACGTGGATTTTAAGCGTGATTTTAACCAAATGTAACATGAAAAGGAGTTGTTTTTTTATGTCTGTTGCAACCGATCCGATCCGGGATCAGAAAGAACTGAAGGCCCTGGCGAACTTTTTCCTGAAGCGCGGGGAGCTGCGGAACTATTGCCTGGTGGTGCTGGGGACCCACACCGCGCTGCGCGTGAGCGACTTGCTGGCCCTCAGCTGGGAGGATGTCTATGACCATGAGCGCGGCTGTTTCCGGGACCACCTTGTCGTGACCGAACGGAAAACAGGCAAATCGCGCTGCATCGCCCTGAACCGGGAGGCGCTTCACGCGCTCTCCGTCTACTTCCCGCATCACAGGGGAAAGTATATCTTCTCAAACCACCGCCGTAACGAAAAGCCCATCAGCCGGGTTCAGGCCTGGCGGATTGTTCATAACGCCGCGGCCGAACTCCGGCTGACCGGTCATATCGGGTGCCACAGTCTGCGCAAAACCTGGGGCTATAACGCGTGGTCCCGGGCAAAGATCCGCCCGGAAGTGATCATGATGGTCTATAACCACTCAAGCTTCGCGGTGACAAGACGCTACCTCGGGATCACGCAGGACGACCTGGACCTGGCATATTGCCGAATGAGAATGTTCTGAGAAGATCAGCGCTCCGCGGCTTTGCGGATCTCGATGCGCTTGCGGCGGCCGGCGATGAACTCCGGCAGCACCTTCGGGCGATCGAAATAGTCGATGCTCTCGACATAGGTGCGCTTGCGCAGGTGGATGGCGTCGAACTTGCATCTTGTGGTACAGACGCCGCAGCCGAGGCACTTGTTCGGATCCACGAAGGACGCGCCGCAGCCCAGGCAGCGGGCCGTCTCCTTCCGGACCTGGTCTTCGGTGAAGGTGAGGCGGTCGTCGCGGAAGGTCTTCGCGCGCGCTTCGGACTTGCCGGGAACCTGGCGGGCATCACCGCTGTTCGTGCGGCGGACGGTGTCGAAGTCCACGTTCTCCATGTCGAAAGCGTGATAGGTCAGGCGGTCGCGGCCGAGGGTCAGGCTCTGGCCCGGATGGACATAGCGGTGGATCGAGATGGCCGCCTGCTTGCCCTGGGCGATGGCGTCGATGGCAAACTTCGGTCCGGTGAGCACGTCGCCGCCGACGAAGATGTCGGGCTGGGCGGTCTGATAGGTGACGGCGTCGGCCAGGACGCGGCCCTTTTCGTCGGTCTTCAGCTCGCCGAGGTCCAGGCCCGTGAGGTCGATGCGCTGACCGATGGCGGCGAGAACGGTATCGCACTTCAGGAGCTTGTCGCCCTCGCAGCGGAGCGCGGTTACCTTTCCGTTCTTCCCCTCGATGGCTTCGGGCTTATGCTCGAAGAGGAACTGGACACCCTCTTCCCTGGCTTCGGCCACTTCGTCCGGATCGGCGGGCATGTCGCTCTCCTTCCGGCGGTAGGCCACCGTGACGGCGGCTCCGAGGCGGACCGCGGTGCGGGCGACGTCCATGGCGACGTTGCCGCCGCCGATGACGACGACCTTTTTCCCGACGGCCGGACGCGCGCCGGCGTTCACTTCACGCAGGAAGTCGATGCCGCCCCAGACGCCCTTGAGGTCCTCGCCCGGAATGCCGAGGGCGGCGGACTTCTGCGCGCCGACGGCGAGATAGAAAGCGTCATAGCCCTGCTCGCGCAGCTGCTCAATCGTAACATCCTTTCCGACCTCGACGCCGCAGCGGAAGATCACACCCAGTTCCTTGAGGACGTCGATCTCGGCGTCCAGAACGGTCTTCTCGAGGCGGAAGGAAGGAATGCCGTAGCGGAGCATGCCGCCGGGCAGCTCGTTTTTATCGAAAACGGTCACGCGGTAGTTATCGGCGGCGAGAAAGTAGGCGCAGCTGAGTCCGGCAGGTCCGGCGCCAATGACGGCGATCTTCTTATCACTGAAGTCATAGAGCTTCTTCGGCACGAAGCGGGTGTCGCGCTCGAGCTCGCGGTCGGCGATAAACTTCTTCACCTCGTCAATGGCGACCGCGCGGTCGAGATTCCCTCTGGTGCATTCGCTTTCGCACTTGCGGTTGCAGATCCTTCCGCAGACGGCGGGAAGGGGGTTTTCCTTCTTGATGAGCTCAAGCGCCTCCAGGTATCTGCCCTGGGCGGCAAGCTTCAGATAGCCCTGCACCGCGATATGCGCGGGACATGCGGTCTTGCAGGGGGCGGTGCCCTCCGGCGCGACATATTCACGGTTCGAGCGGTGGTCGGGGTTCCAATGCTCGGGCGTCCACTCGATATCATCGGGGAGCTCATGGGGCTTATGCTCGATGGGCGTCAAGGCGCAGAGCTTCTGGCCCATCTGGATGGCGTTGTTGGCGCAGCGGTCGGTGCACTGGCCGCAGGCGACGCACTTTTCATGATCAATCTCGGCGACGTAGTTGCTCTTCGAGGTCGCAGGGGTGTTGTAATACTGGGACACGCCCAGGGCCAGACAGCTCTCGGGCATGCAGTTGCAGATGGCAAAGGTCTCGCCCTGGTGCAGGGTGGTGATCTGATGGACGCAGCCGCGGTCCTCGGCCTTCTGGAGGAGTTCCTTCGCCTCGGCGACGGAGACGGGGCGGCCCTTTCCGGTGTGGTTGAACATGTCGCCCACGTGGCCCATGAAGATGCACAGCCCCTCGTCCAGGTCGCCGCTGCCCTCGTTCATCATGCGGCGGACCCGGCGGCACTGGCACGGGGTCACGCTCAGGTGGCCTTCGTTGTCCTCGATGTACTTGCTGCAGCGCTCGTTGTCGATCTTCTCGGTGCCGGCGGGGATCGCGCTCTCTACCGGGATCACGCGCATGATGCCGGCGCCCATCGGGGTATTGGGCGCATGCTCGATCTGGCTGGTGGTGGCGTGCTGGTGGAAGGCATAGGCGATCTCGGGATGGGCGATGCAGAACTTTTCGTTGATGAGCAGGAATTCGAAAATCCCCGGCGTATAGGGCGGCAGCAGGTAGATCTCAAGCCCCACCTTCGGCACGATGACCTGGACACAGAGGCCGATGTCCGTGATCTCGTGCAGGACCTCTCTGGTACGCTTGACGGACATCCCCGCCTTGCGGGCGATCATCGGGACGAAACCGGGCTTCATACTGGTCAGAGCCAGCATGACCGCGATCTGCTCGTCGGTGATCCACTTTTCGAAGACCTTGTACTCGGCGCAGTCGGGAGTAATCGTATAGTGGCCGTCGTTGATTTTTTCGCACAGGCGAATGAGATTCTCTCTTACTTGCATAGCAACTCCTTTTATTTACATCTATCCCAGCTACGCGGGGGATAGATGTATATTTTTTTATTTTTATTTCTCTCTCCGCTGCGCGGGAGAGAAATGTATTTTTAAATCGGCGCAGTCAGGGGTGATCGTATGGTGGTCGTCGTTGATCTTCTCGCAGAGGCGGAGAGAGATCAGCCCTCGCGGCTGCGGCGCCAGAGGCGGTAGTACTCCGCCACGGCGGGGATCAGGTCCCGGATGCTCACACCGGTGGTGTTGACGCAGAGGTGATAGGCCTGCCTCTCACCCCAGGGATGGGTGGCGATAATGTCGTGAAACTCGGCGCGGGAGCGGTCGATCCGCTTCATCTGGCGAAGCATCTCGCGGTCGGTGAGCTTTTCGCTCTCGGAGGCCCGGGCGCGGCAGCGGGCAAGCTTGGAGGCCTCATCGGCATAGACGAAGAGCTTGAAGGGATCTTTTTCCTCCAGCAGCGCGTCGGCGGCCCGGCCGACAAAGATGCAGTCGCCCTGTTCGGCGAGTTCCCGGATCAGCTTCGTCTCGAGAGAGAGAATGTGCATGGCGGTGTCGGACACCGCGGCGAACTGGGAAAAGCTCTGGGCGAAATGGATCGGGTAGCGCGCACGGGACGAGCTGCTCTCCAGCTGGCGGTCCAGAAAATTCGGATCCATACCGGTCTGCTCGGAGAGGGCCGTGACGATTTCCCGGTCGTAATAGCGGCAGCCCAGTTCATCGGCAAGGCGCTTTCCCAGTTCGCGTCCGCCGCTGCCGAACTCACGGCTTACGGTGATGATGTTTCCCATGTTGTTTCCTCCGTCTGTTTGCTTTGAGGGACTTCCGTCCAGCTCGTATAATCGTTTCCGAGTTCCCCGAGGACACTTGCGACATAGGCCGCCGTCAGGTCCTGCGGCGCGAGCCACGCGGCGGCAAGGCCGCCGTCCGGGTCGTCCGCTTCCACGCTGCGCAGATCCCCGGCAAAATACGCGAGGTTCAGCGCCCGCATCCAGTTCAGCAGCTTTTCCCGCTCCGCTTCGGCGGCATCCGCGGGCAGGGCGATCTTCGAATGGGCCGTGAGGTAGTCCGCCGCGGCGTTCTGAAAGTCGCGGAACACCGCTTCCGTCCTGCCATGGCGCTCCGCCCAGGCGGCCATGTCGAGGCGGCGGGTCCGGTAGGACCAGGTTCCGTCTTCGGACGTGAGCACACCGTACTGGCAGGGCCAGGAGCAGAGGGCGGAGCCGGCGATCTCGGTGAGGGACTTCTCGGTGCCGATATGCTGGATATGCAGATGGCCACTCAGGAAGAGGCGCACGCCGAAACTTCGCAGCAGGTCCGCGAGGCGGTCAGCGCCCGTGATCACATAGCCGTCGGTAAAGAGGCTGTGTTGGAAGAGATTCTGATGTCCGCAGGCGATCACTTCGGCGCCGGCCTGTTCGGCGTCGCGGAGCTGCGCCTCCGTCCAGGCCAGGGTCGCGTCCGAAACGCCGCAGAAGTGATCCAGGGTGTTGAAGTCCAGCATCAGAACGCGCAGGCCTTCCTTCAGTTCATACACATAGCTCAGGGAATCCGGCGCCACGGACAAGGCGTCATCGAAGCCGAAGTCCGCGTAGATCTGGCGGAACAGCTCAGTTGTGGCGAAAGGGACGCGGGTGAAGCTCTCCCCTTCGAAGCGGGCCGCGTTCACGTTATAGACATCATGATTGCCGGTCAGGACCAGAACCGGAATCCCCGCCGCGAGGAGCGGCCGGAGCTTTTCCGTCAGGGCTTCATGGCTCATCACGGCGCCGTTGAAGGTCAGGTCCCCGGTCAGGAGCAGAGCGTCCGGCTTCCCATCGGCGTTCAGAAACTCCTCGATCAGGCAGGAGAGGATCTCTTCGGAATAGGGCATAAACTTGCTGTCGCCGGCGGCGAGGACGCGCTCCCAGCAGGGGCCGCCATCGGTCAGCGCCGGGGCGATATAATGGGGATCCGTGACCACCGCGATCCGGCAGTCCGCCGAGGCAGAAGCGGAAAAGGAGCCCAGCATCAGGGCAAGCGACAGGCCGAAGACCAGGCGGAGCCGCTTCATTCCGCCTCCCGGCCGAAGCGGCCCTGATCCAGATCACGCCATTCAAAGGTCTCGGGCACGGCGGCGGGATCCTCGGGATCCGACGCCGCCGGCTCCGGGTGGATCAGGCGGCTTCCGTAGCCGGTCACCTGGTGGAGGAGGATATCCGTCTGGATGCCCTTCGGCCGGACCCAGCGCTCCCCGGCCGGGTTCAGGATCACCTGGTCGCCGGCCGCCTCCAGGGTCTCGGTCGAGATGAGGATCTCGTCATCGCCCGTAAAGCCTTCGATGCGGGAGGCCAGATTGACGTTCCGGCCGATCATGTCATACTTGGCACGGGTCTGGGATCCGATGTTCCCCAGGATAGCCTCCCCGGTATGGATCCCGACGCCCATGGACAGCTCCGGATAGCCGCGCTCGGCGTTCCAGGCGTTGACCATCGGCATGCGTCGCTGCATCGCCACCGCGCAGGCCACCGCGTCCCTGGCCGCGTCGTCGTTCGGCCGCGGCGCGCCGAAGACCGTCACGATGGCATCGCCGACGAAGCTCAGGATGTTTCCCTGCCAGGCGTTGACGATCTCGATCATCTCCTCGAGGTAGTGGTTCAGCATGTCGATGAAGTCCGTGGCGTTCATGCTCTCCGAGAGCTGGGTCGAGCGGCGGATGTCGGTAAACATCATGGTCACGACGCGGCGCTCGCCGCCGATGCGGACACTTCGGTCCTTCTCGAGAACCTCCTCGAGCACCTCATCGGAGAGGTAACTGGCCAGGGTGCGGCGCATGGCCTCATCCCGCTCATGAAGGCGGGCCTTCAGGGCGGCGTTTTCTTCCTCCAGCTCACGTATTCTTCTGCTTTCTTCGGCCGTCATAGGCAGATGGTCTCCCCTTCCCGGGCAAAACGTATGTCGTCGCGGCCGACCCGCTTTTCGGCGGCCAGCAGCTCGGCGTCCGTTCTCTGCGGATCATGGTGGATCAGCAGAAGCTTCTTCGCGCCGGAACGCTCCATCAGGTTCCGGCCGGCCGCGGCCGTCGCATGGCCGAAGCCGATTCGCTTTCCGTATTCGTCTTCCGTATACTGGGCGTCAAAGAGCAGCAGGTCCGCGTCCTTCGAGAACGCGGCCAGCGTTTCCATTCCCCTCTCGTCCGGCTCACAGTCGGTGGCATAGACCAGGGACTTTCCCTCCGCGTGCAGGCGCATGACGACCGCGCCGTCCGGGTGCCAGCCCGCCATGGTCTCAACGGCGACGTCCCCGATCCGAAAGCGCCGGGACATCGTCCGCAGGGTGAGCGTGCCGGTATACTCCGTGAGGCGCAGGGGCCAGACCGGCGGGGAAAAGACCCCGTCCAGAATCGCCTCGGCCCCCTGCAGCGTGATCGCCGGACAGTAGAGGATCGTCTCGCTCCCCTTTTCCAGCAGGCGCGGATACATCGGCAGGCCGATCACATGGTCCAGATGAAAGTGGCTCAGCAGAATCGAGGGCGCCTTCTCAAAGTGGGTCGGGGCGCTGATGAGGCCGCTTCCCGCGTCGAGGAAAAGGGTCTCCTCCCCGGCACGGACCATATAGCAGGAGGTCTGACCGCCGAAGATCATGCTGTCGGAGCGGTTGATGGGAATGGAGCCCCGGGTTCCGAGAACGGTCAGCTCCACGGCTCAGTCCGCCTTTTCCCCGTTTACAAAGCCGCGGTAGACATCCGCAAAGAACTTCAGCCTGTCCTTCAGTCCGCGGCTTCTCTCCTCACCCTTCTGGCCGGCCTCGACGGTTTCGGAAACCGTGCGGCAGGCTTCCTCATAGTTTTTCGTCGTCTCGCGCAGGCGGTGGCTCAGCTGCTTGACCAGGAGGAAGACCTGAACGGGCTTCTCCTCGAAATAATCCGAAAACTCCGCCGCGCCGATTTCTTCCACCTCGGTGTCGTCCGCGAGGGCCACGGCCGACGCGCTGCGCGGGAGGTTTTCGATCAGGCCCATCTCGCCGAAGGTCTCGCCCGGCTCCAGGACAGCCAGCTGCTTCTCCTTCTCCGTCCGATAATTGGCGTAGATTCCGACCCTGCCGCTCCGGATTTCAAACATCGTGCGGGACTCGTCCCCCTGCCGGAAAATGACCTCGTCCTTCTTAAACATATGAAGATTCATGAATCGTTTCCGTCCTTTCTTCCGCTCCGGCTCAATAAAACCGGAGGCCGGACATGCTGAGCATCATATACTCCTCCTGGATGGCCATCAGGCGCGCCCGGAGTTCGGGATCCATGGGGGCATCCTCCGGCAGATCCTCAACATCACAGATCGCGTGGCAGACTTCGAGGTAATCCTTCGTCGTCTTGCGCAGGCGCGCGCTGAGCTGCTGAAGAATCATGAAGACCTTGACCGGGTCGTGTTCGAAATAGTCCAGGAAGGTGTTTTCCGTAATCTCATCCAGCAGGGTGCCGTCGCACAGCGCCACCACCGTGGCGGAGCGCGGTTCGTTCTCAATCAATTCCATCTCGCCGAAGAAATCGCCTTCCTTCAGCTCCGCAAGCTTCCTTGCCCCGGCGGCGCCGTAATCGGAATACACCGCGACGCTGCCCTTTCGGATGCAGTACATGCAGCTGCCGATCTCTCCCTTGCGGCAGATGACCTCGTCCTTGTTGAACATAATCTGTTTCATCGTAATCTATCCCTCCGTTTTTTGCTTGAAACCGGGCTCAGAACACGGCATAGCCCGTGCGGTCTTCCTCTTTCATTCTCTGCAGCGCGGTGTCCGCGTCCTCGAAGACATCGCCGCCCGGCTTCTCGCGGTCGGAGAAGGCCACCCCCACCCGCAGGATCACCGGGCCGGTCCCGTCCGCCTCCCGGGAAAGCTCCCGGTTCAGGCTTTCGAGCTTGCCGAAGACCAGGTCCCGGTCATTGCAGGTGATGCGCGACATGATCACGGCAAATTCGTCCTCCTTCAGGCGGCAGAGATGATCCACCGAGCGAAAGCTCTTCCGGAGAACGTCGGCGACACGGCAGGCCAGCCGTTCGGCAGCGGCCTTTCCCTGCTCATTCCTGGTCCGGGCATAGCCGTCGATCTCCGCGATCAGGACCGCGATATGGTCATGGTCGGCGTCATGAAAGAGGATATCGAAGGCGCTGTAGTTATAAAGCCCGGTCAGCGGGTCGTGCATCGCGTTGTAGGTAAAGCGGTCTCTCCCCCGCCGGGGGCGTCCGGTACGGAGCTCCGACGGTCCCGTCTGGTGCTTCTTCAGGAAGACCTCGAACTCCGCCGCGGGAAGAGGCCTTGAAAAATAATAGCCCTGGATGACGTTACAGCCCATGGTCTTCAGGGTGAAGACCTGTTCGGCGGTCTCCACGCCCTCGGCAATGGTCGAGACGCCGAGGGACTGGGCCATCTGGATCATGGCCTCCAGCAGGCGGGTGTCCTTGCGCTCGCGGAAGGCGTTGCGGATAAACTGCATATCGAGCTTGAGCGCGTCGATGGGAAGCGTGGAGAGCATGTTCAGGGAGGAATACCCGGAGCCGAAGTCGTCCATCTCGATGAGGAAGCCGATCCTCTTCAGCTGCCGGACCTTTTCCACGATCTGGTCGGCGTTCTCGGTATAGGCGGATTCCGTGATCTCCAGCAGCAGATCCCGATGGTTCAGGCCGTTGCTTTCGACAAGCTCCTGCAGCTTTTCGATCAGGCGCGGATCATACAGATCGACGCGGGAGACATTGACCGAGACCGGAAGCGTGATCCCCAGCCCGGTCTTCCACGCGCGGATCTTTGCCGCGGCCTCCGACCATACATAATAATCCAGCGCCTGGATCAGGCCGTTGGACTCAAAGAGCGGAATAAACAGGCCCGGACTGATCATGCCCAGCTTCGGATGCCGCCAGCGGACCAGGGCTTCGGCGCTGCTCAGGGCCGCGTCGCCGGGGTTAACGCTGAATTTCGGCTGAAAATACACTTCAAACTGCTTCTCGCGGAGCGCGGCCGGGAAGTCTTCGATCAGCTGCTCGGACAACAGTTCCGCCTCGTGCATCGAATCGTCATAGAAGCCGACGGAGCCGGTCATGTTTTTCTTCAGCAGATCCGCCGCCATCTTGGCCCGGTCGAAGCGGCGCTCGATATCCAGGGCCTTGTCGACGCGGGAGTAAACGCCCATCCGGAGCCGGATGCGGTTTTCGCTCTCCCCTTCGTTGATGCAGGAGGAGATCTCCTCCGGGAGCTTCTCATAATCCTGCCGGCAGGGCCGGTAGAGCAGGAAGGTATCCGCTTCGCTGCGGCAGGCGATGCCGCCCGTCTCCTTCACCAGTTCCAGCAGCTTCGCGCCGATCCGCCGGAGCACTTCGTCGCCGTAGCTCTTGCCGTAGCGGTCGTTGATGGTATGAAAGTGATTGATGTTCATCAGGACCGCGTCCGTGGGATCGTCCTTGTGATAGACATCCAGCTGCATCGCGTAGCGGTAGAAAAAATCCTTGTTATACAGGCCCGTCAGCTGGTCGCGCTCGGTCCAGCGGAGGATGTCGCGGTCCTCGGACAGCTCAATGGTGCGCAGGACACGGGCCAGCACGACCTTCTGCATAGGATAGGGCTTGGGGATAAAGTCAATGGCCCCCAGGGTCAGGCATTCGACCTCGGCCTCGCTGTCGGCGGTCATGACGATGACGGGAATCCGGGCATAACGGATGTCGGACTTCACCTCGCGCAGCAGATCCAGACCGTGCAGATCCGGCAGATTCAGATCCAGCAGGATGAGACTGATCCTCTCATACTGGGTATGGATCATCTCCAGCGCCTCCGCCCCCGTCCAGGCGGAAAGCACCTCGTAGCTGCCGCACAGATACATCTTCAGGATTTCCTGGTTGACGGGCTCGTCCTCGATCAGCAGGATGCGCCTTTTCTCACCGGACGGGCGAAAGCCCGTATGAGCATTCTCCATTTTCTTTTCCGTTTATCCTTCCTTCTCTGTATGCCGCCGTTTTGCCGCGGAAGCGGCACCCGCGGCGCGGGGAAACACCCGAACCTTATTTTACCACAGGCGGACGTGTTTTTCCAGTCAATTATATGCGGAAATCGAGGGCTCCGGCGCGGCGCGGAGGGCGCAGACTCACATCAGCGGAGAGAGGAACTTGACCGTCTGGCCCACGAGCCGGTAGAAGAGCCGCTCGCCCCGGATGCTCTCGGGCGTAACGGCGCGGCAGCGCTCCAGCGTGCGGAGGAAGTCCGCTTCGATATCGGCGATGCAGTCGGTCTGATACAAATAGGCCGCGCATTCAAAATGATGGTAGAGGCTGCGGTAATCCAGGTTGATCGTCCCGACCACGGCCTTCCGGTCGTCGCAGACAAAAACCTTGGCGTGGACAAAGCCGGGCGTATACTCGTAGATCTTCACGCCCGCTTCCGTCAGGCTGCGGTAATGGGTCTTGGCCAGGGCCCAGGCCACCTTCTTGTCCGGAACCCCCGGCAGGATGAGCTTCACGTCCACGCCCCGCTCGGCGGCAAAGCGCAGGGCGGTCTCGAGCTCCCCGTCCAGGATGAGATAGGGCGTCATGATGTGGACATAGTCCGTCGCCCGGTTCAGGATGTCCATGTAGACCGACTCGCCCACCTTTTCGCCGTCCAGTGGGGAGTCACAGTAGGGCATGACATATCCACGCGTCTCCATCTCCGCCTCCGGAAGCGCGGCGGGAAGCTCCGCCGGCTCTCTCAGCCAGGTTTCGTAGTCCGGTTCCTTCTCACCGACGTACCAGAGCTGCAGAAACATCAGGGTGAAGCTTCGGACCGCGGGGCCTTTCAGCATGACCCCCGTATCCTTCCAGTGGCCGAAGCGCTCGATGCGGTTGATATATTCGTCTGCGAGGTTGACGCCGCCGGTGAAGGCAACCCTGCCGTCGATGACAAGGATCTTGCGGTGGTCGCGGTAGTTGTAGTGGGAGGAGACCACGGGCTTGATCGCCGAAAACGGCCGCGCCCGGATGCCCACCTTTTCCAGGAGCTTCCAGTAGTTCACCGGCAGGGTGAACATCTCGCACATGCCGTCATAGAGGACCCGGATCTCGACCCCCTCCTTCGCCTTGCGCGTCAGGATGTCCAGAATCCGGCCCCACATGTAGCCCTCCTGGATGATGAAAAACTCCAGGAAGATGAACTTCTCGGCCTTTTCCAGCTCCTCGAGCATGGCCTCGAACATGGTTTCCCCGATGGGGAAATACCTGGCTTCCGTACGGTCAAAGAGCGGGAAGCAGCCGCTCCGGTTGAGATAGCGGCAGAGATCGTCGACGCCCGAGCCGTCGTGCTCCAGCTTCTCCAGGACCTGCGCCGGCTGTTCGAGGAAGCCGCGGCTGCGCTGAATCTGTTCATCGACCAGCTTCGTCTCCACCCGGTGGCCGATGTTCGACTGGGTAAAGAGCAGGAAGGCCGCGCCGGCCAGCGGAAGCACCGCGATGATGAACATCCAGGTCAGCTTGGCCGAAGAGTCCATCTTGCAGTTAAACAGGTAGATCACCATGCCGAGGGAGAACAGGCGCATCACATTGATCAGGATCGGCAGCTTGTCCGTGAAGTACGCATAGGCGGCGATGAGGATCAGGATCTGCAGGACTGCGAGCAGGGCAATGACAAAAAAACGGCTGAACACCAGGCGCAGGAGGCTCCTTTTGATCGGTTTGGCCAGCCGGACGATGCCTTCTTCGTTGTTCATGATACGCTTCCCCCTCTCACGTTGAATCATCGGTTCCTTCCGTTTTTCTTTCCTCGGATACTATACCACACAAAAGCGCTTCCAGCAACGCCATTATGACGATTCAAAAAACGCCGGACACAGGTCCGGCGTTTTCACGCACCAAAGTATTCTTTCTTCCGCAGTTTTTCAGTCGTTCGAGGGTTTCATGGTCGGGAAAACCAATACATTGCAGACATAGGCTCTTATAGATTCTTATAAACAGGTCAGATTATTGATTACGAGTTAGTGAAGTATGAGTTCGTTTTTCCGTGCCATTACAAGCATATCGTCATATACGGTGGGATGCAGAGAATATCATCTTTCTGAATCAGGTTTTTGGGATGAATCACATAAACACCGCCGATCCTCTGCTTATATTTCTCTCTAAACTTTAGCAAAGAATTCAAAGAATATGACTTTCCGGATTTGACTTCTATGGGGTACATTTTGTAACGGGTCTTGCTGTTGTTTGAAATAATAAAATCAATTTCAATATCGTTTCGGTGTTTTTCTTCGCTGTAATGGGTATAGAAGAATAACCGATGCCCATTTGCAACCAACATTTGAGCGATTACATTCTCATACAGCATTCCCTCGTTCAGTGAGAGTTTTCCTGACAGAATCTGCTTATATACTTCATTCTCCAGCAATTCGTTTTCATCAAAGGCATGGCTGGCCAAGAGTCCGGTATCTCCTAAATAGCATTTGATATAGGTATCCGACTCATTAAGCGAAAGGCCAACATTTGGATCATCGCATTTGCGGCACTCATTCGCTATCATGGAGTCCGAGAGCCAGAAGAAAGTCTCTTCGTATTGTTCAGCGCCGGAGCCTTCGATGACACGATTAAAAACAACTCTCTTTTCATGCTGTGACAGTAATCCGGGTATCTGATCGAAGATAGCCAATACCTTTGCCCTATACTGCGCTTTGATTTTCATGATGTCGTCTCGGTACAGGTTGAGGATATCCCTTTTTTCCAGATCTGCCTTTCCAAAATCCTTTCTTCCTTCAAGAAAAACAGCTACAGCCTTGGGCATTCCACCGACCAGCATATACTGTTTGAACAGCAGCATGGCCTTATCATGAAGCCCTCGTTCCAAAGGCTGCCTTTTTTCAAAACAGGTTTTGATATAAGGAATAATCAGTCCTTCTCCGAGCGCTCCGCAAAATTCCTCAAAATCAAGCGGATACATTTTTATCTTTCGCTCTTCTGATGGAACAACAATTTCCTTAACGTTTTCCTTGATTGAAATCAACGATCCCGTCTCAATGTAATCATAGCGGCCATCTGCAACCAAATATTTTATTGACTCGCGAGCTTTGGGAAAGAGCTGTACTTCGTCAAAGATAATCAGGCTTTCTCGATCATAGAGCTGAACACCGTAGTTAACTGAGAGAAGCATAAAGAAGGTGTCCAAATCATTAAGATGCTGATAAAAATAACCTCTGACCTCATCTGTAGCTCTCGCAAAATCAATGAGTATATAACTTTTATATTCTCTTTTTCCGAATTCCTCGACAATTGTTGACTTTCCGATTCGTCTTGCACCCTCAACTAATAAAGCCTTATGCCCTTGAGCTTCATTTTTCCACGCTATAAACTTCTGGTAGATTTTACGTTCAAAAAACATTTACACTCACCTCGCCTATAGAATACTACCTTTTTCAGTAAAGCGCAAGTGTTCTTCGTTGCTAAATTCAGAAAAAGCGCAAGTGTTGAACTATATCAATATCCGGCAACGCGCAAAGAATCGTGAAAAATCGTGCAACCCCTAAAAAAGCGCATAAAAAAAGAAGGCGGCTGCTTCTGCAGGTTTCTGCAAAAACAACCGCCTCCGATTGTGGTTCCTGTTCCAACTTCGTTCACCCGTCCGTTTCGTATGTGATGCATATTGCTTTTGCATCGCACACTCTA
>JAFTFT010000035.1 GCA_017458335.1 Oscillospiraceae bacterium
GGCTGGTTCAGGACGTGCACGTCCAGAACCTGGGCGATGCCCACCAGAAGGAAGGTCAGCACCTTCCGGCAGAGGCCGCGGAAGCCAACCGCAGAACTGAGCTTATGGTCCTCGATGGCGCACATGACGCCGGTGAGGTAATCCGCGATCACGAAGACCAGCAGCGCGTAGAGCAGGCCGTCGCTTCCGCCCAGGAAGTAGCCGAGCCAGGCGCCGACGGCGGCGAGAGAAGCCTTGATGATGGTCCAAAAGTCTTTCATTGATGTTCCTCCCTGTATATAGAATGTTAAATGAGAAATTGAGAGATGCGGGCGGTTCGGGAGGAGCTTTGCTATTGCACGGGCCAGGCAAAAAGCTACGTCCCCTTGTCTTCGCCCATGTCTTCGTACACACAGAGAACCGTCCCCTGTGCTCACCCTCCTTCTGTATACTTCCGTCCTGTACGCATCACCAACCAGGAGGTCAATTAAAAATGTATGCAGTCATCAGAAACACCGAGCCGATCACACTGCTCCGGACCTGTAACACGAAAGAGACCGCGATCGTGGCCTGCCAGTTGGAGAAAGACAAAGTTCCGGCGGCTGAACGATCAGAGATTAAAGCCGTCGTAATGGACGACGGCGGGTATGAGGATATCATGTTCTGATCAGACGAGAGAACCGTCCGTTTAATTGCAACAAATTGCCCACCTGGAGCTTATCAAACTGCATGAGGCTTGCAGTCTGTGAGCTGACAGGTGGGCATGTTATTTATGCTGTAGTTATAATTTACCTGGCGAACTCCGCGGCATTATTTCCGGCAATATAGCCGCCGTGTGCGCAAAGGCTCAGCGCCTCGCGTCCGGGATAATAGTCGCCGAAGTAATCACCGGAGCTGATGATGCCGGTGGCATACAGGCCGGGAATCGGCTCACCGTCTTCGGTGACGACCTGGAAGTCTGCATTGGTAAGAATGCCGCCATAATTACCACGCGTCATGTCATATTCCTTCACCGCATAGAACGGTCCCTCGGTGATCGGGTTGAGATACTTGGCATCTTTATTGAACTGGGTATCCTCTCCTGCTTCACAGAGGGCATTATAATCCGCTACGGTTCCGGCAAGTGCATCGGGAGCAATGCCAATGAGGCCAGCAAGCTCCTCGATCGTATCTGCTTTATATGCCTTGATAAAGGGATTACCCGCTTCGGTCTTCTCAAGATAGGTATCGAGATTCAGGAAGGTATCCGCAATATCCTGATCCATGATTGCCCAACCGTGATCCGGCTCATCTTCGTAGATGAAGAATACCTGCTGGTCATGCGGTCCCTTGGCTTCGCTTACTCTGCGCTGTCCTTCACGGTCTACCAGAAGAATGGAATATGGGAACTGGTTATTCGGCTGGCCGACAACAGGCATATCGAACGGATCGGCGTTAAAGTTACCGCTCAGGGATTCCTGATAAGGATGCACTCCTGCACCAACTTCAACAGCCATGCGGAGTCCGTCGCCCTTGTTGCTCGCAGCAGTTGCGGTGAACTCGCCGACAGTCTCGGGCGCCAGTTCGGCATTCAGGTCATTGTTGCGGGCATAGTCGCCGGTGCAGAGTACAACCGCCTTCGCATGGAAGGTCTTTGTACCGGTCTTCTCATTCTCGCAGACAACGCCGGTGACATTGCCGTCATCATCTGTGATCAGAGAAGTCGCAGCAGTATTCAGATAAATGTCCACACCGTCTGCTTCCAGACGATCAACGATCGAAGCGATCAGGGCTTCGCAGCCCTTGGCCTTCACGCCGACATCAACCATCTCAATTGTGGAGGCATTCTTTACCGCACGCTCAGAAGGAACGGGAGAAGCTGTATAGGTGGAATCATCATAATTGAAGTCCACACCGATGTCATTGTACATCTGGAGGACAGCAGGGCTGACGCTCAGAAGATTCTCAACGAGCTCAATATTGACCTTGTTGACTTCCTGAAGCTTATTTCTCGCATCCCATGCCTTTACGACATCCGGAATCAGCTCTTCCGTACCGGCAGCCAGGAAGTTACCGGAACTGAAGACAGAGGTGCCCCCGATGATGCCCTGCTTTTCAAGCAAGGCGACTTTGGCTCCGGCACTCTCGGCGCTGACCGCAGTTGTGAGCCCGGCAAGTCCTGCACCGACAACGACGACATCATAGTCATACTCAGCGTCTTCCTTAACGGTTTCGATTGTGCGGCCGCGCCATTCGGCGGCATCGCCGCCGGCCTGTGTGATTGCATCCGCAATTGCGGCCTTGATGGCAGCGCTCGAGATAGTCGCACCGGATACACTGTCCACAGCAAGAGACTGTGTTTCTACTACCTGAGCCGGGATGATTTCCAGTGCCTTCACACCGACACCGGCAGTTTCGTTGTCTTCCACAACGGTGATCTCGGTAATCTCATTATCCTTGACCGTAAGCTCAATATCGACCGGGCCATCCATGCCCTGAGCAGAGGCCGTATAGGTTCCGTCTGCCATCATATTGTTTTCCGCCCATGCGCCCGTTGCGGGCAGGGCCAGAAGGAGGCAGAGGAGAATTGCCAGGAATTTCTTCATTATGATCTCCTTTCACACATCAGTATTCACCGTTGCCTCATGATCGGCGATTGTCGGATCGCATATGTAAAGCACATCAGATCCTTAAATATTATAACATTGATAAAAATAAATGCAATATAAAACCGAAAAAAAGCAAAAATAATGGCCCATTGTGGGATTCACACCTCACAACGGGCCGGTAGTTCTATATGCTATTCGTCGAGGGGTTCTCCGTCTGCGATTTTGGTCTCACCGCTTTTGTCTGCGCGGTTGTGCAGCTGTTCGAGCACTGCTTTCAGCTGTTCGGGAACCGGAAGGCCGAGGTGGGCGGCGTTCTCCAGAATGGAGAGGCCATTGTTTGCAATGGCCCAGAAGATGACTGCGGTACGCAGGACGCCGGGCTGGTTCAGGACATGTACATCCAGAACCTGGGCGATGCCCACCAGAAGGAAGGTCAGCACCTTCCGGCAGAGGCCGCGGAAGCCAACCGCGGAGCTGAGCTTGTGATCCTCGATGGCGCACATGACGCCGGTGAGGTAGTCCACGATCACGAAGACCAGCAACGCATAGAGCAGGCCGTCACTTCCGCCCAGGAAGTAGCCGAGCCATGCGCCGACGGCGGCAAGAGCCAATTTGATCACATTCCAGAATTCTTTCACAGTTCATTCCTCCAAAGATAAGATTTTACGCCAGGATAAGGGGCCGACGACGCCGTCGGGGTCAAGATCATGCTCGCTCTGGAACTTGCGGACAGCCGCGTCCAGCTCATCGCCGAAGATGCCATCCAGTGGGCCGGTGTAATAGCCGCGGGCTGTCAGGATCGCCTGCACCACCGCGACATCCGTGCCGGCCATGGACTTGTCGATCATGCGGGGCGGCCAAGTCGTCCTCACAAGCTCCGTATCATTCGCATCCGCCAGGCATGTCGAATGCTCATTCACTCCGCTGCTCGTCCTCTCCGAAGAAGACCCGCTTCCGCTGGGCTCTTCTTCGGTTTTTTCCCACAGCTCTGCCTCGAGTTCCTTTGCGTAGCGGAAGCGGGTGTCGACGTTGCAGTAGTAGGGCTGCTCGTAGAGGCGGCATACCTTGTCCGTCGCGGTCCAGATGTCGTCCGTCGTCCGAAGGATCTGCCAGAGGCCGGCATACTGGGCCTCAGTGGTCAGCTCATGCAGAGCAAAGGAGACCTGCATGGAGACATCATCCAGGTTCTTGCCGGATTTCTTCCAGAAGTCGTAGAGCTCCAGCTTTCTCCCCTGGCCGGTGGAGAAGTTGAAATAGGTCCACTGGGCGAGACCGTAGCCCTTCTGATCCCGGGCAAACTGCGTACGGGTGATCCGGCCGGCAGTCACGTCGGCGGTATAGGCGTGGGAATAGATGCGGTTGGCGGAAAAGTCGTTCTGCAGGCGTCCGGGTTCCAGGCCGGACTCGGCCTTCCAGTTGCCCATCAGGCCGAGTGCTCCGGCACGGGAGACGCCGGCGGCACGGAGTTGGTTATAGATGAGAAGCGTGTTGGACATGATGTTTTTCTCCTGGTTTTATTTGTTGCTATTTTTCATAATCCAAGGTATACTATATTCAAAGACTTTCAGAAAGTGTGGTGACGGTTGTGCCTTCAATCAGTATGTTCTATGGCATCATTATTTATATGTATCCAGATGATCATAACCCGCCTCATTTCCATGCTACATACCAGGGGAACAGAGCTGTTTTTAACCTTGACGGAGAGCTGATGGAAGGCAGCATTCCAAATAAACAGCGTCAGCTTGTTGTTGCCTGGGCAATTCTTCACAGGGATGAGTTGGAGGCCAACTGGGAACTGGGCCAGAATAAGCAGGCAATGTATAAGATTGAGCCCTTGAGATAATGGAGGTGCTGCACGATGCGAATGGTTTATGATGAGCACTCACAGGACTACGTTTGTTACGGCGATGCTCCCGTCTTTGGTGTGGAAGAAGTTGAGGCTCTACCGGACTACAAGTTAAAACTGCTGTTTTCTAATGGTGAGCGGCGCATCTATGACGCGCGGGGCTTGTTCCAATACGATCTTTTCGCACCTTTACAGAATGATGTGCTTTTCAGGCAAGCATATTCTGATGGGTGTGCTGTTGCATGGAACGACGAAATAGATATTGCCCCGGAAGCTCTTTACAGAGACAGCGTACCCGCCTAACAATCTGTTAAGAAAACTCTTTGGCCTGCAGAACAGCACATTCTGCGGGCCTTTTTACTGTTTCAGCAGCCGGATCACGATATTGCCGGTGCTCATGCGTTCAATTCCTTTGAAGGTTGTATAGCCTTCGAAGGTTTTGCGGTCTTCGTCGAAGACGCGGGTCAGGGTGCGGGTGTGTTCCGGATCGGAGAAGATCGAGAACAAAGTGGAAAGTGAAGAGTGAAAAGTGGAATTGGGATCTTCATCGGAAGCGGATACGGCGACTTCGAAGCGAAGGCTGCCGTCCAGCTCGCTGATGCCGATCCAGGTGATGGAGATTGAGGTGCCTTGTGCGGTCAATAAGGTCAGCATAATGGTTTCCTCCCGTTAATTTGAATGTTAAATGTTGAATGATGGTGTGCCCTCTGGGCACGATTCAAAACAATCGCTTGACAAATAATGGTATCATAATTATATTATAATTATGGACGAGCTGTTTTTTGAATGGGATGCCAACAAGAACATAACGAACCAGAAAAAACATCATATCTCTTTCGAAGAAGCCCAGACGGTCTTTTATGATGAACACGCGCTGCTGATTGATGACCCGGATCATTCTGAAGAGGAGGAAAGGTTTATTCTGTTGGGGTTTAGCAGGCGGGCAAATCTCCTGGTCGTTTGCCATTGTTACAGGCAATCCGAATCTGTTATCAGAATTATATCTGCGAGAAAAGCGACAAAAACTGAGGAAAAATCCTACGAATCACAATGGGAATGAGGTGATTAACATGAGAGAAGAATATGATTTCAGCACTGCCAAGAAGAACCCATATGCGAAACGGCTGAAGAAGCAGATCACAATCAACATCGACGCAGAAACCGTAGAATACTTCAAGACAATGTCTTCTCATTCCGGAATTCCTTATCAGACATTGATTAATCTTTATCTGGCGGATTGTGCTGCTAACAAAAGAGAACTTGCCATATCTTGGAGTTAAAATCCTTCCTCCGCTTCGGCGGAGGATTTTTTACGTCCATGTAACCAGTTTTCGGTTTACACCTCCAACTGTGATGGTTTCAAGGCCGAGGTAGTGGTAATTGATGGCGAGGGAGCCGGTCAGGACCGAGGAAAAGCTGGCGGAGCCCTCGAAGTAGCCGTAGAGGGTGTCGATGTTCGCCTTGTTCGTCCCAACCTGATCCAATGTGGAC